>JAIQFM010000008.1 GCA_020073285.1 Terriglobia bacterium | reverse complement strand
GTGGTCACGTCCTCGCCGCCAATCGCGTTCTCCACCGCCACCTGGGCGTCCTCGACACTGACTCCGTAGCGCGCCAGTTGCTCGCGCTTCCAGCGGAAGTTCAGGAAGTAGCCGGTCCCGGTGCGCTCGGCGAATACTCCACGCGTGCCCTTCACCTTGGGCAGCAGGGCTTCGATGCGGCTTCCGATCTGCTCAATGGTGTTCAAGTCGGCGCCCGAAACCTTCAATCCGACCGGCGTGCGCATGCCGGTGCTCAGCATCTCCATGCGCCCCTTGATGGGCATGGTCCAGGCATTGCTCAGCCCCGGCGCTTTCAGCGCCTCATCCATCTGGCGGATGAGTTCTTCCGATGAGATCGTATCGGGAGTAACGTGGCGGAAGACGCGCTGGAACGCCTCCGGCGCCCACGATGAGTACCAGGTCGGGACGTGGCGCCACTCAGAGCGCGGCTTCAGGATAATGACCGTTTCCAGCATCGACAGCGGCGCCGGATCGGTGGCGGTCTCGGCGCGACCCGCCTTGCCCAGCACCCGCTCCACTTCCGGAAACCGCGTCAGGATACGGTCGGTGGTCTCCAGCAGTCCCTGCGCCTGCGCGATCGAGATCCCCGGCATGGTGGACGGCATATAAAGAATGGCGCCTTCGTCCAGCGGCGGCATGAACTCCGATCCCAGGTGCAGGAACAGCGGCACGGAAAGGGCGACAATCACCACCGCCGTGCCGACGACCGCCCACTTCCAGCGCAGGGTCCAGCGCACCACAGGCTCGTACAGACGCATCAGCCTGCGGCTGATGGGGTGCTCGTGCTCAGAACGGATCTTGCCGATCAGCAGCGCATTCACCACCCGGGAGAGCCAGCGCGGGCGGAAGGCGAAGGGCTCGACGTGGGTAAGCAGCAGGCGCAAGGCTGGGTCCAGCGTGATCGCCATCACTGCAGCAACCAGCATGGCCAGAGTCTTGGTATAGGCCAGCGGCTTGAACATCCGCCCTTCTTGCGCTTCCAGGGTCAGCACCGGCAAAAAGGCGATGGCGATGACCAGCAAAGCGAAAAAGGTGGGAGCAGCGACCTCCTTGACGGCGGCCAGCACTACTTCGCGGTAATCGCGCCGGCGTCCTTCCTTCTCCCACAGCTCCAGCTTCTTGTGCGTCTGCTCGACCACCACAATGGAGGCATCAACCAGTTCGCTGAAGGCAATGGCCACCCCGGCCAGCGACATGATGTTGGCGCTGATGCCCAGCAGGCGGAACGGGATGAACGACACCAGCACCACCACCGGCATGGTCACGATGGGAATGGCCGCGCTGGGAAAATGCCAGAGGAAGACCAGGATGATCAGCGCCACCGTGATGACCACCTCGATGATGGTTCCCCTGACGTTGCCGATAGCGCGGTGGATCAGTTGCGAGCGGTCGTAGATGGGGACGATCTTGACGCCCTCGGGCAGCGTCGGCTCGATCTCGTGCAGCTTGTGCTTGACGCGGTCGATGACCTGAAGCGCGTTCTCCCCGCTGCGCATAATCACGATGCCGGAGACGACTTCGCCTTTGCCGTCCAGGTCGGCCACGCCGCGCCGCAAGTCGGGCCCCTCGACCACCTCGCCCACGTCCTTGATGCGGATGGAGGTGCCGTTGTCGCTGGCCTGGAGCACGATGTTCTGGAAGTCCTGGATGGACTGGGCATAGCCGCGGCCCCGGACCATGTACTCGGTGCCGCCGAACTCCAGCAGGCGCCCGCCGACCTCGCGGTTGCCGCCGCGCACCGCCTCGACCACGCGACGGATGGGAATGCCGTAAGCTTGCAGTCGGTTGGGGTCAACATTGACCTGATACTGCCGCGTGAATCCGCCGATGGGCGCCACTTCGGCCACGCCCGGCACGGCCTTCAGGTGATAGCGAAGGTACCAGTCCTGGTAGGAACGCAGGTCGGCCAGGCTATGCTTTCCCGAGCTATCCACCAGCGCGTACTGAAACACCCAGCCCAGAGAGGTAGCATCGGGACCCAGCTCCGTCTTCACGCCTTCCGGCAGCCGGGGCAGCACGGCCGAAAGATACTCCAGGGTACGCGAGCGCGCCCAGTACAGATCGGTGCCATCCTCGAAGATGACGTACACGTAGGAGTAGCCGAAGTCGGAGACGCCGCGCACCGTCTTCACCTTGGGCGCTCCCACCATCGCCGTGATGATCGGATAGGTGACTTGGTCTTCGACGATGTCGGGGCTTCGATCCCAGTGCGAATAGATGATGACCTGGGTTTCGCTCAGGTCGGGCGTGGCGTCCAGCGGCAGCGACATCATCGACCACCAGCCGACCATGCAAGCGATGGCCACCCCGGCCAGAACGAGCAGCTTGTGCTCGACCGAGAAGTCGATGATGCGGTTGATCATGGCCGGCGCTCCGGCGGATTCGAGGCCAGATAAGGGGCCGGATGTTTCACTTCGCCGCCGCCTGCCGCCAGCCCGCGCTCACTCTTCGGCTTCGCCGGATTGTTCTCCCGCGGCGGTTGTTTGCTCGGAGTCTGAGCGGCGGATTTCAAGCGGCTTTCTGAATCCACCAGGAACGTTCCCGCAGCCACCACGCGCTCGCCTTCCGCCAAGCCATGCACGATCTGTACCCGGTCGCCGAAGCGCCACCCGGTTTGCACTTCACGCGGCTCGAACACGCCGCTGCTGCGCTCGACGAAGACGCGCCGCTCGCGTCCTGAGTCAATCAGAGCATCCAGGGGAACCGTGAGTCCCCCGGTCACCGGCGCCGTCAACTCCACATCCACGAACATATCCGGGCGGAGTGCGAATTGGGGATTGTCGGCCTCCAGGCGAAGCTTCAATGTCCGCGTCGAGGGATCCACCTGCGGCAACACGTTGCTCACCCGCGCCATGAACGTCTTCCCCCGATCCGACAGGGTGACGCGAGCCATGGCGCCGGGACGGAAGTACTGCGCTTCACTGCCGAAGATGTCGGCCAGAATCCAGACTCGACTCAGGTCGGCGATGCGGTAAAACTCCGTGGCGTGACCGAAATGCTCGCCCGGCGCTATGTTCCGGGCGAGAATGAATCCGTCCACTGGCGCCACGACATCAATACTCTCAGGAAGCTGGCGGTTATCCGCCATCTGCTTAATCTGCACATCGCTCATGCCGAGATTGCGCAGGCGATCGCTATAGCCCTGAAGACTGCTCACCCCTTGCTTGGCCAAAGAGCCCGGAAATGGAACAGTCCGTGACCCATCCTTGCCCGTAGCGCCCGGTACGCGCTCCGTCGCGGCAAGGAACCCGGAAGCCACCGCCAAGAATTCAGGCCCGTAATAGGCCGCCAGCTTTTGGTCTTTCTTGACCAGGACTCCTACCGAGTCGTTGTAAGTCTCCCGGACAAATCCCTCACTACCGGAATTGATCCTATACACTCGCGTGTCTTCTGGTACCACACGGCCCACTACGCGGATCACGGGAGCGGCGCCGCTCCTCTCCACCGGAGCAACGTGGATACCGAACAACTGCTGCTTGTCAGTGTCGATGCCGACCGTCCCCGCCGGCAGGGGCACTCCGGCGGCCATGGATGACGTGGCCGGCTCGGCGTACACCGGTTCCAGTTTCATGCCGCAGTCGGGGGCAATCCCGGGGTGATCGGACTTGTAGTCCGGATGCATGGGATCCACCCAATAGAGCACGCGGCGGGCGGTCGTGCTCGCCGTCGCGTGGCGCGCGGTGTGCCGCCATCCCGCCACATAGGACAGGATCATTAGCAGACCTATGACAACCGCGTAAATCGTCTTTTTCATCGAATGCCCCCGGGGGTGGCAGAGCAATGGCTGCTTCCGTCAATCAAGAGCTTTCCCTATTTCGGCGTGGACGAGGCAGGCAATGACGTCGTTTGCGTCTCCTCAGCGACGTCGTTGCCCATATAGCTCAACGCGGCATGGCGAATCGTGCCTCGTCCAGTTTGGGATTCAATACGATCTTCTCGATCTGTATCTTCTCTTTCTCCTTAACTCCATCGACGGTAGTCTCCAGTAGGTAGGGCATCATCAACCCACTTACCGATTTGTAGTCGCGGTAGTAGATGGCGACGGGATGATACTTGCCGTCGAGGCGACGTGGGCTGCCCTCAACCTTGACTTCCAGGAAGTTTTCGGCGTCGATCCACACGTGACGGACGCGGCCGAGCCTATCGGCTACTTTGAGGTTGTAGGCGTTGCGGCCATCGACCTGTTCCATGCCTTCGAGCTCTACTTTGGAGCCCTTAGCCGCGAAATCGATTAGCGGCCCATCCAAATCCGACTGTGCGGCAGCCGATTGAAGTTCCTCCGGCGTGAACGCCTCTACTTCATGGCGATTCAGAAATGGACGCAATTTCCAGCCTTTGCTGCCGTCGTATACCTGGAGCGCCGTCTGCCCGTTGAATTGAATCTCGACCCGCATCTTGCGCCCACGTTTCAGGTCCATGACAAAAGGCAGTTGGACCGGCTCGGCGGGCCGCCGCGGAAGCATGTTCGCTCCTGTCTTTACGCCCGGCACGGGAAGCGTACGCCGCTCATTCCCCCCAGCGTCCATCTTGCCGGTCATTTCCAGCGCCTGGACCGCCCGCCACGCCTGCAACCCACCTCGCGCCGAGACGTTCTTGTCCACGATCTGAGCCGCGGTAAGGTTGGCGCTTGCTCTCGGCGTGTCGGCCGCCGCCGCCAGAGAAATTGCAAGGGCTACGAAACTTGAGATTGCTAGAATCTTTCGGAACATCGATTACTCCTCAGTGCTTTCACACTTGTAAAGTTGCGTTGGCTCACAAACGAATACGGAAACACTGGACTGGATCAAGCTATAGGCGAGCACGCGGCGCGTAATCTCATGCAGCCGTCGTTCGCGCCATCTATAGCTCGCTCCTCAGTGTCTTGGGGGAGAGGGGGATCGCGAGTCGATTCCTATTGGACTACCAGTCCGCTTGCTCGAAAGTTCCCGATTGCTACGTCGACACGATGACCTGGTTTCACCAACCTGCCTTTGTTCGAGAAAGCCATCCAGTAAACCTTGCCCGCCACGGGTGTGCTGCTCTGGCGCAATTTCCCGACCTTCTCCAGCTCCGGGACCACCAGCTTGACGCCAGCCTGGGGGTCGATCAAGGCAGGCTCGGCCTTCTTATCGTTGAGTGTCTTGGCTTTGTTCACGTCTAATACACGGTAGCTAAATCGAATGATCTCGCCCGACTCCGCCGTCTTTACGCTGAGCGAGTCAACTCCCCAGACTTGTCCGTAATAGAGGCTGGCTCGTTTCGAGAGCCGATTTGGCTGGTGGCGGGCTGGGGCCGTAGGCTTCGCGGCCGGGGCAGCAGATTGAGCTCCCACCGGTGCGACCAGAATGGCGCTGGCAATAACCCCTGCCAGCAGTTTGGTTAACCGGGTAAACGTCATCTTGGATTGAAATCCCCTATTCATTCACTCCACCTGTTTGAGGGTCCCGCGGGAGGCCCCGGCTGGTTGGCTTTGGGCCGCCCGCGAGAAAACGAAGATGTTGCTCGCTACGCAGGACGCGAACAGCAGCGTCGTCTTAAACTTAGTTGACCGCTTGAACGTTGTGTTTTGCCTGTGATCCGGTTGGCCCTACTTCTTCGTTTCGAGAAGTTCCGCGCATGCCTTGATTGCTTGCTCCTTCGATACTTTGTTGAGTTCGTGGGATGCAAATTCTTAAGCCTGCCGGTATTCCTCGGTCTTGCGGGCTTCCGCAACATCCTTGTCGGTAAAGAACGAAACTGCTGGCGAGAAACCCCGCCAGCAGCAGTGTTTGGCGCCCGATCTTGGCCGGTTGAACATCACTACTTCTTATTCTTAGACTTTTAAAGCTCAGCTACGGCTGAGGGTTGCCGTTGGTTGCGTCTTGGGGCGACCGGGTTCGGTCGCCCCAAGGATCAGCCTAGTTAGCGTTGAAATTCCCACTGCTCTGGGTCGTGGCTGCGGCTCCAGTGTCAGTCAGCACAATGTGCGCGGTCCCGGTCCCAATGGTGCCGGTTGCGGGCGGTGTGTACTGAACCCCGATCCTGCAGGTTCCGCCCGGAGCGACGCTGGTTCCATTCAAGCACTGCGGTCCGCTTCCCGAGTTCGGCGCGACGATCACGAAGGTGCCCGCGGCCGGACCAGCCGTCTTCACGACTGTGGGTGCCGCAGTCAATACAAGGTTCGCCGTACCGGTATTGCCCACGGTGATCGTGCCGGTCTTTACGGTCCTAGTAGCCGGGGTAGTCGTCAGTGCCGGAGTCGGCCCCGAGAAGCCGACAACCGCAAGCGCAACGCCGGTACCCGAAAGGCCCACAGGCGACCCGGTGACGGGAACGTTGGTTGACGTGACCGTCACGCTTCCACTAAACGTTGCAGCCGAGGGCGGTGTGAACACCACATTGAGGTTGCAACTGCCGCCAGCCGGCACGCTGATCGGTGAGACCGCTCCGCAGGTGCTTGAACCTGCCCGCGAGAACGGCGCCGAGATGGTATAGCTAACACTCGCGGCGACAGCAGCAGTGTTGGTGAACGTCAGGGTTTGAGCGGCACTAGTCGTACCGACCGTTACATTCCCGAACGCCAACGGTCCGCCTCCCACAGTCAGACCCGGTACTGGTTTGTACTCGACCGCGCCGATGTCAATCCTGGTCCCCGGAGCGGCGGGCCTCGGATTGCCGTAGAAGTCGGTGGTCGGCACCGTCACGCCGATCAAAGCCAGGGCCGGCACTTCGAGCAGCGGAACCTGATCAATGGCCGGCGAACTCGCCGTCAGCCCGTAGTTGCCGAGCACGGCGCCGCTTACCGGGTTGGTCAGCGACAGTGGGCCCCACCTCATGTTGATCCAGTTGTTGCTCTCGTCCGTGGTCGCGGCCGGCGCCAAGCTGAAGACTGGCACGGGAGCGCCCGATTCCCAGGTGCCGGGAGGCACTTGGAAGCCCGAACCCCCAAATTCCGGCGGGGTTCGCGAACCGTTGCAGTACTGGCTGACAACGTTCGGGTTGGATCCCAGCAGGTTATTCGCGCCGCTGCCGTTTTCCGATAGGGCACCTGTGTTCGTGAGCACCGAGTAGTTCGGGGAGAGCGTGTACCCCGAGGCATGGTTGCCCGGTCCCGTGTCGCCGCGCACGCCGATGTCCCAATAGCTCGCGCCGCTGACGCACTGGCCAGTGGAGGTTTGATTCAACGTGGGCACCAGCGTAACTACGTTCTGCTGGAAGCCGCTAACGAGCGCGCCCACGGTGATGTTGAACGCACGGTTCTGCCAGAACACGTTGTTATACAGAAGTGGGTACGAGATCTGCCTGCAATCCCCAGCGAGCAGACTGTGGCCTACCGGGCAGATGATGGTCGCCGGCAGAGACGAGCTCAGGACCGAGCTGTTCGGGGTGACCACCAAGCCAGCAGGCTGAGGCGTCGAAGTATCGACGGTGCACGGCGGCGTTTGGCCGGGCTTACAGCCGTTGCTGCTGGCCAAGGGAGCGAACAGGGTATTGAACAGCTCTCCCGACGAAGCGGTGGTATCGTTGGAAGCGATTGTGTTGTTGACGAAGTTCACATTCAACGCGTCATTCAACGACACTCCAGCTCCGTCCCAACCGGCAACGTTGTTGGTGATCATGTTGTTGGTGACGCTGACCGAGTTCCAGCGGGTCGGATTCAAGGGGAAGTTGATCACATCCGTTCCGTTGACCATCTGGAAGCGGAGGCCGCCGCCGCTGCCGCTTTCCGCGGCGTTGCCCATAATCAGGTTGGCGTTGATCACCAAGCCAGGACCGGTTCCGTCGCCCGGCCCAATCGAGCCAGGGGTCGGCACGCAATCCTGATCGGTGGTGGCGCCGCAGGTAGGATCGACATCGGGTGCGCCCATGATCATCAGACCGCCGCCGTTGGTCGGGATGGTCGGATTGGTACTCTGGTTGAACAGGATCGAGTTGTGCTCGATGTCACCGTTATAGATGAACCCAAGGTGGGCGACGCCGCCGCCGTCACCCGTGCTCATATTTCCGCAAACCCAGTTGTAGTTGAACTTGTAGAAGTCGGCGCCAGTGCAGAAGCTGACACCGCCTGCCCCAGCCGGCGTCGAGGAGAACAACTCGTCGCCTTCGGAAGAGTTCAGCGTGACCAAGTTGTGGTGCACGTTCACGTTCTGGTCAAAGCAGTACGGCAACTGAAGATTCGTGACGTTGCTGGTCTGGCAGGAGCCTGGATCCGCGTTAGCGACCCCGGCGCCCCCGAGGTACGCATCAGGATGCTCGCCTTGGCCAACGGTGATGCCGCCCGACAGCGTTCCTTGATTGTTGTAGATTCGGTTGTTGGCGATCTGCAGGTTGTGCCCCCAAGCGTGGATGAAGATGCCGCCGCCCCCCTGGGAACTGTTGGTGATGCCCAAGCCATCGATGCTCGACGGGTTGCACAAGAAGTTGCTCGGGAACGGATTGTGGCTGCCGACACCGTTCGCCCCGCAACCGGTGCCGCCGCCGCCGTTGTTTTGGGCGTTAGTGAGCAGCGCGGTGCCGACCGGGAACACGTCGGAACCAAACGGATCGGATCCGTTGGGGAATTTCACCCCTTTTGACAGCACCGTAATGGCCGCGCCTTCATACGCTCCCATCAGGGTTGGCTCTTGCAACATTTCCGCCAGGTTGCCGTTCAGCGTGGCGTCCCAGCCGACAGTGGCCTCCAGCGGTAGCCGGTCAATGGCAAACCGCATCGACAACGGGTCGTTCGACTGGCTTGTCCCAGAGCAGGTGAACCCGCCCGGAACATCGTACGGATTGGTATTGCTGATGGGCCTACCATTGAGCGCCAATCCAAAGAGACAAACCACCTGCCGGCGCCATGCATCCAACTTGGCCGCAGGATGCGGATTGCCGTCGATGATGCTGCTGGCCCCGCCGACACCTTGCAGCCGCACCGGCTTCCACATCAGCAACAGTTCGCTGTGGACAGATGGAGCCGCAGGGGCAGTGGCGGTTGCTTTGGTGGTGGGGTCAACGATGATCAGGTCCCCCGGCATGGCCGCGTCAATCGCGCTCTGGATCGAGCCCGAGGCGGCGACGTGGGTCGGCTGCTTGCCGCCGATGGTGACGGTGACAGTGTCAATCGACTGCTTGCCGTTGGCGGCCGTGATGACCAACTGACCGCACACCGTGTTCGTGGCTGGGGCGCCGTATTGCCTTTGTTGCTGGATGGGGCAAGTCGACTGCGCCGTGGTCAAGGTAGGCACCGTGCCAGTGATCTGCAGGTCACCCCAGGCCGGACTCCCGAGGGGATGGGCAAGGCCATTCTTGTCGACAAGCGCTACCGTGCCTGGCGTAAGGCCAAAGCCATAGTGGCGCATAACAGTCTTCTGATTGTAAGGAGCCGTGGTGGCCGAGGGTCCGGAGTACCCATAGTTGTTCACCGGCTGCTCGCCCAACGCGTGGATGGTGATGAGGTGACCGGCCGCGCTCACCCAAGGTCCAGTTCCGCCACCTGTCACCGTCGTGGAAGTATCGCCATCCACTTCGCTGATGGCCGGCGTGGCATCCGGGTAGGAGCAGTCAGGATGGTTGTAGCCTTCCGCGAAGGCCGACGTGGGGATGACCGGAGTGTCAAAATACCCGGTTTGTCCCGGCATGAACGGCAGCTCATAGCAGAAATCGCTGTAGCCCGCCTGGTACAGGGGATCCGTGATCATCTGGCCAAGGGTCGGGTTGGGAACGGTCGCTCCCGTCGAATTTTTGATCGTGGCCCGCGTGTCCATGATGGGACCACCGTCGTTCATGCACGTGACCATCATCGTGGGCGCATATCCCGTCGGGTTGGGCGGGTTGACTTCCCACGAGGAGTAATTCAGGCCGTTGTAGGCGCCGAAATGGTCGGAATAGGTGCGCGCAACTTCGTTGCCGTTGAAATCCTTGAGCGACACCGGCAGGTTGGCCGGGGCAAATTTCTCCCCAAATTGCGGCGAGAACGGATCAAATTCCCCAGTGAAGTCGTCGGTGATAATCCCGGTATAGTGGGAGGCGGCGTGAGTCGAGGTGAAGACGTAGAACTTCGCCAGCGCGGCCATCTGGTTGTCGACTGTGACTTCCTTGCGGTCGCACAGATTACGAGTAGCTCCGGCGAACGGCGAATTCTCTCCCGATCCCGGGAACAGGCTGATGAAGTCGGGAACGATGCGCGCCTGGCCCACGCACGGCCAGAAGGTCTCCACGGTTCCGGTGTCGCCCTCGTGGCTCGGCAAATTGCTCGCCCTGCCCAAATCCGACGTCGGATTGATGGAATTGTTGCCGTTGTAGTTGGCGGCCACCGTAGCCTGGTCGGGCATGATGTAAATGGAGCCCAACGGGCCAAACTGCTGGGTCGCCGGCGCAATGTAGGTGTCGCCGATGAGGATGTTCTTGTCCTCTTCCTTCACCAACTCATAGCCCGGAGGCACGACCACCTCCACTACGTATTTGCCGGCGGCCAACATGGGTTGGCCGGCGCGCCAGGGATCATAGTTCGGATCGGTAGCGGCGGTTAGTCCTGCAGCTACGGTCGCCTGAGTCGGATTCGCCGTGCAGCCCCAGGGTTCCGCGAGCGTTGCCATGTGGCAGTTCGTACCCACTGGTTTTCCGGTCGACGGGTCGACGCGGGTGACGCTGGGGAACTGGTACATGCCGTCGTAGGGCGCCGGCTGCAGTTGATTCCAGTTGTGCATGCCGTCATAGCACTTGAACTGGGCGTTGCTCGCCAGCGCCTGCGGGGCGGGCCCTCCGTGCAGGGAGTTGTAGAAGTCGAGGTAGTTCGGCTGGTTAAGCAGCCCGTAATAGAAGAGATCCGAGGTTGTCTGGCCCGGGCAGTTCATGTTGGGGATGGCGTTCCCACTCGCATCCCTCAAAATGTTCCCGTTAACATCGGTTCGGAAGCCCTGCGCCCAATCGTCGAAGCTGCTGGTCTGGGTGGTGTCAACCAGCTTCAGGGTTTGGGCGCCAGTAGCCGGGTCGGTACCCTCCTGGTAGAGGTTGATCGTCACATGTGGAACCAGCGGCTCCCAACTGAGCTGCAGGAGAAGTTGCGGGTCGTCAAATGGACGGGTCGAGGCATACACGACAGTGCCATGGATGCCGCCGTTCTCGGCCGGCGCGAAGGGCTTCTTGCCGAATTCGAGGAACGAGGTCTGTCCGGCAAAGCCCTGCCAGCCGTAGCTGCTCGCGGTAGGCGGATCGATGCGCCCGGTAGAGCCGCCCGGACCGCCCCCGGTCGGGAAGTTCACGCGGTTTTCCACGAGGCAATCCGCATCCGAGCAATACACCCCGCCCGGCACCCGCAAGCTGGTGGGCAGAGCCACGGAGGTCGGCTCGCTGGTGTTCGCCAGGAACTGGTAACCGGTCGCGGTTCCGCACGCCGGGAAGCCGTTGGCGGCTGTCCCGCAAGACGGTGAGCCGTCGGCCGGCCCGCCCGCGTCATAGACCACGTGCGTCCCTGTGCTCTTGTAACGGGTCGAATCGGTTTCGATAACGTACCAGGCGAACAGCGGGAAAACCTCGTTAAATCCAGCGTTCCCGGCCAAGTCGGTACTGTTGAAGTTGGAGAAGCTGCCGTCGCGGAAGCGAACGTTCGTCGACACCAGCGAAAGTCCGGGTTCTGCGTCTTGTCTAATTCCATCGCCGTTCTGGTCGAAGAAGGTCTGGGTGGAGATATCCGCCTGCCACTGGTGAGACCCGAGTTCTCCCATGTTCAGGTCGCCGGTGCCTACCCGGATGGGCGTCGAAATGCCGTCCACGATCTGATCGTTCCACTGGTCAAAGATGGCGACTCTCCAATCGCCAGAGGGAATGCCCGTAAAGGTGAAGTTGCCATCGGCATCGCACTTTTCGAACGCGAAGTTCTGGCCTTCCGGGTCTCCCAGGCTCACAAAGCATTGGGTGAACCCATAGATATCGCGCGAACCGCTGGTATAGAGTCTCTCATCCGGCGTCCGGCTCATGCGTACGCCCTCTACCTTGCCGGTCACGCTATGGGAGCACGTGCCGAGGGTGTTGCAGAGGTCCGCCTTGCGGGCGTTGATGATCGCCGGATTGGCGAAGCCGATGGAAACGTGGTATCCAGCCGGTCCATACTCCTGGAAGTAGCTCGGCTCACCAACCCGGAGGAAGGAATCGTGAGCGTGCTGGCCGTCCAGGGTATTGGTTTGCAGCCATTCTTCCCCTCTCGCGATGCGGTCGGCGCCCGGCGTCGCCACCACACCATATCTACCGGGGTACAGGTTAGCAACCACCGCCTGGCCCGCCAGGGGGGATAGAGTAGTCCCGTCCGATTCGTACTTCGGGCAGGTAACGATCATGCCGGTGATGCCCGCTTGAGTCCCATCGCCAGTAGTCGTACTCTGCGTCACTTGCTGCGAAATCGGGCAAGCGTCGTTTCCGGTGACGGGATCTAAGGTTCCCGCCAAGGCGTTCGACAACGGCATGTTGAACATGTCGTAGGTTGGCTGCCCGGTCGCATCACCAGTGCCGCCGGCATCGTCAAACAGGGTGATCTGGAAGTTCCCCAGACCCGGCTCTTGCGGCGACAGCACGTCGATTCCGCCGCCGCCATCCTGCTCACCATTGAGCGGGAAGTCGTCCTCGAAGACAAACACTGAGAGTTTCGCCGGTTGCAGTGGAGTGGGCTCCACGATCACCGTGACATTTGTCTGCCCGGCTGCGATCTGAGCGCCGCCCATGCCGTGGGCGTGGCCGAGGGCCGCGTCCCCGGCGAGCGCGTCAGCGCCGTCGCCCGGCAGAACCGAGATGTAGTAGCGTTTGGTGGGGTCCAGATGGACCTCGGTGGGATCGACAGGGTCCTGTTGTGAGGCACCGGTCCTGCAAGCGCCATTGCCACCGTCGCACACCGCCGCAACGCCTAGGACCATCTGACCCGATTCGCAGGCCAGGTGCCCCACGCAGCCCGTCGCCACGATCGGCATGTAGCTGGTGTGGAAGTTGGTCCCAAGGGTTGGCACGATCTGGGAGCCCGCGAGCGTCGGGCAGCCCGCCGGCGGGGGATTGGTTGTGCAGTTGGGATCGACATAGAAGGTGCGATCTTCTTCAATAATCCAGCGGTAGTCTTGGGGATCGAGCGCAGGATGGGTCGCGATCGCGCCGTCCACCAGCGTCACGTGGGGACCGTTCTTCGCCTGGAAGGTTATCGCGACGGTCGCTGTCGAGGAACTGACCGTCCCCTGCGAGTTCTGCGCGTTGTAGGTAAAGGTGTAGGTGCAGCCTAACGTGGTGGTGCACGGCGAGGCGATTGACGCGTTGAACGCGCCACTCTTGTCCAAAGAAACCGTCAGACCTGATACCGCTGCGACACTCGACGGGACAGCCGTGAGGGAAAAGCCCGCGTTGTCTTTATCGGCCAACAGGACGCCGGGAGACTTGATGCTCAGGGTTCGGGACAAGTTCGACGTGTACGAGATGTTGCCCATCACGATGCCGGTGGCATCCTCTTTCGTCGCCAGGCCCAGTGTTACGAGGGCGCACGGTCCGGGATTGCTCAATGGACTCTGGCACACGGCAGCTCCATTCGATGCGTACACGAACGAGTCTGAGGTGGCCGTCCCGCTGGGAACGTACGTAAAGGTGCCGTTCGCGTTGAGCGTCACCGTTCCGTTGCTCGGCGCCGTGAAGACCTTCACACCGTAAACGTTAGTGTCGTTTTGGATCACACCCTTGCCTGGATCCGATACGGTAAGCGTCTGCCCCGAAATCACGGAGTTATAGGTATCCGCGCGGGCAACCGCGGGGGCGATTGCAGGGACGCTCGGAAGTCCAGAGCCATTGATGCCGATGTAAGCCAGCATCCCGGCGTCGCGCGCGATGGCGTTAGCCGACAGACTGCCCTCTCGGTCGAATATCGGCAGGGCCGACCCGCCGGCGGCGGGCACATTCACCATCACATCCTGAGTCTTGCCCGCGGCCATAAACGCTTCGCTCTGCACACGGGGAACGCCCGGCAGCGGGTTGCCGTCTTCCGCGATCAATTGGAATCCTGGAACCGCTGACGCCCCACCCGTCTGCGCGCCGACGATCGACGGCACGTGCATGCGCAGGCCGGCATTAACCAAGCGCACCAAAAGGTTACCGCTGACCGGGCTTAGCGCCGTGCCGGCCGGCGAAGCCAAAAACAGCGAGCCCGGGGCGTTGGTCTTGTTGAACGCGACGCCATTAAAGAGGTAATACAGCGGCGTATAGTTCACCGCCGGCGGGTAGCAGGTCTGGTAAGCGGCGCCTGAGGCCGGGTTCCCGCAGCCGCCCGGCTGGCCGGACCACACCTTCGTCTCGCTGAAACCCGGAGTGGCGACTGCGGCGGCGACAGCATTATTCTGGACAGGGTCGATTTCGCTCATGAGCAGCGGTACTTCCGCGCTGTAGCTCACCGCTGTCGCAGCGCTTCCATAAGCCACGCCAGCAGTCGTCCCTACTGGAGCCTGGGTGACCACCAGCATTCCGTACAGGCCCATGGGACCCTGGATGGACGGGTGCGTGCCTGACTCAATCAGGTACGTGCCCGGGCGAGGAGTTGTCCAAGTCAGCGATGCCGACCCCCCTCCCCCCGCGACTTCCGTAGCCATCGACTGCACGCGCGGCCCCTGCGCCGGCGGCGCACCCTTCGTGGTGGGGTCGGCGATAGGCCACGTGGTCAGCTGGGCGTTGGAGTGGTCCGGACTCGACGTGCAAGTCACGCCATGGCCCACGCCACCGTCGATGCAGCTCGTGCCGACTGCTCCCAGACCACCGCCCAACTGACCCACAATCACCATCGAAGTGGGTACCGGCAGGCCGTTGGTGAGGTTGATCTGCAGGGATTGTCCCGTGGGAACCGTAATCACCACCGGCGACCAAGCCCCAGTCGCGGCCGGATTCAACGCGGCGCAGGTAGCGCTCGGCGCCGGGTTGCTGGCCACGGCCGAGCCGCAACTGTAGCCCCACATCGACACCAGGGAGCCATCGGGCAGGGTTATGCTGGACGGCCCAGCGTTCAGGTTAATCTGCTGCTGGGCGGCGGACACGCCCACTCCGAGGAGGAGAATTGTTACCGCGAGTACCGCTGTCTTCAGGCTGATTTTGAAATCGTTCAATCGCATTGCTCTTCTCCTCAGTTAGTTCGACTCGTCGATGACGAATTCCCGGGAATCGACCAGCATCATCATGAGCATGCCGCCGGGGAAAATGTTGTTGGTGGTAATCTCGCGCTCGTTGTGCGAGTGCCACATAAACGCAAAGCCGGCCTCGCTGGTGGGCGAGTTCGCAATCGTGCCGGAGGGCGGAGTTGTGCCGGTGGGGCCGACCGCGCGGGTGGTTGCGTCAGGACCAAGATAGGGACTGCCGCCGTACCAGGGACCGTTCGCGAAGATGGTCGGATCGGGCAGAGTGGCCGGGCCGCCGTTCGCAACATCGCCGAACGGAGCAACCTGCACTGGCTTGTCGTGGTCCTGGCACCACTCGTAATAGTTGATCGCGCTGATGTTCGAAGTGTAGTAGCCGTTGGGATCCGGAACGCAAGGTTGCACCGCGGTAGTGTCGGGTGTGGCATCGCTGACACGGTGCCCGTACGCATCCCAGTTCAAACCCTTGCCGGTCCAGTAGTAGATCCCATCCATGGCTAAGCCTGGGGTGGTGGTAGTGGTGAACAGCAGAGGTCCAGCCAAGCTGTTAGCGTCGCTTTGGCTGAGAATCAAATTGCCGTCGCGCGCCAGGATGCGCACGTGGTTGCCGTGCTCGTGGAACGGATGTTGCCACCTTCCCTGGCCGATGATGCGCAGCAGAACCAATTCGCCTGGATGCATATGCGGATTGCCGTTGTAGGGCTGGTGCGGATACTGGTACGCATAGTTGGAATCCATGTCGTCGGGCATGGAGCGTCCGTTGATCATGAAGTACGCGGGATGGTAAGGCTCGGTCGCGACGTTGAGGCTGCATCCCGCAGCTCCAGCCGTGCAACCAGCCTTTGCCGTGACCTGTGCCGACGCCTGGCTGTGAATGCCGGGATCGATCTCGGAGAACTGGAACAGGTACTCCCGGTCATAGCAGGCTTTGGGGTGGTTGTAGGCAGCCGCCGCCAGCCGGAAATCTTCCTCCTGAGTACCCGTATAACTGGGCACCCCAAACAGGTTCGAACGAATCGCCGGGCTCGTGCAGGCCGTGGGGACGCTGGACGGGAGCACAATAATGGCGCCGTACAGCCCCATCTCAACCTGCAGGTCGCCTTGGGTTCCGCTGTAATAGGCGCGCGTCCCCGGCGTCGAGGCAGTAAACGTATAGGTGACGGCGCAGCCATTGCTCGCCTCGGTGGTCAGCAATCCCTGAGGCGCGCGGGTGGCCGCCGTTGTCGCCGCACAGGTGGCGGGCTGCGACGCGGCGGCTGCGGCTGTCACGTTGAAGCCGGGAAACAGAATCGATGTGTTGCCGGCCGCAGCGGGGAGAGCATTCGTCAGAGTTACCGAGACCGGCTGCCCCTGCATGACGATCAACGTGGGGCCGGGAACTTGCATCGGGTTGCAAAACCCGGTGGTAATACTCGCCGGGGCATAACCGCTGGGCGCGCCGTTGCAGCCGTATCCCCAGGAGTAAATCGCCGCCCCGTCCGGCTGGCTGAGGTAAGCCGGCTGCGCCGTCAAGTTGAAGGTGGGACCGGTTATGCCAGGAGCTGCGGCGAATGCCGCCGTCGCCGTGAGCAACAACGCTACTGCCACCATCGGTGCCAGAAGCAGCCGTGTCTTCGAGATCGCTGTTTTCATATTCGTCGCACTCATTGCCGCTCTCCTAATTGGTGATCCGAACCTCGGTCATCAGTCCGCCAAAGTTTTCCGCATCATTCGAAAGGTGGTCGAGATTGGGGGTGTAGAGATAGAAAACGCTGCCCGCCGTATAACCGGTGGCATCCAGAATCACATCCAGCGACTCGCCACCCCCCAGCGTGATCGAGTTGGTTGTGTAGTACATGTTGTTTCCCGCTTGATCCCGCAGCAGCTTGGCGTTGTATCCGACCACCTGCATCGGAATCCCCAGCGAGGCCAACGTCTGATATTCCGTGACGTCCAGGTCGGAAATGCGCAGCAGCGCCCTTTTGCCGGCCGGAATGTTGATGATCGAAGGCAGTGGCTGGGAGAAATGGGGTACCCCATCCGCCGCTTGCGTTGCCAGGGGACCGTCCGTGACCGTGTCCGGGTAGCTGCGCCCGTTCAGCAGGAAGTACTTGTCCTTCATGTCCGCAAAGCCTTCCGGGTTGAAGGTCATGCCGACAAAGTGGAAATTGGGGTCGAAGCCGTGAATCTGAAGGGGATACTCAACGTCGTAGCGGGTTGAGCCGTCGCCGTCGTTGTAGGCATACTTCGTGTAGCCGTTCTGACCTTGAGCGAAGTGGGTGTTCACGGCCGGCAGGGGATTGCTGCACAGAATGTCGGTTGCGGAATTGCACGCCGTGCGCAGGTCGAGCTCCTGCTGCTGGAGCGAGGCATAGAGGTCGCCCGTGGCCCGGTTCTGCCGCGGCCGCACATAGATCTGCCCCACCATGCCCATCTGCAAGTGCTCGGGAGGCGTGATATGGCAGTGCCAGAAATACGTTCCCGCATCCGGCGCCAGGTAGTAATACGTGAAGCTGCCGCCGATGTTGATGGCCACCGAGGCATCCGGCACGCCGTCGTAGAAGGCCGAGGCGTTGGGATAGCCGTGGAAGTGGACCGTGTGCTGCTCGAACAGGTCCGGCCGCATGATCTGGCCGACGTTGGTCAGGGTGAGGAAGAATTCGTCATCCTCGTTAATCGCCATCAACGGCGCCGGGATGTTCCCGTTCATCACCCCGATGTCCATGATGGGGCGGGGATCCACGTGCCCATCGATTCTCGGCGTGCTCGCCGCGCTTGCGGCCGGTGGCTCGAGCACATCAGCCAGCCCGGCGACCGGGTTGGTGTAGGTGAAAGCGTAGATGCTCGGCAAGAAGAGGTTCGGAATGTTGACGGCGGTCACCGTGAAGGTGCCGTCATAGGCCACTCCGGTCCCTGAGATGATTACCGAGTCTCCAACATTCAAACCCGGGGGCGCGTTCGCAACCACCGTAACCGTGTGCCCGGCCTCGCTAATGTCGTAAATCGAGACCAGGTACGGCACGTCGGGAACCAGCCCTACGGCGCCGTTAAACGTGAACGGTGCGAGGTTATACGGCGCACCCAGAGCCGACGGGTCATCCGTCGTGGCAGGATCGCCGGGCCGCAGCGGCGTGGCGCCCGGGTACTGGCCATTGAACACGCTGGGGAACTGGGTGCCGGGCTTGCCGGCAGCCATGTCCGCGAGCCCGGACAGCGGCCCGAAGGAGAACATGTACGTCTGCGTGCCGTCGCCCATCGTGGCGTAGCCGTCGCCGCCCGAGATCTGTTGGCACTTAATTGCGCCGTTCACGTGAGCGGGTGTTGTCCCATATCCATTCGTGCCTGTATAAGTCGGACCGACGTACGCCGGGTCCGAATTATTGTTGGCCGGCACCGGGTGAGTTATGGTGCTGGTTGGACATTGAACGCGAAAAGACTGGGCGCTCGCGGTTGCGGTCACAACGCAAGTCAAGAGCGCTAGTAAGCAGAACTGGTTAATCTTCCTCATACCCATGCTGCCCCTCCTACGAGTGCCGTTAGTTGGACGACCACATGCATTTGGCAGGCTTGAACCGGATCAATCGGACCGTCTTTCAACGAAACGTGAACGCTTACCCGCTGGAGCGAGCAAGAAGTTTCACGAAGCGTTTGTGAATATGCGGTTTGTCCCGGAGGTGGGTCAAGGAGTAGAAAATCTTTTAGGACTATCTACTCTATGTGGAGAATTTCAACAGCTCGGCTTGGAGGAGCTTGCGGGATGCGCCCGGCCGTGAAGATCAACCCTACCAGTTACGCCGGTGCCGGCAGCCTGAAGCCCGGAGCCTGACACTCACTCCCGCTCGCTCGCGTGCGCCTTTGCGGGCGCGTTCTTACTGTGCAGCAGCTCCACGATCGCGCGATACAGGCGGGCGCGCATTTCGTAGCGCTCGTACGCCCGCGTGATGTAGCGCACCACGATGTTCACGCCCATGTTGGTGGGCTTCACGTTGATCGACGGCGCCGCCGAGAAGGCCTGCAGCGCGTGACTGGGCGCTGCCCGCTGCCATTCCTGCTCCGCCTGGCGGAGGTTGGCTTCCGTCTCCGCCACCACCAGATCCTGCACCGACTTCAGCACCCGGTAGGGATCTTCTCCGCTGGGCACGAGCACTTCAATTTCGTCCCACAGCCACTGTCCCGTGGTGGAGAAATTGAAGTAGTGCCCTTCAATGGCGAAGCTGTTGACGAACGCCACTTTCCTGCCGGTCGGATGTCCGGCGTCGCTCCACTGCCCGGTCTCCAGCAGGACGGTGCGAAGCAGGCCGATCTCCGCCACCTCGCCGCCGATTCCGTCGATCTCGACCCAGTCGCCGACGCGGATTCCGTTTTTGCCCAAGAGCACGAACCAGCCGAAGAAGGCGACGATGAAATCCTTCAGCGCCACCGTCAGACCCGCGCCCGCCAGACCGATCACGGTCGTCATCTGCCCCGGCGCGCCCGCGATGACCAGCACGATGAGCAGCAGAGCCACCGCCTGCACCGCGAACCGCGCCACGAAGTGCAGGCTGCGCAGGCGCTTGCGGTCCGGTGTCAGCGAGGCGCTGAGGCGCCTGAGGCCCGCCGTCGCAAGAAACGCGCCCAGCAGGATGAGCAGTATCCAGAGCGCATTCTGGATCATCCCGTGCACGCTGGCGCGCTGCTGCACTGCCACCACGCCGGCCCAGTCGCGGTAAATTTCGCTCAACTCCTGCTGGTTCTGGATGCCCTTGTCGTAGTCGGCCAGGCTCTTCACGTCCTCGCCCAACCGCCGCACGGCGGTGACCGCCGCGCTCAGTCCCGCCGATTCGGCGGACTTCTGCCGCTTGATGCGCAACTCCAACTCAGCGTGTGCCTTGGTGAGGGCGGCCGCCGCCGCAGTCGCTTCCTGTGACGCCGCCGTCAACTGAAGCTGTTTGCCGCGCAGCAGCTTCCAGTACCGTACGTGCGACGCCAGCGGCCACAACTCCTGCACCGGAGGCGCGTTGGGCAGCGTGAAGGTGGTGTTGTGCGTGGCCACGTGCTCATCCAGCAACCGCTTCAGCGCGCCTTGCCGATCGCCGCCCTTGCGCAGCAGATCCTGCTTGGCGTCGGCCACCTCCTCCTGGTCGAGCGCCAGTTGCGCCTGCGCCAGTTCAATCAACTGCTGCACCTCCGGATCATCCTTCGACTTCGACCCCTGCAGCGCCGCAATCGTGTCCTGGTCGGCGGCAACGCTGGTTTCCGCCTCCTTCAAGAGCGCGATGATCTTGCGGGTTTCCTCGGTCGGGGGAGCGGGATGCGCCGTGGCGTCGCGCAACGCGATCGCGAATGCTAGGTCCACCGCGTCATCGGCAACATTCAGCGCGCGCCGTGCCGGCGGATGTTCTTCCCGGGTCCAGGCCTGGGCCGCTAGAGCCCGCGCCGTCTCCAGCGGCTTCTGGTCCACCAGGTTGCGCCGCCACATGCCCGGGCGAGAGTTGCGAAAACGGCTTACCGCCGGCCCGTTGGAGCGCGTCAGCACCCACGCCGTCAACGTCGCCACCGTGACCGCCAGCCAGACGCCAAGGATCAGCTTTTGCTCGCGCCTCATCGCGACCAGCGATTCCACGCCTGGCAAGGCACGGCTGTCAGACTGTGCCGCAAGGAGCTGTTTGATCTTGTCATTTTGCAGTCCTTAGTCCCGAGGAATCTGTTTTTCGGGGCTTGGCAACTATTGCTATTTACTTTTCCACAGGAAAGTACGAGCATATGGGTCGCTCTCTCGCCCAATCTAGAATTCCAGGGATGCCGTGCTAGTGCGCTTGCTCGTAATCTGTTTGATGCTGAGTTTCGCCGTGAGCGTGAGCGGGCGAGGACGTGCGCGCGGATATCAGGCCGGGGGCGGCATTCATCGCAACCAGCCCAAGCAGCGCACCAAGAAAGATAAGCAGCCGAAGAAGCCTTCCCCTCCGCCCGAAAGCAAAACCGATCAGCAAAAACCGGCCAACTAAACGGGGCGGGTTCCTCGACCCATTCCGCGCAACTCGGAACTCACAGCTCACGCAATCCGCAACATGGCGGCCCCGCGCCGGTGAAGGAACAGCGGCACACCAGCACGGCAACCAGCGTCGCGATAAAATCACCTATCAGCTGGTGGATCGGGACTTCTCGGTTGTAGGAAATGACCGCCAGATCGACTGCCGTCGCTGAGATGCCGACAATCAATCCCCCCAGGATAGCGGTCCCAAGCTTGCGCCCGAAGGAAAAGGAGATGCGGCCATGGAGTTCTCCAGGACTAGCAAGTAGCGTTTTGGACGAGTCGCTGCAGTCTGACCGGAGATTCGTGCAACTCATCTTCGCTTAAACGCAGTCGCAAAGAAAGCCGGATTATGGACGCGCACATCCTCATTGTCGACGACGAACAAGCTGTTTCCTCCATGCTCAAGGTGGTCTTCGAAAACCAGGGATATGCAGTCACCACCGCCTCCTCCGCCGCCCAAGCCTGCTCCCTCCTCGCCGTCCAGACTTTCGACGTGGTGATGACCGACATGAGGATGGAATCCGACAACGCCGGCTTCGACGTGGCCCGCGCCGCCCGTAAGCGCTCCGATGCCAGCGTTATCGTGATCCTCACTGCCTTCCCTTTGCTGGCCAAGGATTGGCGCGCCGCCGGCGCCGACGCCGCTTTCACCAAGCCCTCCAACATGGCGGTCCTGCTCGCCACCGTCCGGGAGCTCTTGGACCAACACGGCCAGCGTTCAACTCCCCTCTCCTGACACCGCCAGCTAATCTGATTTTCGTTCACTCATAGCGCAGGGCCTCCACGGGATCCAGCTTGGAGGCCTTCCACGCAGGATACAGGCCAAAGAAGAGGCCCACGCTCATGGAACTGATGACGCCCAGGAGGACGGCCCACAGCGGAACCGAGGACGGTAGTTTGGGCAGGGTCAGGTTGATGACGACGCTGATCCCGATGCCGAGCAGCACGCCGATGGCGCCGCCGGCGAGGGTGAGGGTGATGGCCTCGGTGAGGAACTGGCGGACGATGTCGCGGCGGCGGGCGCCGATGGCCTTGCGCACGCCGATCTCGCGGGTGCGCTCGGTGACCGACATCAGCATGATGTTCATCACGCCAACGCCGCCTACGAGCAGCCCGATGGAACTGACCACCACGGTGACGAGCGCGATGGCGCCCATGATCTGACGGAACTGCGCCGCCATCGCCTCGGCCGAGCTGACGGAGAAATTGTCCGGTTTGTCGAACGGCACGTTCCGCCGGCGGCGGAGCAGACCGCGCACTTCGTCTTCGGCAGCCGCTTTTTGTCCCGGATAAGCCTCGACCCCAATGAAGTGCTCGTCGTGGGTGGGATGGTGCTTGCGGTAGCTGTGGTACGGAACCTGGATGGTCTTGTCGGCCGCTTCATCGCGGAAAAACTGGCCCTTGCGCTTCTCCAGCACGCCGATGACTTTATATTGCACGCCCTCGACGGTGATTTCCTTGCCCAGCGGGTCTTCGGCCTGAAAGAGGCCTTCCTGAAGGTCGTAGCCGATGACTGCCACGTCCATGCGGTGCAGGTCTTCGCCGTCGTTGAAGAAGCGCCCCTTGATGACACGCGCGTTGTACACCTCGGCCCAGGTGGGCAGGGTGCCGTTGTGATCGACCTGAAAGACCTCGTTGCCTTTGTAGCGGGCGCTCATCGGGCCGGTGCGCCGGTCGAAGCGCGGGAAGACCTCGACGGTAGAGTTCTTCACCGCCGGGCATTCCTCCTTGATGGCGAGCGCGTCCTCCAGGGTAAGCGGTTTGCGCATGCGCTCCTCGGCGGAACGCCGGCCAACGTGGAAACCGATGTCCCAGCGGAAGACAAACAGGGTGTTGGGGCCGTAGTCCTCCAGGAAGCTGCGCACGTCCCGGTCGAGCCCGACGACAATGGAGCCGACGGCAATCAACGCGGTGACGCCGATCATGACGCCGAGCACGGTAAGCAAGGAGCGCGCCTTGTGCTCGCGCAGGGTGGTGAACGCCATCCGCGCGTTCTCCCCCAGATGCAAATGCGCGATCAACGATTTGTGGTTACCGTCGGCCATTTCGTCTTCGTTTGTTGGGTAGTCCGTAGCCTGTAGTCCGGACTACCGACTACGGATTACCAACTACCATTCGTTCACGTTTCAAATCTCAGCGCCTCGATCGGATTCAATTTTGCGGCCTTGCGCGCCGGATAGATGCCGAAGAACAGGCCGACGGCGGTGGAGACGGTCAGAGCCACGACCACGGCCGAAAGCGGTACCGCCATCGGCACCGACGTGGTATTGCGCACGACAACCGCGCCGATCCAGGCCACGGTGATCCCCAGGATGCCGCCCACGGCCGCCATGACCGAGGATTCGACCATGAACTGCATCAGGATGTCGCGGCGGCGCGCGCCGATGGACTTGCGCACGCCGATCTCGCGGGTGCGCTCGGTAACGCTGGCCAGCATGACATTCATGATGACCACGCCGCCGATCACCAGGAAGACGCTGACGATGCCAATCATGCTGGAGGCGAGCACCGCCGTCAGCTTATTCCATAGGCCCATAATGGTGTCGGAGGAGATAATGCCGAAGCTGTCTTCCGCGCCTGGACTGAGGTGGCGGCGCGCCCGCATCAGGGCCCGGGCCTCATCCTTGGTCCGCTCCATCCATTCCGCGCTCCGGCACTGCACGTTCACGGACAGACTGGAGTTGTGGCCGTAGTGCTTAAGAAACGTTTGAATTGGGATGTAGACGAAATTGTCCTGCGACTGCCCGAGCACGGTGCCAATGGATTTCGCGGTGCCGACGATTTCGTATTCGTGGCCGTCCACGGAAATGAGTTTGCCGATGGGATCGAGGCTGGGAAACAGCCGGTTAGCGGTTTCGCTGCCGATGAAGGCGGTCGTGCCACGGTGTTCATTATCGGCATCGGAGATATACCGCCCAAACTGAGGCTCCTCGACGTCCATCTGCCCGATGTTGGCGGTGACGCCGCGGATAGAGACGTCCTCCAGGCTGTCGGCGCCGCTCTTGACCTTGCCGTTCCTCCTGACCTCCACGCCGACCTGGAGCGGCAGGCGCAGGCCGGCGCGCAGCGCCTCGTAATCTTCCCACTCGACTTTGCGGTTGCGGCGCTGCGCCTTCACGAAATCGGCGGCGTTGGTGATGATGGGAAACTGGTGGACCAGGAAGACGTTGGAACCCATGTTGGCGACTCGGTCGGCGATGTAGCGGTTGGTGCCCTCGATGACCGCTACCACCAGGATGAGGGTGGAAACCGACAGGATGATTCCCAGCAGCATGAGAAACGAACGCAGCTTGTGGGCGCGCATGGTTTGCAGCGCCACCAACACCGGTTCGCGCACACGAAAGCCGCCCGCTAGGTTCCTCACACTGCAGGATACGTCAATTACGGCGGCGAAGTTTCCGGGAAAATGGCGAGGGTCACGCGTCACACATCATTGTGATTACGAGATTTTCTGCTTGGGCTGGGCAGCTCGAGCGCCTATCGTTAAGTTATAGCCAGTGCAAGAGATTCCCACTTGATGAGGAGCGATTAGTGGAAACCCACCCCCAGGGCTCTCGGGCCAAAGTGTTGCTCACTTCCGTGTTCGGGCCCTACGCGCAGGACGACGAGTTCGGCAGCCGCGCCATCAACCCCATGGAGCTGTACCACAACCAGGTGACGCGCGCCCAGGGCAGCTTCTCACTGCGGATGTTCCATCGTTCCTGGGGAATCATGCTGATTCAGCACAATATCACTGCGCCCTGCACCGTGCTGGATTTCCCCACCCTCGACGACTTCAAGCGCGAGCTGACGACGCAACGCTACGACATTGTCGGGATTTCGTCCATCATTCCCAACTTCGGCAAAGTGCGCGAAATGTGCCGTTTGGCGCGCGAGCTGTCGCCGCAGTCGCGGATCGTCGTCGGCGGGCACGTCGCCGCCATTCCCGACGTGGAGAAGATGCTGGACGCCGACCACGTCGTCAAGGGCGAGGGCATCGCGTGGATGCGCCGTTATCTCGGCGAGGACGAGAAGGCGCCCATCCAGCACCCGCCGATCATGTCGGCCTTCCAGTTGCGCGTGATGGGCATGCGCGTTCCGGAATCGCGGAAAACCACCGCAGCCACCATCATCCCGTCGGTCGGCTGCCCCATGGGCTGCAACTTCTGCACTACCTCTGCCTTTTTCGGCGGCAAGGGCAAGTCCGTGAACTTTTACGAAACGGGCGATGAGCTGTTCGAAGTCATGTTGCAGGCAGAAGCCGCGATGAACACGCGCTCGTTCTTCATCATGGACGAGAACTTCCTGCTCAACCGGCCGCGCGCGATGCAATTGCTGGCGCGCATGAAGCAGGAGAACAAGCCGTGGGCTCTGTACGTGTTCTCATCGGCCAACGCGATCCGCAAGTACACGATGCAGGAACTGGTCGAGCTGGGCGTGTCGTGGATTTGGATGGGCCTGGAATCGGAGCAGTCGGGCTACGCCAAGCTCAACGGCACCGACACGCTGACGCTCACGCGCGAGCTGCGCCAGCACGGCATCAAGACGCTGGGCTCCACCATCGTCGGCATGGAGCACCACACGCCGGAGAATATCCGCAACGAGGTGGAGCACGCCATCGCGCACCAGACCGACTTCCATCAGTTCATGCTGTACACGCCGGTGCCGGGCACGCCGCTGTTCCAACAGATGACCGAGGAAGGCCGCATGCTCGACGTGGACCTGGCCGACATCCACGGGCAGTTCAAGTTCAATTTCCAACACGCGGCGATTTCGCGCGACGACTCGAAGAAATTTCTGGACTGGGCGTTCTGGCGCGACTTCGAGCGCAACGGACCCAGCGTCTATCGCATCTGCCGAACCATGCTCCAAGGCTGGATGCGCTACAAGAATTGCCGCGACGCGCGCGTGCGCGCCCGCTTCGAGTGGGAAGTGAAGCAGTTGAAGATCGCCTACAACGCCTCGCTGTGGGCGATGGAAAAGCGGCTGAAGCACGCCAATGAGAGCATCAGCCAGCAGATCCGGACGCTGCGCAAGGAAGTAGAGAAAGAATTCGGCCTCGCCGCCCGCAGCACCCGCGCCTTCCTCGGCCCGGTGCTGTTGTGGGCTTCCAAGCGCGAGGACAAGCGCCTGGCCAAGGGCCAGACCTACGAGCCGCCAACCATCATCGAGAGAAGGAACTGGTTGGAAGCGTAGAAACCGTCGACGGTCGATGGCCGCTCGCCATTCATCGTTGGCCGCAACGGTCGAGCGAAGTTTCGGATCACGCCCTTTGCGCCATCGACCATAGGCCATCGACCATCGACTATTCCCAGCCATTGCCTTCCCGCCGCACTAGATTTATGTTCCCTGCATGGCGAAAAAGATTCGCGTAGGCGTACTGTTCGGCGGGCGCAGCGGCGAGCACGAAGTGTCGCTGCTGTCGGCCGCGTCGGTAGTGGAATCGATAGACAAGCGCAAGTATGAGGTCGTGCCCATCGGCATCACCAAGGACGGCCGCTGGCTGACCGCCGATCACGCCGAGCGCCTGCTGCGCGGCGAGCACAAGGAAGAGCGCCACCTGCGCGCCGGCGATCCGGAAAGCACGCCCGGAGCGGCGCTGCTGGCGAAGGGCGAGTCGGTGATGGTGCCACCGGTGCCGGGACGCGAACTGGAACCCTTCGAGGTGGATGCCCCGCAGCGGAGGGCCAGCGACCGCGCCATCAACGTCGACATCATCTTTCCGGTGCTGCACGGAACCTTCGGCGAGGACGGAACCATCCAGGGATTGCTGGAGCTGGCGGACATTCCGTACGTCGGCGCGGGCGTGCTTGGCTCCGCCGCCGGCATGGACAAGGACGTAATGAAGCGTCTGTTCAAGCAGGCGGGGCTCGATATGGTGAAGCACGTCACGGTGCTGCGTTCGCAGTGGGAGAAAGATCCGAAGCAGGTGCGGCGCGAGATCGAGAAGGCGCTCAAGTACCCGGTGTTCGTGAAGCCCGCGAATCTAGGCAGTTCGGTGGGGATTTCCAAGGTGCATGATCGCGGCGAGATCGATGGGGCGATGAAGGAGGCGGCGAAGTTCGACCGCAAGATCGTCGTCGAGCAGGGCGTAGGCGGAAAGAGCGGGCGGGCGCGAGAAATCGAGTGCTCGGTGCTGGGCAACGACGAGCCGCAGGCGTCGGTGGCGGGCGAGGTCGTACCGGCGGCGGAATTCTACGACTACAACGCCAAATACATCGACGAAGGATCGAAGCTGATCATTCCGGCGAAGCTGACGCGGGCGCAGCAGAAAAAAGTGCAGGAGATGGCGGTGAAGGCGTTTCTCGCCGTGGATTGTTCCGGGCTGGCGCGCGTGGACTTCCTGATGGACCCCAAAACGGACCGCATTTACGTGAACGAGATCAACACCATGCCGGGCTTCACCTCGATCAGCATGTACCCCAAACTGTGGGCGGCTTCGGGAATATCGTATCCCGACCTGATTGACCGCTTGATCCAGCTCGGGCTGGAACGGTTCGAGGAGAAGAAGCGGAACCAGTACACGAAGGATTGAAGTTGGTGGCCACATCGGGGCAGGGACCGGCTGAAATCGCGTCCGGCGCGGTCACCGTGAACGACTCGACCCGAGGAGCGCAGCACCGTCGCGAGTGGCCTTGAGAGTGTCGATCAGCGACTCCTTGGGTAATTTCTGAATGATCGGCTCGATCGCCCATCCCAGCCCGAAGGGTACGTCACGGGTCAGCGAAACGGCTCGACACTCCACGTACACACCCTCCTCGCGCTCCTGAAATCGCCAGTAGGAACACAGACGCCACAGGAATCCATACCCCGTGTCGGGCGGCCGCACTCGTTCCTGAGCGGTACCCGCGCCCTCCACTTCAGCAACCCGCGTCGTGTGCGAGCGACAAATCCAGCGCCTTGGGTCCACCGGACGGTAGTGCACGTCATGATCCGTATCGAGGACCACGGTCATGATTTTTTTCTTGAGAAGTCGTAAGTAAATTTGAAAGTCGTTGCCTTGACGGCCGATCAGTTTCGAGGCAATCACCTCGGGCTTGTAGATGTTCTTGTGATTATCGTAGTTCTGCACCAGCGCCAACACGTCTTTCACCGTCGCACCGGCAATCAAGGCGGCGCCGATCCAGTCATGAATCAAGCCATTCGGGACCTTGACTGGCCCCTTACCCGACCAGAACTCCGCCACAATCTCTCCGGCGCGGACCTGCTGGGCTCTCGTGGGACTTGCGTCCGACCACAGAAACGGTTTGCCGCCCCCCAGATTCTGCTCCATGGCCGCTTCGGCATCGCGAACGTAGGAAGCGAAACTCTCCAGTGTCTGCTGTTTCAGAGTTACCGGAGTGGCAGTTGGCGCCATTGCGCGTGATCCAATTCGAATCGTGTCATTCCCGTGGCGGGCAGTAATTACGCGCCGCGCTGAGAAACACTAACGAACAGCACCGCCTTCCTTGCGCCCTTCGGCGCGGTGGCATACGCGGAGTCGATGTTGATGCCCTTCTTCGCCAACTTTCCGGTTACCTCCGCCAGAGCCCCCGGTTTGTTGTTGAGTTCAAACTGCTCCAATGTCCCTTCCGTGTACGACGTCCCCGCCTGTTTCAGTGCCCTTCTTGCTTTGTTGATGTTGTCCACGACCACCTGCGCCGAGCCTTGCGTCCCAGAGGTGCTGCCCAGTAAGGCCACGATATTCACCTTCGCATCGGCCAGAACTTGGGCGACCTGAGCCAGTGCTCCGGGCTGATTCTCCAAAGAGATGGTGAGCTGTTTCACTTTCGCCATGCGTACCCTCCACTCAGCCGGTTGAGGCTGTGATTGCGATTGATTGACCGGGAATTGTGCGCACCCGCGCCGTCTTTGGCAAGGACTTTCGGTGTGGGCTCCCGGCCGCCTGGGCCTCTCGCGTCCTCTAAACATCGGCTCAGTGAAGCAGCAGCTTCGATGTAAAATGCTGGCTAAATCCAGCATTCATATTCGACGGAGCGAGCGATGCGTGGAAACGAGAAGGTGATCGAGCAGTTGAATGCGGCCCTGAGCGCGGAGTTAACGGCCATCGTTCAATACATGACCCAGTCCGAGATGTGCCAGCACTGGGGCTACAAGCAGCTTGGCGACCGCACCAAAGCGCGAGCCATCGAGGAAATGAAGCACGCCGAGGGACTGATCGAGCGCATTATTTTTCTCGGCAGCACTCCCACCATCGAGGTGGGGCTAAAACCGCAGCTCGGCGGCAACGTGCCGCAGCAAATGGACATCAACCTCAAAGACGAGCAGGATGCGGTTCGCCAATACAACGAAGCCGTGAAGACTTGCGTCGAGGCCAGGGACGAAGGCTCCAAGGCTTTGTTCGAGCGGATGATTCAGGACGAGGAGCGGCACGCGGACTACCTGGAGGCCCAACTTCATTCCATCATGGAAATGGGCCTAGCCAACTACCTCGCACAGCAATTGTAGGGCGGCGCATGAGCTTGCATCGCCAAGTCGATTGGCACGAATGGACTTGTTCCACCCTTCCGCACAAGTTGAACTGGTCCGAATTATTTATGCACTAACCTGCACGGACACTAGCTCCGGGCTGCAACGGGAGTTTTGGAGGGACCTGACAGCGTCTTCGGCGGTAAATCTCCCCATGGCCAGTGCGAGCTTACGATTGGTTGTCGTCTGGATGGGAGTCCGATCGATTCGCTGCACATATTCGGGGGCGCGCGCACCGCTACGGTTCACTTTCACAACAAACTTTGTATTTTTCATAGTTTTTGGCTGCTTCTGTCATTGTACGCCGAGAAGATAGCGCGGCGCGACGAAATAACACAGCCGTGCGGTAGGAAAAAGGCTCCGGCGGCGTTCGGTGGCAAGTCGGGTAGATTAGTGTCACTCAACAGAACTTGCCAAGCGCGGCACGGAGCCTCGATTCGCTCAAGCTGCTGACACCATAAGAAACATCGTCACACCGATGATGTGATTGTCGTCACAATCGGTGTGCCAACATACGCCGCTGCCTTCGTGCCGGCCAAGATCGGCCTGCGAACATCCCGGATACATCTCGCCTGACCGCGCCTGAGTGATCACGGCGTCAGGCGGAATCGCGGTGCTTCCAATTCCCGAACCAGCGAGCGAAGAACGGAAAACGAACGTTGAGCAGGTAGTCGAGAACCTCTAGCAGCCGGGCGGGCGCATCGTTTCTCAGTACGACGGCGTCTGCTGCCGGAAATCTGCCGGGAGGAATGCTCGCGGCACTGTGCACCAGCAGTACGGGGACGTGAGGCTTGATGTCCTTCAGACGGCGCACTGCGGTTCCACGGCCCATTCCCGCGGCTTCGAGATCGACGATGATTGCATCGACCGGATTCTTCCTAAGCACCGAAAAACCTTCTCGATCGCTGGTCACCGTTATCACTTGATAGCCGTGGCGTTCGAGCAGCGTCTTGTGCCCTGATCCTCCCAACTCGTTTTCAATGCAGAGGACAAGTGGCTGTCGTCCAGACACGGGTTTCCCTCCTCAAAGGTTCTTGAGCTGCTTGCGGCGGAAGCATCCTCTCTGGGAACCAATAGCATGCAACGTGCCAAGAGGCTCAGTGTGGCACAGCCATGTCGGTTCTTGCCGAAGCCGAGTTTTGTTGCGAACAGCTTGCGGGGCTACGAGGCCAGATTCACGGTTCTATGCAAAAGCCGGCCCCGTTGCTGGGGTGAAAATTGTTCACGGGCAGAAGCATTTGTTTCTAAGGTGGGACACGAGGGCAATTCGCGGCAATTGTGACGTATGAGGCGGGTAGTGCGAGCACAGGATCGCTCCTGGCAGTGGGCAGGAGGATGTCAGCGCGCACCGATTACTTCCTAAGCTGCGCGGCGAGGGTGCTCCCGCTCGTGATCGGGCTTCCGTCCTGCTCCACGGTCGGAGAGGTACGCAATTATGCCGCCAGCGAGGATCACCAAGGCGGCGATGAATAACAGGCTCGGATCGTCCACCCGGAGGAAGGCTGCTCCGATCACCATACCGCCCCCTTCTGGTCTGCGGCAGTCAAAGGCTGGGGCAGAACCGACGCACAGCATGGGGAGAAAACCGGGCGCTGGATGGCCGCTCACTCGTTCATTGCGAAGGCACGCCAGATATCTAACCGGCGTAAAGGGTCATCCGACCCCATGAGTGACCAGGCCGCGTCCGAACGCCCAGTCCAAGCCGATCTTACTGCTTCTTTGATCCGGCGGTGCAGCCGCAACGGTTGATGGAGTCGATTTTGATTCCCAAATTGGTCAAGCGGACTTGCTCCATCTTCGGGAAGAGCTATGCCACTCGCCCGCTCCACCGAAACCCCGCTGCCGCGTCGATCTCAATTGCATCACCGGCAACGGCCATTTCGCGCAGCAATCCCTCAACATCGCGCTGGCTCAAGAAAAATCCTCGTTTGGCTAGCTGCAAATCCACGTCGGCTGCGGTGAGTGGAATGAATCGTCCCGCCGGCGAGCGGGCGTTTTGCAGCAGGTGGCGACAGGCTTGGGTCGCGGAAGAAAATTCCGTGCTGCGGGGAGGAATGCTCGCTGGAATCTGCCCGGACATAGAGCATTTTGTACGACGCTTTCCAGTGTGCGTCAATTCCCAATATTAGTGCAGGTGCAGGGTGGTTTGGCCTTACTGCACCATCTGGAGGCGCGGCGTAGAGTCGCCGATATGGCGTGATGGTTCTCGCAGTGTCGCCACTTCCGTAATCTTCCCGTGCCTCTCGGAAGGCGTAAATTGTAAAGAACTGTTATGGGTATTCAAGTCATTCTGCCTCAAAAAGGTTACGAGCCACTCCGCCGATGGGAGCGCTACAAAATCGATGTCCCGGTTCGCCTGATCGCCCAGCGACCCACGAAAGTTGCCGTTGTGCCCGGTCGCGGCAGAGAACTGAATCGCGGTGGGATGGCCGTCTTTGCCGGGGTCGAACTATCTACCGACGAACTGGTTGCCGTCGAGTTCACACCGCCCTACGCCGGGCAGCCAATCAGGGTCAGGGGCTTCGTTCGGAATCGTAATGGCTACACCTACGGGATCGAATTCATCACCGAGAACGACTCCGACTACAGGAACGTGGGGCAGCTAGAGACTATTCTCAAGACTTTTGGCGCAGCCGCGAACTGAGGCGTTCCGCGCGGAGGACCAGTACCGCTAGCACCACGCCGAAATCATATTCAACCCTATTTGCGCGAATTTCTCGAGGGGCACAAGACTGTGTGCATTTCCGGATTCTGGCACTGCTCTCATCCCAAAGGGGGTTGGGGATGGTGGCGGCGGTTGGACTCGAACCAACGACCTAGGGATTATGAGACCCTCGCTCTAGCCACCTGAGCTACACCGCCACATAGGAAGTCGCGCCCAGCGGCGCGCCAACAGGAGGCCGCTTACGATTCTAAGAGGCGCGTGGAAACAGTGTCAAACCGCGGCGCACCGGCGCCGCCCATGGTCGCGAAAGGACAGGGACAAAAGAGCGCGCCTCTACGCTCCTGTCCAGCATCCAAACACGGGTATAATGAGCTGTCGCGGCTCGTTAGCAATCTCACCCGAATCGCAGGTGGCGGAGTTTCATGTCCAAGAAGGTTAAGGCGGTAATTCTGAGCGTTTCCATCGCAATCGTGCTGTTCACGATCGCGGGCGGGCTGGGCGTGCGCGCTGCCTCCAACGACGGAGCATATCGCCAGTTGGGCGTGTACAGCGAAGTGCTGTCGCGCATTCGCAGCGAGTACGTCGAGGAGCCCAACATCCCGCAGGTCACCGACGGAGCACTGCACGGGTTGCTGGAATCGCTCGACCCAAACTCCAGCTACCTGACCCCGGCCGAGTACAAGAAGTACCGTTCGCGCAAGGGCGATGCCAGGGGGCAGATCGGGGCCGCGATTTCCAAGCGCTTCGGCTATGCCGCGGTGATCTCGGTCATCCCCGGCGGGCCGGCCGACAAGGCAGGTATCGAGAGTGGCGACATCTTTGAGGCCATCGAGGGCCGCACCACGCGCGAGATGTCGCTGGTGGAAGTCCAGTCGTTGCTGGCAGGCGAGCCGGGTTCGAACGTCAACGTTTCGGTGGTGCGCGCGCGCAGGGCGGAACCTCAGAAGGTGACGATCACGCGCAACCTGGTCACCATCCCGCCGGTGACCGACAAGAGCCTGGAGGACGGGATCATCTACATCAAGGTGGACGCGTTCAACAAGGGCAAGGCGCAGGAGATTTCGAACAAGCTCAAGGCAGACCAGCAGAAGGGGGCAAAGAAGATCATTCTCGACCTGCGCGACTGCGCCGAGGGCGACATGCAGGAAGGCATCGCGACCGCCAACCTGTTCCTGAACCACGGCGTTATTACGTCCCTCCAGGGACAGCGCTATCCGCGCGAGACGTTTAACGCCGACCTGAATCAGGTGGTCACCGGGTTGCCACTGGTGGTGATGGTGAACCGCGGAACCGCGGGGCCGGCGGAGGTTGCGGCTGCCGCCATCCTTGAAAATGCGCGCGGCGACGTGCTCGGCGACAAGACCTTCGGCGTGGGTTCGGTGCAGAAGGTAATCGAGATACCTGACGGCTCGGCGCTGATTCTGTCGGTTGCCAAGTACTACACGCCCAACGGCAAGGCGATCCAGGACACGGCGATCACACCCAACATCCTGGTGGCCGACAACAACGACGACTTCGTGCTGCCGGATGACGAAGACAACCCCGCGCCACCCGACCAAGCCAAAAAGCAGCGCACTCTGCAGAACGACGAGCAACTCAAGCGTGCCATCGAGGTGCTGAAGAGCCACGACGCGAAAGTAGCCAGCGCGGGCAAATAGAATCGATCCTCCGCATGGTGAAGCCCGGCCGAACGCGGCCGGGTTTTTTCTTCCTGATTTGGCTTACGTCGGCGTGAATTAAGGTTAGGATTGGCTGCACTTCGCGTACAATGAAGACAGCACTTGAGCCGAAGACACACCGGATCCCCTCCTTGCGTCTTCGCCGTTAAGCGGCTTTCATCCCGAGACAGAGTTCCACGTCCGCACAATAAGCGCGCCAACCGGCCAGCCCGAGCGATACAGGAGTGAGTCTATGAAGCGACCGCCTGCGGTACGAGCAGCCAACCTGTCCGCCGCCAAAAAGCAAGTCCTGATGGTGGTAACCCGCAGTCCCCGGAACAACATGCGCGTCAATGTCCTGCGAAAGCACGGGTTGGATGTTGTCTGCGCTAATCACATCGGCGACGCGCGCATGCTGTGGCACCCGGACACCTATGATCTGGTTCTGTTTGACCTGCGCCATGAAAACGGCGCCGCCGAAGAGCTGTGCCGGGACATGAAGGCCGAGAGTCCGGAACAACTGATCGCGTTCCTGGTCGGGAAGCCGGAATATCTGGCCGCGTCGCCGTCGGCCAACGAGCTCGCCGACGACGAAGCTCCCAAGCGCTATGAAGAGATTTTGCGCCAGCTCATGGCCACCGCTTGCGAGGCTTTGCCGCAGCGCGGCGGGTTCCTGGAGGCGACCTGGAGGATGTCATTGGCGCGGGCGGTCAAACCGGCGCCCATGCCGCAGGCCCCGCAGGAGTTGGCTCAGCCGATCACGTCGTTGCCGGAGGCGCCAGTGAGCTTTTCGTTTGGCGATGCCGTGAGGCAGGCCGAGGCCGCCGGGGAAGTCGCGGGATGAACATGAAAACGAAGCGAGATGGTGACTGCAATACCTGCATGAAAGCCGTGTACCCGTTGGTGTGTGTGCACGGTGCGTCCTTTCGTCTGTGCCCCGTCTTTTTCAACGGCAAGCTGATCCTCCGGGGAGGAGGGCTCGAAGATGCGGCGCGGCAGGTCGACATCGTGCCTCTGGCCTAGCGTCATCCTCCCTGTTGCAGCCGTGCTATTCTGTGCGCGTCCCCGTTGAATTTCCATGAAGCGGATTTATGACCAGCTACCGCCGGTCGAGGTCGCCGGGACCAAGCTGGTAGGACGCGTGGTGTTCGCCCTGCTGGTGGTGGCCTCCGCGCTGATCGGCGCTTTCGGCGGGCTGCTGCTGGTCTACTCCACCGACCTGCCCGAGGTCGGCGAGCTGCAGCGCTATCATCCCTCGACCATCACCGAACTGTATGACGACCAGGGCCGCGTCATTGGCTCCTTCGCACTGCAGCGGCGCATCGTGGTCGGCTACGAACAGTTCCCCAAGGTGCTGCGCGACGCCATCATCTCGGTCGAGGACAAGGATTTCGAAAGGCACTGGGGCGTGAATTTCTGGCGCATCCTGGGCGCCGCCTACAAAGACCTCGCGCTCGGGCAGAAAGCGCAGGGCGCCTCCACGCTCACCATGCAGCTTTCGCGCAACCTGTTCCTGACGCCGGAGCGCAGTTTCCACCGCAAGATCCAGGAGATCATGCTGGCCATCCAGATCGAGCGGCGGTTTACCAAGCCGCAGATCTTCACCATGTATGCCAACCAGATTTTTCTTGGGCACGGGGCGTACGGGTTCGAAGCCGGCTCGCAGCTTTATTTCAGCAAACATGCCAAGGACCTGACGCTGGACGAAGCGGCGCTGCTCGCCGGACTCCCGAAAGCGCCGAATTACTACTCGCCTCTGAATAACCCGGAGCGCTCGGCACGGCGGCGCAACCTGGTGATCAACGCCATGCTGGAAGACGGCAAGATCACCGCCGAGCAGGCGGCACGCGCCAAGTCCATGCCGGTACTGTTGCGCCTTCAAAGCGACCCGAATTCGCTGGCGCCGTATTTCGTCGAGGAAGTCCGGCGCTACCTGGAGAGGAAGTACGGCGCCGACGAGGTCCACCAGGGCGGATTGCGGGTGTACACCACGCTGAACAAGGAAATGCAGGAGGCGGCGAACAAAGCGGTCCTGGACGGCCTGGCCGCCTATGAACGCCGCCACGGCTGGAAGGGGAACCTGCCCAACATGGTCGCCGCCGGGCTGGACATCGATAAGTACCAGCACGCGGACTGGGACGAGCCTCTGGCGCCGGGCGGCTACGTGCATGCGTTGGTCACCACGCTCACGCGGTCGTACGCAACCGTGAAGTTCGGGCGCTACACCGCCACGATCGCGCCTGCCGACATGGCGTGGACGGCGCACAAGTCGCCGGAGGAGATTCTCTCCCGCGGCGACATCGTATACGTGAAGGCGTTGTCGCTCGCCGAAACCGGCATGGCGAAGGTTTCGCTGGAACAGGATTCGGGCACGCAGGGCGCGCTGCTGGCGATTGACAATGCCACCGGCGATATCAAGGCCATGGTCGGCGGGCGCGATTACGATGAGTCAAAGTTCAACCGCGCCACGCAAGCGATGCGGCAAGTGGGCTCCTCGTTCAAACCGTACGTGTACACGGCGGCGATTGACGACGGCGCCACACCCGACGACATCATCCTGGACGCGCCGGTGACGTTCATGACCGCTTCCGGCGCTTACTCGCCGCACAATTACGACGGCAAGTTCGAGGGCAACATCACGCTGCGGCGGGCGATCGCGCAGTCGCGCAACATCCCGGCGCTGAAGACGGCGGCGAAGGTGGGCATCCACAAGGTCATCGAGTACACGCGCAAGTTCGGCATTACCTCGCCGCTGCCGCCGGTGCTGCCGCTCGCCCTGGGCGCGGCCGACCTGACGCTGATGGAGCAGGTTTCGGGGTTCACCACGTTTCCCAACGACGGCGTTCGCGTCGTACCACGATACATTCGCAAGGTGGCGGACTACGATGGGCGAATCATGGAGGAAAATTATCCGGACGTGAAGGACGTCATCAGCCCGCGGACGGCGCGCATCATGACCTCGCTGCTGCGCGAGGTGGTGCTGCACGGCACCGCGTTCCAGGCGAGCAAGCTCAACCATCCGCTGGCCGGAAAGACCGGCACCACCAACGACTTCACCGACGCCTGGTTCGTGGGCTTCTCGCCCTCGATCACCTGCGGCGTGTGGATCGGCTACGACGAAAAGAAATCCCTGGGAAAAAAGGAAACCGGGGCGCTGGCCGCGCTGCCCATCTGGATTGATTTCATGAAGGTCGCGCTCAAGGGACGTGACCAGGAAGGCTTCACTCCGCCGCCCGGCATGCCGCGCAACGCCGCCGCCAGAGTGGATACGCCGGATTTTCGGCCGGGGGATGGGGAAAGCCACTAGAAAGCGAGTCCCGAGCCCGCCAATCGCGAATCGCAAGTCACAGTTGGCTTTCGCTCCGCGCTACAATCAAACTTCTCCTCATGCGCGGCTTTTTTCGATTCATTCTGCTCGGACTGGTGCTGCTGATCGTGGCCCTGATCTCGGGTCTGACGGCGATGCGCGTCGCCATCCATGGGCGCGAAGTCGTAGTGCCGAAATTTGTGGGCCTGACGCCGCAGCAGGCCGAGCGCCTGGCGCTGCAGAACGGACTGCTCAGCGAAGTCGAAAATCAGTTCTACAGCACCGACGTTCCGGAAGGTCACATCATGTCGCAGGCGCCGTACGCGGGCGAGAAAGTGCGCCGCGGATGGCGAGTGCGGCTGGCGCAAAGTCTGGGACCACAGCACGTGGACATTCCCGACGTTGTCGGCATGAGCAGCCGGGCCGCGGAGATCAACCTGCGCCGCCGCGGACTGGAGCCGGGAGCCGCCTACGCCCACTTGTCCGATCAACCGGAGGATCAGGTGATCGCGCAAAGCCCGCCGCCGGACGCGGTGGGCGTGGCGTCGCCCAAGGTAAACCTGCTATTTGCCTTGCCGCCGGAGCTGCGGGCGTTTGTGATGCCGAACCTGGTCGGACGGCAGCTCTCCGATGCCGTGCGCAGTATCCGGGACGCCGGGTTGAAGGTGGGCAACGTGCGTACCGCCGCGGTGGATGCCACTGCAACCAGCGGCGGCGGGCCGGCGATCGTGATCAAACAATCTCCCGCGGCGGGGCAGAAGGTTGCGGCGGGCAGCAGCGTGGAGGTTGAAGTCGCGAAATGATCAACTACGGTTGAACACGGATCGGGAGAGACCGCTCCTTGCTTGATCTGCGTGAATCGGTGGCGATCAGTGGCCAACGTTTTCCAGGATCGCGGCGAAAAATCCGTCGCAGGGGTGCACGCCGGGAAGCGTACGCAGGTAGGGGCCGTCGAGCAGCGAGTCGATGTCCGGCCACGCCAGCTCGCGCGAGTCTCGCAACCGCTCCAACTCGCTGCGGCAATTCATCACGCGGAATTCGGACTGCGACTGCAGCGCCTCCTCGATGACCTGCATATTTTCTTCCGGCTCCAGCGAGCAACTGGAATAGACCAGCCGCCCACCGCGGCGCACGTGCGGTATCACCGCGGTGAGGATCGCCGCCTGGCGTGCGTGCAGCTCGGCGAGATCGTCCGTGGTCAGCGTCCACTTGATCTCCGGGTTGCGCGCCAGCGTTCCGGTGCCGGAACAGGGAACGTCGGCGAGCACGCGATCAAAACCGCCGCGGACGGGAAGATCGGTGGCATCGGCCTCCATCACCGTGACGTTGGGCACGGTGGCCAGCCGCTCCTTTAATAGGGCCGCGCGGCGCGGGTGAATGTCGGCGGCGATGATTTCCGCGTGCGGATTGCGCTCGGCAAGCATGGCCGTCTTGCCGCCGGGCGCAGCGCAGCAGTCCAGCAGCCGCTCGCCGCTTCCGACCAGCAATGCCACCAGTTGCGAGGCCTCGTCCTGGATGGCGACGCGCTGGGCGCGCAAGGCCGCTGTGCGGGTCACGTCACCCTTGACAACCCGGCGCGCCGAGCCGAGCAGCACGCCCGGCTTCAGCTCAATGCCCTCGCGCCGCAATTCCTCTTCCGCGGCGGGATCGTGCATGCGGAGTGCGGTCTCGGGCACCTGCTGGTCGAAAGCGCAGATCTTTTCCGCCACTTCGAGCCCGTGCAGTGACGCCCATCGCTCGACCACCCACAGCGGGTGCGCGTACAGCTCCGCCAGAACTACGACCGTCTTAGGACCGGGCGAGAGCGGCGGCTCGATGAGATCGGGCTTGGCCGCCAGCTTGCGCAGCACGGCGTTGGCGAATGGCGCCGAGTAGCGCCGCCGCGCGCGCTTCACCAGTTCCACGCTTTCGTTCACCGCGGCACGCGCAGGCAGGCGCAAAGATCCGATCTGATAGGCGCCAAGGCGGAGCGCGGTGAGCACTTCGGGATCGAGTTTGTTCATCGGCTGCGAGGAGACGGCGGCAATTGCCCGGTCAAGCCGCGAGCGCCAGCGCAGGGTGCCCATCACCAACTCAGTGCAGAGGTTGCGGTCTTGCGGAGAGAGTTTGTCGAGGCGGTCGGAGTGCAGCAGCTCGGAGGCGAACGATTGCTGCTGCTCGACGCGGAGCAGGATGTCGAACGCGGCCTCGCGCGCAGGGGAAGGCATTTCAATCAACGGAAAGGATAAACACAGGGCTACAGAGGCACAGGGCCGGAGAATAGAAATTGCTACCTCTGCGCCTCTGTGTCTCTGTGTTTTTCAGTCCCCAACTGTTCGCCGGTTTTCGGATGATAACCGTGCACAAAGTCCCGCGCCGCCATCCTCTTCTTCCCTTCCGGCTGCACGATCAATAATTCCAGCGCGGTCCGCTCGCCGCACCCGACGAATAACCGATCCTTGTCCACGCTCAGCTCGCCGGGCGCGACCGCCGACTCCTGACTCCCGACTCCTGACTCCTCCACCGGCTGCGCCGCCCACACGTTCAGGTTTTTTCCGCGGAACGTGGTGTAGGCGCCCGGCCAGGGCTGAAATCCGCGCAGCCGGTTCCAGATTTTGCGCGCGCTGCCCTGAAAATCCATCAGCCCGTCTTCTTTTTTCAGGATCGGCGCGAGCGACGCCTGCGCATTGTCCTGTTTGCGCGGTGTGATCGTGCCCGCTTTCAATCCGGGCAGCGTCTCCAACATCAGCTTCGCCCCGATCTCCGCCAGCCGTGGCGCCAGCGTGATCGCCGTGTCCTCGGGCACGATAGGCAGTTCGCGCTGCAGCAGGATGTCGCCTGTGTCGAGCCCGGCGTCAATGCGCATGGTGGTGACGCCGGTGACCGTCTCGCCCATGGCGATGGCCCACTGCACCGGCGCGGCGCCGCGATATTTCGGCAGCAGCGAGCCGTGCAGGTTGATGTTGCCCAGCGGCGGCAGATCAATCATCCACTGCGGAATGATGCGCCCGTAGCCAACCACCACGATCGCCTCCGGTTTGATCTCCTCCAGGCGCGCGCGAAATTCCGCGTTGTTCTTGATCTTGTCCGGCTGCGTGACTTCGATGCCCAGCTGCTGGGCAAGCTGTTTCACCGGCGGCGCAGCCAGTTCCATGCCGCGTCCGCTCGGCCGATCCGGCTGCGTGACCACCAGGCGCACGCGGAATCCGGCGTTGACCAGCGCCTGCAGCGTGGGCACGGCGAATTGCGGGGTGCCGCAGAAAACTACATCCATTTGACGATTTTCGTAATTTCGTAATTGGGTAAGTTCGAGAGTTCGAGAGTTCGACCAGCGCCTTCGACTTCCTTAAATTACAAAATTGCCAAATTACGAAATTACCAATTACTACCACTCTCCCTGCTTGATCAGCTTGCGCACCTTGCGCTTGATCAGGTCACGCTTGAGCGCCGATATGTGCGCGATGTACAGCTTCCCGTTCAGGTGGTCGGTCTCGTGCTGGAGCGCGCGCGCCAGCAGGTCCTCGCCGGTTTTTTCGAACCAGTTGCCCTTGGCGTCCTGCGCGCGAACTGTCACCACGCGAGGCCGGGTAACGTTCTCGCGGAATTCCGGCAAGCTGAGACACCCTTCCTGCTGCGTGTGCCGCCCCTCGGTGCGGATGATTTCCGGATTGATCAACACCAGCTTGGCGTTGGGGTCCTCTTTGAAGGTGATGTCAATCACGGCGATGCGCCTGGAAATGCCGATCTGCGGCGCCGCCAGCCCGACGCCGTGCGCCGCGTACATGGATTCGAACATGTCGTCGAGCAGCTTCCGCAGTTCGTCGTCGAAGACCGTGACCGTCTCCGCCGCCTTCTCCAGTACCGGGTCGCCGAACTTAACGATGGGATAGATCATGCTTGCTGATTTGTAATTTGCAATCTGTAATTTGTAATTTCAAGACGATCGCGTTCGCGCTGTTAATTACAAATTGCCAATTGCAAATCCCTCAATACCGCTTCAATTGCTCTAGATAACCGGCGTGGGTCCTCTTCGTCTCCGCAATCGAGTCTCCGCCGAATTTTTCCAGCGCGCAACGTGCCAGCGTGAGCGCGACCATCGCCTCGGCGGCCACGCCCGCCGCCGGCACGACGCACACATCGGAGCGTTCGTAGGCCGCCTTCACCGGCTCGCGGGTTTCGAAGTCCACCGACCCGAGCGGGCGGCGCAGCGTCGAAATCGGCTTCAGGTAGCCGCGGACGATGATGTCCTCGCCATTCGACACGCCGCCTTCCAGGCCGCCGGCCCGGTTCGCCGTGCGGGTGAAACCGGTGAAAGCGCCGCCTTCTTTCGCGTAGCCGATTTCGTCGTGCACTATTGAGCCCATCGCGCCCGCGGCGGTGATTCCACTGCCGATCTCCACCGCCTTCACCGCTTGCAGCGACATCACCGCCTGCGCCAGCAGCCCGTCGAGGCGCTCATCCCAGTTGGCATACGTGCCCAGGCCGGGCGGAACATTGTGGGCGCGGACTTCGAACACGCCGCCCACGGTGTCGCGCGCTTCCACGGTCTTGTCGACCTCGGCCTTCATGCGCTGCTCGGCGTCGGCGTCGGCACAGTTGAGCAGGACCTCCTCGCGGTCGTGAAGCTGCGCAATTTCCTCCCACCGCACCTCGCGACCGACCGCCACCGCGCCCACCGCGACCACGTGACTCAAGACCTCAAACCCCAGTTCGCGTAGGAACAATTTCGCCACCGCTCCTGCCGCCACGCGCGCCGCCGTCTCGCGCGCCGACGAGCGTTCCAACACGTAGCGCGCCTCGGGAAAGTTGTACTTTAGCGCGCCCGCCAAGTCGGCGTGTCCCGGACGAGGCGACGCGACACGCTTATGTTTCGCGGGATCGCCTTCGCCCACCGGCAGCGATTCCTGCCAGTTCTTCCAATCCTTGTTCTCCAGCAGGATGGCGATCGGCGAACCGATGGTCTTCCCCTGGCGCACACCGGACAAAATGCGCGCCGTGTCGCGCTCGATCTTCATGCGCCCGCCGCGACCGTAACCCTGCTGCCGCCGCCACAACTCGCGGTCGAGGAATTCCTGCTCGACGCCGACGCCGGCCGGCACTCCCGACACCAGTGCCACCAGCGCCTCTCCGTGCGACTCCCCGGCGGTGAAAAAGCGGAACATGGAAATAAAGGATTAAACCACAAGTAAGTCGCCAGACCGCACTGTCAAGGAAAAGTACCGCGCTCGCCACCGTGGAAAGGAGTTTCGTCGGTCAGCGGCAAGCGAGGTTCAAGCACCCCTATCGGCAGTGGCCGGCGATGGCCGCCCGAGCGCGTAGCGTTTCATAGGCTCTCGGTTCTCGGTTTCGGATTTGAGTTTTCGGCCTTCCGATTGCTGGGACATGAGCGCCGAAGAGCGGCGGTGTAGAAGAACTCGGTGGAGCTTGTGCTGCGCGTAGTGAAGGAGCCGTGCCTGTAACCAGTTTCTCTTTCATGACTTTAGTCGTCGTCAGTCGTTCGCACGACCGCCATCGGCCGGCGACCATCGCACAAGGACGTATTGTCGACCGGGTAGAAATTTCACACCTGCTTACGCAAGGAACGCAGAATTGCATCCAAGTCTCAGGTACAGAGCTTCCAGGTAGCGACCCATGGCTAAGATCAGATGTTTGCTCGTGGACGATCACACTCTCCTACGGCAAGGCGTCCGTCGCCTGCTGGAGGGCGAATCGGATTTCGACGTTGTGGGCGAATCGCCCGATGCCGGCGACGCCGTGGAAAAAGCTCGCGAGCTGCGCCCCGACGTCGTGCTCATGGACATCGGCATGCCCGGCCTGTCGTCGTTCGAGGCGGCGCGCCAGATCCGCAAGAACCGGCCCGAAACCAAGCTCCTGTTCCTCACCATGTACGAAGACGACGACTACCTGGCGCAATGCCTGGAAGTGGGCGCCACCGGCTACGTGCTCAAGGACACTCCCGCGCCTCAACTGGTCAGCGCTGTGCGCGATGTTTACAAGGGCGGCAATCACCTCAGTTCGCGGGTGCTCGGCAAACTGGTCGACTTCCGCGCCCGCGTGCACGACGCCAAAATGCGCCCCCGCGTCACCACCCTGACGCCGCGCGAGCGCGAGATCCTCAAGCTGCTCGCCGAGGGCAACTCGGTGAAGGAAATCGCGGTGCTGCTGGATCTGAGCGTGAAAACCGTCGAGGCGCACAAGTTCAACCTCATGCGCAAGCTCGATATCCACAACAAAGCGCAGCTCGTGACCTACGCAATCCAGAAAAAGATCGTCAAGATTCCCGTGAACCAGTAGAGCGATGTGGCGCACGCGTGTGCCGCGCTATTTTGATGGCTATGATTCACAAATCCCCCATCGTCCGGTCCAGCGACTTCTTCTCCTGGTAAGTCAACCTCCGCGTCGTTCCCTTCCTTAACTCGCCCAACTCCAGCGGCCCGATGCGCACCCGGATCAGCCGCATCACCTCGATCCCGAGCACCTCCAGCATCCGCCGGATGTGCCGGTTCTTGCCCTCTTCCAGCACTACCTCCAGCCAGGAGTTGCGCCGGCCGTGGCGCAACACCGATGCGCGCTTGACGCGCAACCGCTCTCCGTCGCTCTCCACGCCAGCCAGCATTTTCTCTAACAGCTTGTCGTCCGCCGGCGCACCGATGCGAACGTGGTAGGTCTTCTCCAGGTGCGACTCCGGCGCCGTGATCCGCGCCGCCCACTCTGAGTCATTGGTCATCAGCAGCAATCCTTCGCTCGCCATGTCCAACCGGCCGACCGGCGCGACCCACGGCAATCCCGGCGGCAGGCACGCGTACACCGTTTCGCGCTCCCGCTCGTCCGAGGCCGTCGTCACCACGGTGCGCGGCTTGTTCAGCGCCAGATAAACTTTTTCCTTCGCGGTGAGCTGTTTGCCATCTATCGTGACGCGATCTTTCTCCAGACTGACCGGCGACTCCGGATCGCGCCGCAACTTGCCGTTCAGGCGCACCCGCCCGGCGCGGATCATCTCCGCGGCCCGCGAGCGCGAGCAGTACCCGAGCTTCGAGATCGCCCGCGCCAGCCCTACACGGCGTTCTTCCGGTTGTGGCTTCATGTGCTCTCGCGCCTGACGCCTAAAGTACAATGTCCTGCTGCATTTATCTTCGATTGTCTGTGAGGAATCATGGCTGGCAGAATCCTGGACGGCGAAAAGATCGCCGCCGCCATCAAGGCCGAGGTTGGGGAAGAAGTGAAAACCATGACCGCCGCCGGAGTTCGTCCCGGGCTGGCGGTCATCTTGGTGGGCAACCATCCGGCGTCGGAAATTTACGTGCGCGGCAAGGTGAAGTCGTGCGAGGCGCTGGGCATTTACAGCGAGAAGCACACGCCGCCCGACACCTCCAGCACCGACGAGTTGCTGGCGCTGGTGCGCGACCTCAACTCGCGCGACGAGATTGACGGTATCCTGGTTCAGCTTC
>JAIQFM010000187.1 GCA_020073285.1 Terriglobia bacterium | reverse complement strand
AAGACCGCGACCGGAACGGTGATGGGCACGCCGTCCTACATGTCGCCGGAGCAATTGGCCGGCGCCAAGGTGGACGGCCGCGCCGACTTGTTCTCCCTGGGCGTGACCATGTACGAGTTGCTTACCGGCGAGAAGCCGTTTACCGGCGAGACGGTGGCCACCCTGATGTTCCGCATCGCCAACGCACCCCATCCGCCGATCGAGCAGGCGCGCGCCGATTTGCCGGTGGGCTGCCGCGCCGTCATTGACCGGGCCTTGGAGAAGGACCCGAATAAGCGCTATCAGCGGGGCAGTGAGATGGCGGCCGACTTGCGCGCGCTGGTCACCAAGACGGCACGGGCGGGAGCGTAGGAGTGGTCAGTGGCTAGTGGTCAGTGGCCGGCACCTTGCGACTGGCCACTGCCCACTGCCCACTATTTTAGTGCAGAGCGAATTTCGGCGTCACCGAGAATGCAGGAACTGATTTAGGATTACGCGGAAGACGATGAGCCTGATAGTCGAAGTCGCCGGGAAAACCGACGTTGGATGCGTCCGCAAGAACAACGAGGACAACCTCGGCTACGACTCCCGCTGCGGGATTTACGTGGTCTGCGACGGCATGGGCGGCCAGGCTGCCGGTGAAGTCGCCAGCAAGATGGGCGTGGACGTCATGCTCACCTACTTTCGTGAGGCGAAGAAGAACGGCTCCTATCCACCGGTGGGCCCGCCGATGGAAGGCGTGTCGGAGCGCGCCAACGCGCTGGGCAGCGCCATCCATCTGGCCAACGAGGCGATTTACGAAGCCGCCACCAAGCACCTGACGCAATCGGGGATGGGCTCGACCGTCGTCGGCGTCCTGGTCGAAGCCGGGCTCTTTTCCATTGGTCACGCCGGAGACAGCCGCATTTACCTGATCCGCGACGGCGCCATCGAGCAGCTCACCAGGGACCATTCGCTGGTCATGGAGCAGGTGCGGCGCGGCCTGCTGACCATGGAAGAAGCGCAGCACTCGGAAATGCAGAACATCATCATCCGCGCGCTCGGTCCCGAGGAGAAGGTGCAGCCTGACCTGGACGACATGATGGCGCAGCCGGGCGACGTCCTGTTGCTGTGCAGCGACGGCCTGATCCGTCACGTTCCCGACGACAGCATTCTTGAAGTCGTACAGGGGACCATCAGCCTGCAGCTCATGGCCGACCGGCTGATTGACGCCGCCCGCGAAGGCGGCGGGTCCGATAACATCACCGTGCTGCTCCTCCGCTTCGAGGAGCTGCCTTGGTACATAAAATTTTTCCGCTGGCTCTTCGGCGGAGGGAGTCCCAAATGGCAAAACTCTATTTAAAGTTCGAACAGGCAGTCCTGAAGGAGTTCTCGCTTTCCCAGGGCGTGGTAACCATCGGGCGGCTGCCGGACAACCTCATCCAGGTGGACAACCTCGCCGTGTCCGGCCATCACGCCAAGATTTACTGGGACGTGGACCATTATGTCCTGGAGGACAACAACAGCCTGAACGGTACCTTCGTCAACAACCGCCGCATCAGCAAGGCGGTGCTGAAGGACGGCGACGAGGTGCTGATCGGCAAGCATACCGTCGCCTTCAAGGACGAGCTGCACCCGGAGGCGCCCGGCAAACCCACGGTCGAGAGAACCGTGGCCGCGGTCCCGACGCTGGAGGCCACCGTCGTGCTCGACACCCGCAAGGCGAAGGAGATGCTGGCGCGCCAGGCGCCCACACCGCCTTCGCCGGCGCCCGCTGCCTCCGTGCCCGCTCCCGCTCCCGCCAGGGATCGCATCGGAGTGCTGACCGTCATGTCCGGCAAGACCGACCAGTCGCAGTACATCCTGACCGGTAAACTGAACGTCATCGGTAAGAGCGACATGGCCTCGATCAAGCTCAGAGGTTGGTTCGCCCCTAGGGTCGCCGCGGTGATCAACCATCGTGATGCCAAGTACTTCATCGCCGCCTCGGAGACGAACATCAAGGTGATCGTCAATGACGAAAGGATTGCCGGCCAACACGAACTCGGCGATGGCGACGTGGTGAAAGTCCACCGCGTGAAGATGACCTTCAGCTACAACGACTAGCGGCAGCCAAGAGCGGGCCTCGGATTTCCATGGATCGGCTCGGATCAAGCAAGTTCCGGTTGATCGGTGGGGATCCGTGGCCGATTTGTTTTTGCCACCGACCCGCCAACGGCCGGCGACCAACGGCCAACGACCTCTTCTGCTACACTGCTCGGTTTTTCATTTCCTCAGCGAGGCATTATGGACATCAAGACCGTCGGCGTGCTCGGCGCGGGCACCATGGGCAATGGCATCGCGCACGTGTTCGCCAAGTTGGGCTACAAGGTCGTGCTGCGCGATGTGGAGCAGCGTTTCCTCGATCGCGCCATGGATACCATCTCCAAGAATCTGGAGCGTGAGGTCAGCAAGAACAAGATCACGGCCGAGCAGCGCATGCAGGCGCTGGCTCAAATCGCGCCGGGCGTGGACCGCGGCGCGCTGGCCGCCTGTGATTTCGTGGTCGAGGCGGCGACCGAGAAGTTCGAGATCAAGGCCGAACTGTTCCGCGAACTCGACCGCATCTGCCGGCCGGAAATCATCCTGTCGTCGAACACCTCGTCCATCTCGATCACCAAGCTGGCGGCGCTGACCAAGCGCCCGGACAAGGTGATCGGCATGCACTTCTTCAATCCCGTGCCGATGATGAAGCTGGTGGAGGTGATCCGCGGCCTGGCCACGTCGCAGGAGACGTTCGACGTGGTCGTCGAATTGGCCAAGAAGCTGGAGAAAACGCCGATCGAGGTGAACGATTTTCCCGGCTTCGTCGGCAACCGCGTGCTCATTCCCATGCTGAACGAGGCGATGTACGCGGTGATGGAGGGCGTAGCCACGCCGGAAGCGGTGGACGAGGTCTTCCAGCTCGGCATGGCGCATCCCATGGGGCCGCTGACGCTGGCCGACTTCATCGGTCTTGACGTTTGCCTGGAGATCATGCGCGTGTTGCACGCCGGCCTCGGCGACTCCAAGTACCGGCCCTGCCCGCTGCTCATCAAGATGGTGGATGCGGGCTGGCTGGGGCGAAAAAGCGGTCGCGGGTTTTACCAATATGATGGCAAGTAGAACCGAGTGCGGCGCCACGACGCGAAGGCGTAAATCGTTGTTTGTCGCAGCGGTCGCTGCAGGAGCGCTGTTCCTTATAGCCCATGCGGACGAAAAGCCCACCTCGGTTGCCGCCGCGGCGGCCGCGGTCGAAGCCAACATGAAGACGCGGGAAGGCAAAGCCTACGACGAACAGTTCAGTAAAGAACTCAGCGATAAATACCTTGCCGTGATGAAGGACTGCAAGGCAAAGGCGGGCACCGACCTGCGCAATTTCGACATGCTGGTCAGGGTCGAGAAGGACGGCACGGTGAAGGAGGTCTTGCTGTTTCCGCCGACAAAGATCTCGCAATGCCTGCGCGAGCCGCTGTTGAAAGCCACGTTTTCTGCGCCGCCCAAGCCCGCGTACTGGGTGGACATTCACATGGTTGTGAAGCCCTGAGATCCGCATGGCGACGGTTACATCCCCACCGCATTCAGCGTCGACCAACGCTGACTGGCCATTCATGATTCTTGCCGTTGCCTTCGGCGCGCTGATTGGTTATGCGCAATTGCGCTTGGGCGAGCTGGCGATTTCGGCGCTGCTGGTGGCGATGGCGACCATGTTTCTCGGCGCGGTGCGCCCGCGGCGGCCGTGGTTATGGGCGTTGCTGGTGGCGCTCGGCGTCCCGGCCGCGCAGTTCGTCGCCTATCTCGGCCGCCAACATTTCACGCGGGGAGCGATCTTCGGTTCCTTGGCCCTGCTGGCGCCCGCGTTGGTGTGCGCGTATGGCGGCGCGGTCGGGCGGAAACTGGTGGTTGAGCTGTTCTCGAAATAGTTTCAGTTTCAGTTTCGGTTTCGTGTTTCAGTCCCGCCCCGCGAAAGTGGCCTGCCGATGAAAACGCAGCAGGGAATTTCGGCGAGGCATACTTCCGACTTCTTACTTCTTAACTTTCCTCCGTGCCCTCTGTGGCTACACCTGCGGATCGGCGCTCCAAGCGTAACCGGCCGGTGCGTTCGGCTGGAATCCGAACCTGAATTGGAACTGAACCCGAAACCGAAACTGAAACTAAACTGTTGTCGTTCTTGCCACTCCCTTTCCACATCGCAATCCCGCTATTCTCGCGTCATGGTATCCGTCACCGTGCTGGCGAGCGGGAGCCGCGGGAACTGCAGCGTGCTGGCCAGCTCGCGCACCCGCATCCTGGTGGACGCCGGCCTCTCCTGCCGCGAGATCGGGCGCCGCATGGTGTTGGCGGGCGATCATCTGCTGAACCTGTCGGCGGTAGTCATTTCGCATGAGCACTCCGACCACATTGCCGGGCTGTACGTGCTGGCGCGCAAGCTGAATATCCCGATCTTCATGACGGGCGCGACCTATCATGCGTGGCAGCGCTGGGCGCGCGACAACAACGAGGGCGTGAAGCCGCAGTTGGCGAAGCTGGAAACGTTCGAAGCCGGACGCAGCTTCGCGGTCGGCGACATCGCGGTCGCGCCGTTTACCATCCCCCATGATGCGGCCGATCCGGTGGGCTTCACCTTTCGCGCCGACGGGGTCAAGATCGGCATCGTCACCGACCTGGGCTACATGCCGGCCAGCGTGGCGGACAACCTTCGCGGCTGCGACGTGTTAGTCATAGAGTCGAACCATGACGTGGAAATGCTGCGTGGCGGCCCCTATCCGTGGGTGGTGAAGCAGCGGGTGATGTCGCGCGTGGGACACTTGTCGAACGAGGCGCTCGCGCAATTCTTTGCCGGCGACTATGATGGAAGTGCGGCATTCCTGATACTGGCGCATTTGTCGGAACTGAACAACCATCCTGACCTGGCGCGCAGTGCGGCGGAGCATGCGCTGGCGCCTCGCCGGGACTTGCTGCGGAACCGCCTGCTGCTGGCCTCGCAGCATCGTCCCCTGGAACCCATCAGACTGTAGAACATGAGACCGCAGTGTACTGACAAGTTCGTGGGCGCGATCCTCGCCGGCTGGCGATACGACATTTCCGGCATCGCGCCGGAGATGCGCGGCGACTACGAGCAGCACTTCCGCGAGTGCGAGCACTGCCGCTACTGGCGGAAGCTGCACCGCACCATCGACGTCGCGCTCATCATCCTGACGGCGATTTCCGCCGGCGTTTTCCTGCTTGCCTTCGGGGTGATTCACCACTTCGAGCCGCGCCACGCGGTGCTGCTGGAGCTAGCCGCGCTGGCCGGATTCGCGCTTTCGGCTCTGATCTGGGTGATTGTCGCGGTGGCCACGCCAGCGCCGCTGGTGATGGCGGACGCGGCGCGACTCGGCGCCCGCGCCGTGCACGACCGCCTGCCCCCCGAGATCCGGCAGCGCATCCCGGAAGAGCTGCGGCTGAAAATTTCCGGGCAATAAGACGATCTATCAGTCGATCGGTCTGTCGGTCCATCAGCCCTGACCTTCGCAGTTTGTCTAAGGACTAAAAGACCGGACTAAAAGACCGATAGACCGAGAGACTGAACGACCGATAGACGGAAGAGAAGAACCCAATTCCCGCGATTCGCGTCTAATCGGCAGTTGCGAGTGCGAACTCCGAAAATCGTTTTTGTCCTGATGGTCCTGGCTGCGATGTCAGCCGCCCAGGAGTCGTCCCCGCCTTCCGCCGGCGATCAGCAGCACATGCAACACCGGCACGCCGGCATGGAGAAGGACATGAACATGCCCGCGGCGCCCGCAGCGCAGTTCGCCTCCGGGACAAGCTGGATTCCCGCGTCCTCGCCGCAGCACATGTGGATGAGCACACTCGCCGGCTGGCGGTTGATGGCGCATGGCGAACTGTTCGTCGGATACAACCAGCAGGGCGGGCCGCTGGGCGCGGGCAAGCTGGAATCGCAAAACTGGCTGATGCTGATGCAGGAACGCAGGCTTGGCGCCGCGACCTTGCAGGTGCGGCAGATGCTGTCCGCCGAGCCGCTGACCGCGCCGCATCCCGGATATCCGGAGCTGTTTCAGACGGGCGAGACTTACCAAGGACACGCGCTGGTGAATTATCAGCATCCGCACGACCTGTTCAGCGAACTGTCCGCGCTGCTCAGTGTGCCCGTGTCGGAAAAAGTCACGTGGCTGCTGTATGGCGGGCCCGCGGGCGAGCCGGCGCTGGGGCCGGCCGCGTTTCCACATCGCATCTCGGCGTCGGAAAATCCGGCGGCGCCGCTCGGCCATCACACGCAGGATTCCACCCACATCAGCTACGGCGTGCTGACCAGCGGCTTCGTCATTGACCGCTTCAAGATCGAGGCTTCGGCGTTCAACGGACGCGAGCCGGATGAGCGCCGCTACAATTTCGATCTCGCGCCGCTGGATTCGTGGTCGGCCCGGCTTAGCGTTGCGCCGGGAAGAAACTGGGTGGCGCAGTACAGCTACGGACATCTGGTGCATCCGGAAGCGCTGGAAGCGGGAAACACCAACCGGCAGACCGCCTCGGTGGCGTACAACCGTCCACTGGCGGCGGGGAACTGGGCGACCACACTGATCTGGGGAAGAAATTTCAAGCCGGCGACGCGGCGCGCGCAGAACAGCTACCTGCTGGAATCAACGCTCAATTTCGCGCGCCGCAATTACGCCTACACGCGCCTGGAACTGGTGGACAAAGACGAACTGTTTGCCCAGGCGCTGAGCGCGGCGTCGTACCGCATCGGCGCGTACACCTTCGGCGGCGTGCGCGATCTGGTGCAAGGGAGCTACGGACAGCTCGGCCTGGGCGCGGACGTCACCTTCTACTCCAAGCCGCTTGCGCTCGACCCGGTGTACGGGCGCGATCCAGTGTCCTTGCACGTGTTTCTGCGCTTCCGCCCGCCGGCGATGCAGCATTGAACGGCCGTCGATGGTCGATGTCATCCCGAGCGAGGGAGGGCTCCCGCGCGTTTTCTTCAGCGCGGGAAACCCGAGTCGAGGGATCTCGTGTTCCTCTCTCGGCTATACCAATCCTAAAATTCTTTTAGTCGGTTTTCAGTCCGCCCACCAGTTCCGCGATTTTTTGCACGCGGTGTTCCAGGCACCAGCCTTCGAGTGCGTCCACGATTTTTTCGGTGGCGCACGGATCCCAGAAGCTGGCGGTGCCGATTTCGACCGCCGCCGCACCCGCCAGCATGAATTCCACCACGTCCACGGCGGTGGAGATGCCGCCGATGCCGATCACCGGAATGCCCACCGCATGCGACGCTTCGTACACCATGCGTAGCGCGATGGGCTTAATCGCCGGCCCGCTGAGCCCGCCAACGATGTGCGAAATGCGCGGTCGGCGGGTCTCGGCGTCAATCGCCATGGCGACGAAGGTGTTGACCAGCGATATCGCGTCGGCGCCGGCGTTTTCGGCGGCGCGCGCCATCAGTGGAATGTTGGTCACGTTGGGCGACAGCTTCACGATCAGCGGCCGCCGCGCCGCCTTTTTCGCCGCCGCCACCACTTCCTCCAGCAGCGCCGGGTCGGTGCCGATCACCATGCCCCCGCGCTTGGTGTTGGGACAGGAGACGTTGAGCTCGTAGGCGGCTATGCCCTCGCCTTCGTTGAGAATCCCGATCACCTCTTCGTAGTCCTCGCGGGTGTAGCCGAACACGTTGGCGATGACCACGATGTTTTTCTCTTTGTTAAGGGGCGGGAGTTTCTCCTCGACAAAGGCTCGTGCCCCGATATTTTGCAGTCCAATCGAGTTCAGCATGCCGGCGGCGGTCTCGAACAGGCGCGGCGGCGGGTTGCCCGGCATGGATTCGCGCGACAGGCCCTTGACCACGAACCCGCCCAGCTTTTGCAGGGTGACGATATCTTCGAACTCGACGCCGTAGCCGAAGGTTCCGCTGGCGGCGATCACCGGGTTCTTGAGCTGAACGCCGGCGAAGCTGACGCTTAGGTCCGGCGGGCCGCTGACGCGCCGGGGCGAGGTGCTCATCGCGCGCT
>JAIQFM010000186.1 GCA_020073285.1 Terriglobia bacterium | reverse complement strand
GCGAGCGCCGCGAATTCCAGATTCTGGACAAGAGCCTGCAAGCGGACTACGACGCGTTGAAAAAGGTCCGCGATGCCGACATCAGCAATCTGAGCCGCGACTTGGCGGACGACAAATGGATCGTCACCTTTGAGGGCGATGATTCTCCGGTCTATTACTACCTGTACGACCGCGGCACGCACAACGCGACCATGCTGTTCAGCAACCGGCCACAACTGGAGAAATTCAAGCTCGCCAAGGTCCAGCCGATTGAGTACAAGGCGCGAGACGGCATGCTGATCTACGGCTACCTGACCACTCCCGCCGGACGTGACCCGAAGAATCTTCCCATGGTGATATTTCCACACGGTGGTCCCTGGGCACGGGACCTGTGGGGATACGACCCGTATGCGCAATGGCTCGCCAACCGTGGCTATGCCGTGTTGCAGCCGAATTTCCGAGGCTCCACCGGATACGGCAAGCGCTATCTCAATGCCGGTGACCGGCAGTGGGCGGGCGCCATGCACACCGATCTGCTGGATGCGAAAGACTGGGCGGTGAAGCGGGGCGTGGCGGACAGCAAGAAGGTCTGCATCATGGGCGGCAGCTACGGCGGCTATGCCACGCTGGCGGGCGTTACCTTCTCTCCCGACGCCTTCACCTGCGGGGTGGACATTGTGGGACCTTCCAACCTGAATACCCTGCTGAAAACCATCCCGCCGTATTGGTCGACTTTAATCTCCATCTTCCACCGGCGGATGGGCGAGGACGAGGCGTTCCTGAAAGCACAGTCCCCCCTGTTTAAGGCAGACCAGATCAAGGCCCCGCTGCTCATCGGCCAGGGCGCAAACGATCCGCGCGTCAACAAGGCGGAAAGCGATCAGATCGTTGCCGCCATGCGGAAAAACCAGAAGCCGGTGGAATATTTCGTCTTCCCGGACGAAGGCCACGGCTTCGCGCGCCCGGAGAACCGCATGGCATTCAATGCCGCCAGCGAAGAATTCCTGGCGAAATATCTGGGCGGCAAGTTTGAGCCGCCGAGCGAGGCCGAGAAAAAGCTACTCACAAGCGTGAAACAGTAGCTCGACCGGTGGCGCAGAGCTCTTAGCAAATAGCTCTTAGCTTTTAGCCAGAAACAACCGGCCCCCCTCTGGCTAAGAGCTAATAGCTAAGAGCTATTAGCTTCTTATCGAACTGCCTTCTGCTCCGCCGGGGACCTGGCGAACAGGATCTCGGCCACCAGCAGCAGCGCTCCAATCACGATGGCGCTGTCGGCAACGTTGAAGGCCGGCCAGTGATAGCTGCCGAGGTAGAAGTCGAAGAAGTCCACCACATGGCCGGTCAGCAGGCGGTCCCAAAGATTTCCCAAGGCGCCGCCAAGGATGAGCGACAGACCGACCCCGGTGACGGTCATGCTGTGGCTGTTCTTCCACAGCAGCGCGGAAACCACGGCCAGCGCCAGAACGGAAAAGAGAATCAGGATCGCGACCTTCCACTCCGACGGGGACTCGGCAAACAGCCCGAAGGCCGCGCCGCTGTTCTGCACATGCGTCAGACGGAAGAAGCCGGGAAAAACGGAGATACTGTCGTGGAGGGTGATGTTGCCGGCCACCAGCCACTTGCTCATCCGGTCCAACACGATCACCAGGATGGCAATCAGGAAGTGGTACTTGCGCTTGGCGTGGATCCCGTTGCTGGTTCTAGCGTCCATGAGCTCCCGTTTCAATCTCCTTCAGGGCCGCGCTGCAGCGCTCGCAAATCGTCGGATACTTGGGATCACTGCCCACCTGGGTGGAGTAATTCCAGCAGCGCTCACATTTTTGGCCGGGAGCCTTGCGGATTTCAACACTAATCCCGCTGCCGCTGCCGTTTCCCGAAGGCGCCGCTGCTAATTGGACGCTGGATACGATGAACAAGTAGCGCAATTCCTTTTCGTGGCGCTGCACCAGCCCGTGCAGCGACTCAGGCACGCTCAGCCGGACTTCGGCCTCCAGCGCGGAACCGATCAGCTTCTGGTTGCGGGCCGCTTCCAGTGCCTTCAGCACCTCGTCGCGCACGCGCGACAGATCCTGCCATTCCGACAGCAGCGCCAGCGTTTCCTTGCTGGCGAACGAGAAGCCCTCGCCGGGGATGCTCTCGGGCTTGGGGAACATGGCGAGATGGACGCTGGGCTCGCGGTTCTCGAGCTTGGGCAGGAATCCCCAGACCTCTTCGGCGGTAAAGCTCATGAGGGGCGCCAACAGCCGCACCAGCGCCTCACCGATGCGCCAGATGGCGGTCTGTGCCGAGCGCCGAGCGCGCGAGTTGGGTGCGTAGGTGTACAAGCGATCCTTGAGCACATCGAAGAATGTCTTGCTCAGCGCGTCCACGCAAAATTCGTTCACGTCCTGGAAGACGCGATGGAAGAGGAAGGCGTCGTACCAGCCCAGCACCCGCCGCGAGATCTCCGCCGTCTGCGCCAGCGCCACGCGATCGAGAAATTCCATGTCGGCGAAGGGGACGCCATCGCGCTGTGGGTCGAAATCGCAGAGGTTGCTGACAATGTAGCGGAAGGTGTTGCGGATCTTGCGATAGGTCTCCGCGATACGCTGCATCAGGGTTTCGTCGGAGCGCACGTCGTCGCGGAAGTCTACCGAGGCGACCCACAGGCGCACGATCTCGGCGCCCATGCGGTTGGCGATATCCACCGGGTCAACATCGTTGCCGAGCGATTTGTGCATGGCGCGGCCCTGCATGTCGAGCGTCCACCCAATCGTGCCGACCGTCTTGTAGGGCGCCGAATTGCGCGCGCCGATGGAGCACAGCAGGGAAGAGTGGAACCAGCCGCGGTATTGGTCGCCGCCTTCGATGTACATGTCGGAGGGCCACGGCAGATCGGGCTCGCTGGACTGCACCGCCAGGTAGCTGGATCCGGATTCGAACCACACGTCCACGATGTCCATTTCCTTGCGGAACCGCGTGCCGCCGCACTTGGCGCACCGGGTTCCCGCGGGGACGATCTCCTCCGGCTTGAGCCGGTACCATGCATCCGAACCCTCGCGCCGGAACAATTCGACGATGGCGCGCTGCACGTCGGGCGCGCGCAGGAATTCGTCGCAGCCTTCGCAGAAGATGATGGCGATGGGCACGCCCCATACCCGCTGGCGCGAGATGCACCAGTCGGGCCGGGTGGCGATCATGTTGGAAATGCGCTCTTCGCCCCAGGCCGGATCCCAGCGCACTTTCTTGATTTCCTCCAGCGCGCGCGAGCGCAGCGTGCCGCCACCGATATTGGCTTCCATGGAGATAAACCACTGCTCGGTCGCGCGGAAGATCACGGGATGGTGGCAGCGCCAGCAGTGCGGATAGGAGTGCTCGATCTTCTCCAGGTGCATCAGCACGCCGCGGCTCTTGAGCAGCTCGACGATGGAATCGTTCGCCTGAAAGACTTTCTTGCCCTCGTACTCCGGCAAGCCATGGCGCAGGCGTCCGGCCTCGTCCACATTGCACGTCTGGTCGAGGTTGTACTTTTGCCCGGTGTAAAAGTCGTCGGCGCCGTGCGAGGGAGCGGTATGCACCGCGCCCGTGCCTTCTTCCATGTGCACGTACTCGGCGAGCACGCCCAGGATCTGACGCTCGAGGAAGGGATGCGCGTAGGTGGTGCGCTCCAGCTTGCGACCGGGGAAGCGTGCGACCGGGTTGCGCTGCAGCCCGCATTTTTCCACCGTGATCTGAGCCAGTTTGTCGGCCACGATGTACAACTCGCCGCCCGATTCCAGCGCTACATACTCCTCATCCGGATGAAACGCCACCGCCATGGAGGCGGGCAGCGTCCACGGGGTGGTGGTCCAGATGATGGCGGAAATTTTCTTGCCGGCAAGCGCCGCATCCACCTTCGCCGGATCACTCGTCATGCGGTACTTCACCCAGATGGACGGGCTGACGTGGTTCTTGTACTCGACCTCAGCTTCCGCCAGCGCCGTTTCGTCGTGAATACACCAATAGACGGGACGAAGGCCCTTGTACACCGCGTCCTGGTCAATGAACTTGAACAACGCGTCAATGACCACCGCCTCGTACTCGGGAGTCATGGTCGAGTAGGGGCGCTCCCAGCGGCCGAACACGCCGATGCGCTTGAACTGCTCGCGTTGCAGGTCGAGATATTTTTCCGCGTATTCGCGGCACGCCTGCCGCACCTGGAGCGGGTCCATCTCCAACTTCTTGCGCCCCAGCGCCTCATCCACCTTGATCTCGATAGGCAGCCCGTGGCAGTCCCAGCCCGGCAGATAAGGCGAATCGAAACCCGCCATGGTCTTGGACTTCACGATGAAGTCCTTCACCGTCTTGTTGAGCGCGGTGCCGAGGTGGATGGGTCCGTTGGAGTACGGAGGCCCGTCGTGCAGGACGTACATGGGCGCGCCGCGACGCGCCTGCCGGATGAGGTCATAAATTCGCATCTGCTCCCAGCGGGCGAGCATTTTGGGCTCGTTCTGAGGCAGGTTGGCCTTCATCGAAAACTCGGTCTTCGGCAGGTTGAGCGTGGCTTTCAGTTCTTGCGGCACTCCGGTTTCGTCTCCGCGATGAGGGATAGTCATTCATTATAGCGAGTTCATGCTTTGAATCGGATGATCTGGTGATCGGGTGATCTGGTGACCTGCATCGAAAATTCCGATCACCCGACGTACATGTCCCACCGGTGCCTCGGCAGTTATTGTCCCGAACCATGTAAATCTTTCGTATTACGGCTACCGTACCGCGACTCCTGCAGCAGCCTCGTGTTAGCCTAAGTGCACAGGCGGGTAGGGTGGGGTTGCGCTGCGAGTACCTGGCATTAAATGTGCTTATCCTTCTGGTCAGGTGAAGCATCAAATCGGCAGCAAACGGGCCACAGGCATTGAACGCGGGACATTACGAACTATGGCACAAGAGAATTTGACTCCATCGGAGAACCAGGTTCGGGGGCAGGAAATACCCGAGTTGAACCTGCTGCTTCCCAGCGATCAATTCGACCTCTCGCTGTGGCAGTCGCTGCGGCGGCAGATTCACGACTGGCGCCATCCCGAGAAGCTTCCACCCCTGCAACTGACATCGAAGCCGGTCCCGGTGAACGAGATCTGGGGGTTTTACAACTACAAGAAAAACGGCGCGGTGGGCTCCACCGTGCTGCACGTGCTGGCGATCGGCGGCATTATTGCGGTTTCGCTGGCCGGCGCCCGAGTGGTGAAGGAAGTGAAGCACGAGACGGTCACCCTGGTTGCTCCCGACATCTCGCAGTACATGCCGCTGTCTTCGAAGAAGAACGACACCATCGGCGGTGGCGGTGGCGGCGGTGACCGCGACAAGCTGCCCGCGCCCAAGGGAAAACTGCCCAAGTTTGCGATGGAGCAGTTCACCCCGCCGGCGATGGTCATCCGCAATGACCATCCCAAGCTGCCGATGGAACCCACGGTGGTGGTACCTCCGCAAGTGAAGATGGCGCAGTTGGCGATGCCGAACTTCGGCGATCCCAAGTCCGCTGTCCCGAATGGTCCGCCCTCCAACGGCACCGGGTCGGGCGGCGGCATCGGCTCAGGCTCCGGCGGCGGCGTCGGCTCCGGCGAAGGACCAGGCGTCGGCCCCGGCCGCGGCGGAGGCATTGGTGGCGGTTTGTTCAGGGTCGGCGGCGGCGTATCCGCTCCGCGCGCCCTCTCCACGCCCGATCCCGAGTATTCGGAAGAAGCCCGCAAGGCCAAGTACCAGGGCACGGTGGTGCTGTGGCTGATCGTGGATCAGTATGGGCATCCGCAGAACCTGAAGGTGGCGCGCTCGCTCGGCTTGGGACTCGACCAGAAAGCGATCGAGGCGGTGCGGCAATGGAAGTTCGAGCCGGCGATGAAGGACGGGCGCCCGGTGGCGGTGCAGATCAACGTCGAAGTAAACTTCAGGCTTTACTAGAATAATTGGCTGTAGTGAATGCAAATCAAGGGAGAAGCCGAGCCGGTTTCTCCCTCTTTAATTTTGAGTTCGCTGGGTGGCCGGTGGGTTCACGTCTGCGCTCTGAACTTGTCCCACATCTGCCAAAGGCGTGCAGATGTGGGGCACCCTCGACAGGAGAGGGAAGCCTAGGCCACCAGCCCAGGCAGGCAACAACATGAGTATCGACAAGAATCACTTCAACTGGCCCCATTCCTCAAGGGACAGGGCGGGCGAAACTACGTCGCCAACGATCTCACCCTTGCCTTTGAAAAAGCCGAAGATATCGTCGACGTCCTCGGTCACGGGAACAAGCTTGGCCACGGGTTTGCCGTGCTTGGTGATCACAACTGTTTCTTTCTTCGCCTGAACCTCATCCATCACCGCCAAGCAATGCGCCTTGAAGGCTCCCGCCGCCATCTTCTTCATTACAAGAACCTCATCCCAACCATGGTCATCATACGATGGTCTTAAGTGTACAACTTGCTAAACAGGCGGGGACTGCCCGGTTTTGGGCTGATGTGGGAGATTCAGGGAGTCTTACTTCCGCCCGCGCCCATGCGCGAACAGGCGCTGCATGTTCTCCGCGGCAGGACGGGTGCAGCACTCGCCGGGCGGAATGGTGGCGCCGTGCGGGCAGGTTTTGGGGTGGCCGAGGAAGGCGCAGATTTTTTCCGTCGCCTCGGGCGAGAGGATGTGCTCGAACTTGCACGCCTGCTGTTCGATCTCGTCCTCGTTGATCATGCCCAGGCTTTCGGTAAACAGCTTTTCCGCCAGGCGGTGCCGGCGGATGACGTCGGCGGCGCGCTTGCGCCCGCGCTCGGTGAATTCGATCAGCATGCTGCCGTCGGGAGGGATTTCACCGCTGTAGATCATGGCGTCGTGGCAGGGATTTACCACGTGCTTGTGACCATGCGGCTGCGGTGGATGCGGCGCGGTGGTCACCAGTCCCAGCTCGGACATGCGCTCGACGGCCAGCGACGGCGGCAAAGTCCCGGGGCCGTGGACTTCCATGCGCCCCAACTCCGCGCCTTCGCCGTGTTCCTGGAGAACCCAGATTTCCTCGAGGATTTCGTCGATCTGCTCTTCGTCGCGCAGCGCGAAGGTTTCGCTGGCGGCAATTCTTCCGTGATGCAGCTCCACGCGCCGGTCCGCCATGCGCGCCACCACCGGATCGTGCGTCACCATGACGATGGTCCGGCCTTGCTGGTGCAGTTCGCGCAGCAGGCGCATGACGATTTCTTCGTTGAGCGCGTCGAGGTTGCCGGTGGGCTCGTCGGCGAGCACGATCTTCGGATCGTTGATCAGGGCGCGCGCGATGCAGACCCGCTGCTGCTCGCCGCCGGAAAGATGCGCGGGCAGATGCTGCGCCCGGTCGCGCAGTCCGACGCGCTCCAGCGCGTTGAGCGCTTCCGGCTCGTCGGTCATGCTGTGAAAATACTGCGCCAGCATGACGTTTTCCAGCGCGGTCAGGTAGGGAATCAGGTGGAACTGCTGGAAGACGAAGCCGATTTTCTCGGCGCGCACGCGGTTGAGGTCGGAGCCGGAGAGGTGGGCAACATTTTCGCCGTCGAGCCAGATTTCGCCCGCCGACGGCCGATCGAGGCAGCCGATGAGGTTGACCAGCGTGGATTTTCCCGAGCCCGAAGGACCCATCATCGCCAGCCATTCGCCGGGCGCCACCGACAACGAAACATTGTCGAGCGCCTTGATGACACCGCCATTGGCGTCGGCTTTCGCCGGATATTCTCTCGCGACGTTGACGAGCCGGATCATTTCACTCTCCCCTCAGAATGGTAGCAGGCTGCACGCGGCGCAATAGGCTGATGGGCAGCACAGCCGAGATCAAAGCCACGGCCACGCTGCCGGCGAACACGGCAGGGAACACCCCGAAGCGCGGCACCACGGCAGCGTGAAAATTGACGCGACCGATCCAGGCCGCCACCCCAATGCCGATGGCAAATCCTATCACCGCTCCGGCGGCGCCCAGGGCGGCAGCTTCGGCGGCGAAGAATCCGTTGACCAGGCGCTCGGAAGCGCCCAGGGCTTTCATGATGGCGAAGTCGCGGCGGCGGTCGAGCACCCAGGCGGTGAGCGTGGCGAG
>JAIQFM010000185.1 GCA_020073285.1 Terriglobia bacterium | reverse complement strand
CGTTTTTTCCAGGCGGCGTTTGATAAAAATCCCGCCGACCTGTTCGCCGAAGCGATGATCGTCGCATGCGAGCACGCACGCCATGAGCTCAACCCCGAGGTACCAGACCGCTTTGCCGGTATTGAAGAATACCTGGCGGGGAGTTTCTGCGATCGCCCTTGGAAGCACATGGAGATCGGCGTTGACGACGGTGCGGTTTCCGCCTTCCAACAAGGATCCGAAGGAGAACGTACCAGCATGGCGATTCCAGCCACCCAACTGCGTCCGGGCATGGTCATCAAGCACAACAACGACCTGCATGGCGTGTTCAGCGTTGAGCACCGCACCCCCGGCAACCTGCGCGCTTTCATCCAGGCCAAGCTCCGCAACCTGCGCACCGGCGCCATGTTCGAGCACCGCTTCCGTTCCGGCGACGCCATCGAGAAGGTCACGGTGGACGAAGTCCAGATGGAATACCTCTACAACGACGGCGACAGCTACTACTTCATGAACATCGAGAATTACGAGCAGACGCACCTCACGAAGGAGATTCTCGGCGACGCGGTGGACTACCTGATCCCCAACCTGCAGATCCAGGTCGAATTCTTCGACGGCAAGGCGGTGGGCGTGGAGCTTCCGCAGACGGTGGAGTTGACCGTGGTGGAGACCGAGCCCGGCCTGAAAAGCGCCAGCGCTACCAACGTGACCAAGGCGGCGAAAACCGAAACCGGCCTGATCGTGCAGGTGCCGCCATTCATCAACGAGGGCGAGAAGATCCGCGTGGACACCAGCGAAGGAGCATATTTGTCGCGGGCATGAGTGTTTTCGGTTGTCAGTTATCGGTTTTCGGTGCTCCGCAAAACGGTGTTAACGCATGGATTCACTGATAACCGACAACCGTGAACCGAAGACCTTCTTCGTGAGATACTCCCGCGTTCAGCGATGGGATCGCAGACCAAGCCGCAACTTCAGACCCGCCGCTACATGGTTCGCGGGCGCGTGCAGGGCGTTGGTTTCCGCTGGTTTGTCGAGCGCGAAGCGCACATCCTGGGCATCAACGGCTGGGTGCGCAACACTTTCGACGGCAGCGTGGAGGTGCTCGCCACCGGGACGCGCGAGCAGCTTTCCAGCCTGCGCCGCAAGCTGCAGCAGGGCCCGCGGTCGGCGCGCGTGGACGAGGTAGAGGAGTCCGAGGCCCAGCCGATCGAGGGGCTGAATACATTTAGCATCGAAGGAGCCTGGTGACCATGCCGCGACCAGAGCCGTCGCCGTCCAATTGCGATTTCCTGAAGCAGTTGATCCGCGAAGTCCCCGACTTCCCCAAGCCGGGCATCCTGTTCTACGACATCACCACCCTGCTGAAGGACAAGCTCGGCTTCGCCAAGCTGGTGGACAGCCTGGGCCAGTGCTACATCGGCCGGCGCGTGGACCTGGTGCTGGGCATCGAGGCCCGCGGCTTCATCTTCGGGCCGGCGCTCGCCTATCGCCTCAATGCCGGCTTCGTTCCTGTACGCAAGCCCAAGAAGCTGCCCGCGGCCACGGCCAAGTGGACGTACGACCTGGAATACGGCACCGACACGCTGGAAGTCCACCAGGACGCCATTCAGCCGGGGCAAACCGTGATTCTCGTGGATGATCTGCTGGCCACCGGTGGCACCGCGCTGGCCACCACGAAACTAGTTGAATCGCTCGGCGGCAAGGTCGACAGCCTGGCCTTCATCGTCGAGTTGGATTTCCTCAAAGGGCGGGACAAGCTGGCCGGCTATGAGGTGGTCTCGCTGCTGCACTATGACAAGTAGGTCTTCTCTTTTCAACCCGGTTACCTAAGACCGTGAACCGTTAGCAAAGACCCTTGTTTACAACGTCATTAGTCCTGAATATAGTAGCCGCACCATCCTCCAGGGACAGGTGACCGTGGATTCAGGCATTGCACCAGCTACCCAGGCCGAGAAGACCATCAAACAGCTCTCGGCGCTGTTTGAAGCCACACGCCTGCTGAATTCCACTCTCGACCTGGCCGAACTGCTCGAACTCATTCTGCGCATTGCCCGCGAAGAGGTTTACGCCGACCGCGGCACCGTTTACCTGTTGGACAAGGAGCACCAGCAGATCTGGTCCATTGTCGCCACCGGCCTGGGAAAAAAAGAAGAGATCCGGTTGCCGTTCGGCACGGGCGTGGCAGGCACGGTCGCGGCTTCGGGGAATCCGATCAACGTTGAAGACGCCTACCAACTGCCCTTCTTCGATCCAAGCACCGACCAGAAGACGGGCTACAAAACCAAGTCGCTGCTCTGCCTTCCCATTCGCCACAAGGGCGGGGAAATCGTCGGCGTCATTCAACTTCTGAACCAGAAAGTCACCGGCCGATTCACCGCCGACGACCAGGAATTCCTGGAGAAGCTTTCCGGCCACATGGCGATGGCGCTGGAGAACGCACGCCTGCACCGCACCGCGCTGGAAAAGGAGCGCATGGAGCGGGAACTGGAAATGGCGCGCGGCATCCAGCGCAGCCTGCTGCCCGACGCGCCACCGGTGATCCCCGGCTACCAGTTGGCGGTCTCCAACACGCCCTGCTTCGAGGTGGGCGGCGATTATTACGACTTCCTCAGCCTGGGGCCGCAGACGCTGCTGCTGGTGATCGCCGACGTGGAAGGCAAGGGCGTCTCCTCGGCGCTGGTCATGTCCAACCTGCAGGCCACGCTGCGCGCCCTGGTGACGCACCTTCATTCCCTGGAAGTGCTGGCGCTGTCGTTGAACGAGATGATCTGCAACGACACCAAGTCCAAGAAGTTTCTCAGCATCTTTCTCGGCCTGCTCGATACGCGCCGCAACGGCCTGCACTACATCAATGCCGGGCATGTGCCGCCGGTGATCGTCAACGGCGAGACCGGCGAGTACCAGTTGCTGCAGGCGGGCGGCACCGTGGTCGGACTCTTCCCCGACTCCGAATACGCGCGCGGCTCCGCCAAGCTCAGGGTGGGCGACATCCTGGTGCTGTGCACCGACGGCGTCACCGAACCCTGCAATCTCGAGGAAGAGGAGTTTGGCAGCGAGCGCATGGCCGACTGCGTCTCGCGCCACCGTCACCTGAGCGCCGATGCGATCGTCAACGCCGTGCTCGGCGAGGTGTGCGAGTTCTCCCTCGGCGGCGTCCACACCGACGACCGCGTGCTGATGGTGCTGAAGGTCACCGAAGGCGGCATCGACAGCGCCGCCTTGCGTTCAGGAACCAGCCATTAACTGGTTCGGGATCGCCCTGCCCGCCGGTTAATGTCCCCGGCGGTCCAACAAGAAACTGGCCGCGGGCGCCTAGCCGCGGCCGGAGATGAAACAAGTTTTCTGCTCGGCCTGCTTACTTCTTGAGAGACACCGTAACCGTTCGCACCACGTCATCGCCAAATTCAGCTTTGAGTTGATACGTTCCGGTGCTGCTCACGGATTTGGTCTCCCAGTCAAAGATGTATTGCCTGGCCGCCCAATCGTAGCGGAAAAAGTTGCCGATATTGGAGTTCGACTGGGCTCTCGCGTAATCTCCAACAATACCGTTGCTGACCCGAGCCACGTAGAGGCGCGCCACGAGGGCAACGATTCCAGCGCTCCTGCCCGTCAACTGGAATTTCACCGGTACCGTACTTCCCCGCTTAAAGACGGACGAGCCGTCCGGGTTGATGGGCCGAAGGAAGCCAGACCAGGCGAAGGTCACGGTCACGGTGAAGCCGCCTTGGCCTTTGTTGTTGTGCGCATCGGTCGCCGAGCAGTTGACGGTCGTGCTACCCGGGCCAAACAGCCTGCCCGATGCCGGAGAGCAGCTAACCGGAACCGATCCGGAAACCAGGTCGGTGGCGGATGCGCCGCTGTACGTCACAAACGCGCCGAGCGCGAACGCGGCGATTGCCGGAATATTGGCGGGCAGCGTTAAACTCGGCGGCGTGGTGTCCACCACTCTCACCGTAAAGCTGCCTTGGGCTGTGTTGTTGTGCGCGTCAGTCGCCGAGCAGGTGACCACCGTGGTGGTATCGAGCGGGAATGTGCTGCCCGAGCCGGGAACACAGCTCACGGCAACGGAGCCGTCAACCAGGTCGATGGCGGAGGCGCTATACGTCACCGCCGCGCCCGTCGCGCTCGTTGCCTCTTTCGACATGTTGGCGGGCAACGTCAGGTTCGGTCGTGTGGTGTCCACGACGGTCACGGTGAAGCTGCCTTCGGCCTTGATGTTGTGCGTATCCGTTGCCGAGCAGTCGACCGTAGTCGTGCCCAGCGGAAACGTACTGCCCGAGACTGGAACGCAACTGACGTCAACTGAAGCACCGGCAAAATCGGTGGCGCTCGTAGTGAAGTTTACCGCCGCGCCGGAGGGTCCGGTCGCCTCCGCTGTCTGGTTCTCTGGCAGCATCAACTTCGGAAATATCTGCTCTTTAATCAGCTTCACCACGAGGCCGTTGGGCTCGCTGGTAGAGGCGACATACACTGCGCTATCGTCCACAGCGATGGCGACACTATCGTAAAGAGCTTCACCAGTTCCAAATTGGAAGGTCCAGATTTCGTTCCCTTCGGGGTCGTACTTGCGCAGGAACAAATCCTGGTAGCCGGATTTGTTGTATCCGGGGAAAGCGCCACCGGTAGTGCCGGCAACGTACACCCCCGTTCCGTCACATGCCGCAGCGTAGGCGAAGGTGCCCACCGCGTCATCGTTTGACGCGAACTGGTGCGTCCAGACTTCGGTGCCTTCCTTGTCATACTTGCGCACAAAAGTATTGCCAGGCTGGCTGGCGGGAGATACCTGGCCGACGGCATAGAGGCCGCTGGCATCAGCGCAGACCCCAGTGCCCATTGTCCATCCCGAATCGGTCAGAGCGAACTCGCGGGCCCAAACCGGTGTACCGGTGCTGTCGGTGGCGTACTTGTACACGAACCCATTGGACCCGTTGACGACTCCCACAGCGTACGCTCCAGTGTCGTCAACCCCCAGAGCGTTGGTTCTGTCGTTGGCAGTCGATCCAAATACGTGTTGCCAGGCATACGTTCCAGCGGGACTGTATTTACGCACCCAGGGACGAAATGATTCATAGGGATAATCGGGTATGTCGACGGGCCATCCCCAACCGCCGGCGTACGCGCCGGCCGAGTTAGCAGCTACAGCGAGTGCATTGCCTGCTTCACCGTTGCGTGTTGCAATGTGGGAACTCCAGAGAGGTGTACCACTCGCGTCGTATTTGGTGAACAAGTCGTAGGTGAAGTAAATGGGACGATATCGCGCCCAACCATGGGAGTACAGCGACGTTGCGTCACTGGCAAGATGAGGGTTACTCAGCCAGCCCAGGCTTGTCCCCCAGGCTGCGGCCCCGTCCTTGGAGTACTTGTTCAGAAACCCCACGTTGTCGTCATTGCCGCTGACATATATCCCCGACGCGTCAACCGCCAGCCCGGACACAGAAGAAGCAAACGAGAGCTTCCATGCGACCGGTGGTGTACCTTGCGTGAACTGTCCGTCTGGCGGTGACTGCGCAACCAAACTGGATGAACTAATTAGAAGTAGCAGAAAAAAAACGGAACAAGTTAGCCTGCAAAGACTTCGCTTCATGTCATCGCCCCTCCTTGGGTGTTGTGGGCGTTCGCATTGGCTGATCGCAGCCGAAGCGGCCGTGGATCAGCGCTGCTCTCAATTTGGGTTCGTTGCGTCGGTTAGCCTGGGAATGCAGAGGAAATTGGCCCGGGCCGAAGGGCCGAGTTGAACATACAGGGCTCTAGCTTTCGCATCTTGATCGATGCGAATCATCGATTGTCAAAACAAAACAAGCAATTCTCGCACGCTAATGCGGATAGTCAAGCACCAAAGCTGCGGTTTGACCGCTGCTGTTCCCAAATTTGGACTGCGCTGTGCCGAGTCGGTACCGTTCTGGGGTGATGATGGCAGGCGACAATAAGCGTGGAGATTAAAGACCGCGGTTTCACTAGGGCTGGCGGCGCTGGCCCACTTGCTCGGTCACGAGCAATGCAGCACCTTTTTCCAGGTAGCCCTTCCTCCTGAACCAGTCTTCCATCGCCGTCTTCAGCCGCTCGAGCGGCACCCGCGCCCCGATCTCAATCGCCCCATCGCCCGTGGGCAGAGTGTCGTCGAAGACCTGGTCATTGGTGAAGTTGCGCATGGCAAAGCTGTCCAGCCATTTCAGCGGCGCGGGATGGCGCTGGCCGTCCGCTTCGTATTCGACGCGAATTTTTCTGGAGTACATAATGCGTCCTACGGCACACCGGCCATTTGCCAGGAAAAAGACCGAATTCGGGCCAGGCGTTCGAAGTCCCGCGCATTCGACGTTACTACCGTGATCCCCAGCCGCCTGCCGCTGACCGCAATCAGCGCGTCGTTGGTGAGCCGACCACGGCCAATGGCCTCATAAGCAAACTTCGAGCCGAATTCGGACAGCATCCGGCCGGCCGTCGTCCAGTCGTCGAGGGTTGGAATGACGATTCTTCCGAGACGCTGGAAGTCGCGCTCCAATCGCTCCACCGGGCGTCGCTCTCGCTCCGCTGCGCCCGCATGGAGCTCTTCCAGAACCACTGCGCTCAGCCACACCGGAACTCCCGCCTGCAGGAACCGGGCGCTCAGGACTCCATCGCCCTTGGCGCGAAGGTCGTGGATGTACACCGATGTGTCGAACAGGACCGGCTGCATTACGGCTCGCGCGCGCCGTAGGCATCCTTGATTTCGACTCCGCTCTTCAGGAACCGCGCGTGGGCCGCCTGGGAGAGTCGATTCGCCTGGTGTTCGGAGAGGACCAGATCGAGGGCGCGCTCGATGGCCTCGGTTTCGGTGCTGGCGCCAAGCGCCCGCTGGGCACGTCGAATCTTGGACGAGTCGAGCTGGAAATGCTTGTGCGATCGTTCCATGCCTCTCTCCACGATCAGGATACCACGGCGATGTACATCGAATTGGTATTCGTGAACACGGCCGGTACCTGGCCACGCAAGCCCCAGCGGGGCGATTGAGGGTAGCCCGCTGCTTCACAGGTGGTTACGAAACGCCAGGGTCTCTAGCTCGAGTGGCCCGGAGACTTGCATTTAGCGCCGCAGGCGCGACAGTATGAACGGCCTGGGACATAGGTAACACTGAACGGCCCGGGACATAGGTAACACATTAGACCGGGCACATGGGTTACACTTTGGCGCTCGGCTTTTGTTTTTTGTTCCCTGCATTACTGCCCTCAGTTCGTAGCCGGGGCGGTGGGAATCTGGGAATCCCCGTTTTTGGGATTTCCAGATTTCCATCCGCCCATGTCTTGCTCCACCGCCGGCAAAGGGCCGGTCGTCAGTTCTACGCTGTCGAACAGCGCAATGGGACAGGCGCCGAAGTACACGCACCAGTAGCGTTCATCCAGCGCTTCCAACCCCACGTGCTCTCCGATCAAAGCCTCGGACAAGAACACGTGGCGATGACCCTTCCAAGAAATGTCGCCACGGTCACGCACTTTTCGCACTTCCATGCCGCTGTCGTACTCCGGTTCTGGCACCTGCTCCGGATATGCCCGCGGCGAGGGCGTGTAGCAACTGGCCGGCGTCTGCATACCCAACCCCTCATGCGGCCGCTCTTCGTTGTACTCCTGCCGGAAGCGGTCAAAAGCCCGCTGCTGCGCCCGCCGGTTCGCCGCTGGCGGCGTCGCCGTTTCCTCCTTCAGCGTGCGGTGCATGCGCTCGTGCCGCCCGTTCTGCTCCGGATGCCCGGCCTGGATCCGCTCCGCAACCATGTCCAGCTTCATCAGCCACACCGAAAGCCGCGACAGCCCGGCAATCGCGCGCGAGGCAAACGGCGCCCCGTTGTCGGTGCGGATCGCCTGCGGCAGACCGTACTCGCGAAACGCCGCCTCGAAGATCGCCCGCACCCGCGCCGTGTCGGCCTTCTCCACCGCCTGGCAGCGCAGCAGGTAACGGCTATGCGCGTCGGTGATCGTCAACGGATCGATGCGCTCCCCATCCTGGGTGCGGAACCAGCCCTTGAAATCCGCACACCAGACGCGGTTCGGACCATCCGCCGCCGCAAACGGCTGCGTGTAGGGCGGCGTCCGCCGTCGCTTCTTGCGAGC
>JAIQFM010000184.1 GCA_020073285.1 Terriglobia bacterium | reverse complement strand
CTGGAATTCCGCACATGGAACGCTATCCATTTTGGTACGCCGCGGACGCGCCAAGCCGCTATCATCTGATTCCTCCATCGTCGGCCTTGAACGGTAACCCACGCCAGCGCCCCGAAGCGTTGCTCGTCGGGTCAGGGTCGTCGGATCGCGCAGACAGAGCTAGCCGAAGGCGGGAATCGAAAGGCGAAGCGCGGGGAAGACAAAAACGTAGCCCACCGCCTTCGACTCAAGATCTACAAGTGACAGGCAACGCACAGGGAAGAATTCTGATTCGGCCCCCGCAGGAGCTTGGAATCGCTGCTGTCGTGGACGTCATGACATGTGGCGCATTGCACCTTGTTGGTTTGGCCGAACAACTTTACCTGATGGGTGACAACCGTCAGCGCCGCCAGGCTGGGATCCTTGACGGGGTCGTGGGAAACGTCGATGGGGTGCTCGTTTTGCAGGCCCTTGGTGGCGCTCGTGGAGCCACGCGCGCGAAAGCCGGCGGTGCCACTCATGCTGAGGGTGGAGACGCCGTCGTGACAGCTCGCGCAGAGCATCGAGGACATGCGCACTTGCGTTTCGTCCGGTACTGGCGCCGCGGGATTGCTGCTGGGCACCGCAGCTTCGTAGGTTTGAAAGGTCCGTGTGAGCAAGTCGCAATCCCACAACAGCGTCTGGTTGCAGGTGTTTTCCGGCTGCTTTTCCGGTGGCGAAGACGGTTGCGCGACATGGCAGGCAGTGCAGCCTTGACCATTGAGGTCGTGTTTGTTTAGGCCTACACCAGCATCCTGCGACCACGCCGCGAAGCTCAAGAGCAGGACGCCCATCATCGCCAAGCTGTGACGGAGATTCATCCTTCTGCCTCCGACGGGCATTCCACCAGGGGCGGTTGCGGCCGTGCCTGCTTCGTCCCACGATGGCCGCCCCGCGCAGGACCACCTTCGAATTGTTCGCGATACCAGCGCGTGTAGTGGTGCCTGGCCCAATGACGATCCACGTATCCGGTCAACATGCCGCTCAGGCCGACACGCGTCTCCGGGTTAATGGTTGCCATGAAGATGTGTCCCAGTATGAGCGGAGCCGCCATGGCTGCCATGCCGACGTGCAGCATCCAAGCCGCCACCGGGACGTGCAGTCCCCATAAGATCAAGCCCGTGACGATGTACAAAGGGTAGGTGCACAGCACCATGATGAAGTTCAGCTTCTCGGCGGCGTTGAACTTGCCTTGCTCGGGCAGTGAAATCTTGCTGCTCAGGGTGGCCGCGCCCATCAGGAACAGCCATTTCACGTCGTCGGGTACCCAGCTGAAAGCTTCCTTGATGTTGTAGAAGTGGATGCGGTGGTCTCTCCGGTTCCGCAGCAAGATGAGGGGTGGGAAAACCATCAGGCAGGCCCCCGAGATGCGGTGGAGCAACGAAAACACCACCCGGTACGCCCGCTGCGGATGCGGATTGTAAAAGATCAACAGGATGATAGCGCTGGTAAAGCACACCAGGAAGGGAACGGCGATGGACCAGTGGAGCATCCTCTCCGATTTGCGGAAACGCAGGATGTGAGGCGTTTCCACGCTCTCCGTGGCGGCTGTGGACTGCAAGCTTGGCGCAACTGGCTCCACCTTCCTCGTGGCGGCTGCAACCGGCACGCTTGCTGCAATGGACGATGGCTTGCGTGGGACAGCCGCGACTGGCAAGCGGACCAAGGCTGTCTCCGACGCTTGCGGGTGCTTGGGCGGTAGCGCCGGCGGTTGGACAGCGCTCTCCCCTTCCGATGTGTGCGGGACCGGCGGTTGGGTTTCCACGTTCTTCGCGGAAGTTGCCTCAGGCGCTTGCGGGGGCTTGTGCGGTAGGGCCGGCGGTTCGGCAGCGCTTTCGTTTCCCGCACCGCCCCGGGCCAGCGGCGGCGGTAGAAAGTGAATCGCCGGCGCGCGTTTAGTCGGCGGAGTGGCATCGATCACGAGAGCAAGGATTTCGAGCGCCACGCCGTGGTTGGACAAGAAGGCGTGGGGTTTTTGGGCAAAAACCGCCAGTACGCCCACGATGGCGTCGCCGTGCCGCACTGGGGTAGCGACCATCGAACAAATATTGAGGGCGCGCCAAGACGCCCCATGCGCCCGCGGGTCGGTTTCCAGGTGATCGCTGCGCAGGGTCCGGCCGGTGCGCACGCATAATCCGGCAAAGCTGTCGTCAAGACTCACGTGGCTGCCCAGGTCTGGCGCGCAACCGGCTCGGGCACAAGTCACCATCGCGTTCCCATGCAGCAGCGCGATGGCGCCGCCGTTGCCGCCCGTTGCTAGCAAGGCCCGACGCAATACTTCCGACAGCCGATCCGCCAGGTTCTGTTCAACAATATTGACTCCGGGCGGTGTATCAGTTGCGAGCGGTTTCACATCCTGTACCGAGTTCATCATTTATCCTTTTTGGCCGTGGTGCCCATTGCTGATCTTCCTTACCGGTCCGAATGCCGTTCTACCGGAGCGCCATCGCAGCCGATTGCATCAGACCGGATTGCGATGACACGCTGCGCACTCCCTTGGCGTAGGCTTGAACACGGTCACCGCTTTTCCCTCGACGATCTTGACGCTCTTGTGGCAAGCGGCGCACTTTACGTCGCGGTGTTTGCCGGGAAGCGGGAACCGCGTCCGCCTGTCGTGATCGAACTTTGACGGAATCCACCGCGCTGGACCGTGGCAGTCAATGCAAACCGTGATTCCATCGGCCCGGGCGAACTGCCCGAGGTGATATTCCTGGTGGCATTGTTCGCATTTGCTGGGGGCGGACTGGAAGTCCACCTCCTTTAACGGAATCTCCGGCCGCGCCGGTTTGTGGCACTTGATGCACGCGGTGGTGCGGTGCGTCCCGACCAATGGGAAGGCATCCACGGCGTGCGGGAAGCGCATGTCTTTCCAGGATTTCGTCGCATGGCAGATCTGGCAGCCGACGGCGCTGCCGTCGCTTCCGACCTGTGCGACCAGCCGCCGGAACTGCCCGCGGTGCGGATCGGCATGGCAGGTGGCGCAGGAACGGTCGGCGAAGCGGAAGCGCACCGCAGAGGGCTGCCCGGTTTCCGGCTTGTGAGACTTGGCGCACTCCACGGACACGTGAGCTCCGGTCAACGTGAAGCGAGTGCCTTCGTGTCGAGCGACGTTGAAGGTGGTGCGGCGAAAATCCTGGACCGTATGGCAATCGTCGCAGCGGTTGAAATAGGGTGCCCCGGCAAACTGCGTCTGGTGGGAATCCTGGTGGCAATCCGCGCAGGATGCGAACTTCAACCGGAAGACCGTGGCCTTGCCGGCCGGGGTATGGCACTTGGCGCAGGCTACAGCCGCGTGTTTGCCCTCCAGCGGAAACAACGTTGCCGAGTGGTAGCGTACCGCGTAGCGCACCGCCTTGAAGCTTTCCACTGTGTGGCAGGCGTTGCATTCGCCTTTATCGGCGCGTTTTGCGAACTGCCCCGAATGCGGGTCCGGCTTGTGACAGTCCGTACACTTGCCGAACGCCAGCGCCCGCTTGAAGTCTCCGCCGGCGTGGCATTTCAGGCAGTCCACTTCGGCATGTCGACCCTGTAACGCAAACTTGGTTCGCGAGTGACTGAACTTGTCGGCGATGTCCGTGTTTTTCCAGCCGCTGGTGTTGTGGCAGGATTCGCAGGCGTTGGGAAAGGCGGCGCGATGCGGATCGCGGTGGCAATCGTTGCAGCGGGAGAACGTTAACCCGACGTACTGCACGGCGCCACGGGCGGCCGGGCCGGGCGCGTGACATTTCTGGCATGCCACCTTGGCATGCTCTCCGGTGCGCCGGAATTTCGCTTTGTCGTGGTCGAATCCCGGGGGATTTTTCCATTCGCGGAAACTGTGGCACTTCTGACAATCCAGATTCAGTTGTCCGCGGTGCTGGTCGGCGTGGCAGGTCAGGCACGAGCGCCGTAAGCCGAAAAACGTGCGCTTCAAATCCTTGATCTTGATGTCGGTGATGTCAGCGGCGGCGATGTGCTCGGGGTTGTGACAACGTTGGCAGGCCAGGGTGGCGTGTTTGCCCTCCAGCGCATATCCCGTTTTACTGTGTTCGAAACCATCGAGCGCTGCTTTGCGGATAGTCTCGGTGTTCTCTCCTTTATGTTCGGCATGGCAGCGGCGGCAGTCTCGGCCGGAAGCAGATCCCTTGACCATGGCGGCGTGGTAGCCGCGCCCTCCTGCTATGCGCCCGGCAATCTCCTTGTGACAGTCGAGACAGGCAAAGTCGGTAGACGTGGCCTTGTGGCAGTCGGTGCAGTGTTTGACTCCCGCCAGGTCCGCGTGCGATCGAGAAAGAGGCCCAGGAGCCAGTCCGGGAGCGAATTGCGCCCAGGCGCCTGCCGTCGCGGCAAAGAGGAATAGGACTACCGCTGTCGCGATCTTCCGTGCACCTCGTAGATAAGCCAGCATCGTCATTGCATTCGTTCAGTACGAATACCCGTTGTGATTCTGACCGTGGCAGCTCAGATAGCAAACGCCGGTGAACGTCCCGTTACTCTGGAAATAGAAACTTCCGCTGCTGCTGGGCTTCACAATCGCCGTATCGAAATTCACCAGGCTCTTGTTGTTGGTGGTTGATCCTCCCTGGATGCCATGGGCCGAATGGCAAGTCGAGCAGGCGGTACGCACGCCGGAGATGTGCGTCCTGTGCAGTTTGAAGCTCCGGTCTTGCAGGATGCTGTTAGCGATGTCGTGGCACTTGTCGCAAAGCGCATAGGTGCCAGTCGTGCCGGCGGTATACGACACGCCACCGCTCGGCGGCGTCTCAACCTCGTAACGGCGCTCAAACAAGTGAGGATAGATCGATCCGTGCGTCCCGTTAGGACCCGTACCGGCTGATACCCGGGCTTGGTCATTGCTGTGGCAATCGGCGCAGTAGATGTAGCTGCCTGTGCCGAGACTGCGGCCGGCGCTGCCGTCCAACTTCACCATGGTGGCACGCAGGCTGGGGACAGCCGCTGCCGCCAGGTACCGAGGCTGCGTCACCGGGTGGCGCTCCAGCGTGGTATTGAAATCCAGGCGCACGTTGTGCGGGTCAGCCACGGCGCTGAACGTTTGCCGCACCGGGGTTCGGCCGTACACCGCGTACCCCACGCCACTTTGCGGCTTGTTGGTGCTGTTGGCGTGACACTTGAAGCAGATTTGGTACTCGTTGGTGGCCGGGCGCAGGGCGGTGATGCCGGTGGCCTGGTCCACTCCGGAAGCGCCCAGCAGCGACGACTGCAGCGCCGGCGGCACCGTGCTTCCGCCCACGTTGGAAGCGGCGTGGGAATTGTGGCAGTCGGCGCATTCCGAGTGACGATTGGCATTCAACGGAAACGCATTCTCCGCCGCGTCGTGCAAGCCGGAAATGGTCGTCACCGGGTGGCTGTAGGTCTTGCTGAATTCCCCCGTGATGTTGGCGATGACCGGACTTAAGTTCGTCCCGCTGTGACATTGGCTGCACGCGGCCTCTTCGGCGTTGCGCAGCAGGCGCGGGCTGGAGCCGCTGGCAGCATTGTGCGACTGGTGGCAATTGAGGCAGGCGTTGGCGGCCACATTGCCGTAGACGCCAAACAAGGCGCCGGCGGGAGTGCTGTTGCCGGCAGTGCGGTGCGCGCCGCCGGTCCATCCGTTCAGCCCGCTAGGCTGCGGCCGCGAGGGATCGTGACAGGCCAGGCACAGCGCTCCGCTGGAATTGGATCGCACCAGGAACATGCCTGCGATGGCATCCAGGTTGGGAGTATGCGGGTCGTGGCAGGTGACACATTCCACGTTTCCATTGCGCAGTTTAACCGCCGGGTCGGCCGTCGTCGGCGGGGTCAGGAACAGGTTGGTTGAGAGTTCGCCGTTGTTGACCAGGGTGAAGCTGATGGGATGGTCGCCGCGCAGGTCGGTGCCCAGGTTTTTGGCGGCGCTCAAGGAACCCGAGGTCGTGATCAGTCCGTTCGCGATCGTCTGCCCCAGTGCGATTGTCCCGTCGTGGCAGCTCAAGCACTGCTTCGAAGCCGGGCTGGGCGCCGCTGCCGTCGCTTTCATCGTGCTGCTGGCGTATGAGTTGTAGGACTGCGTCGGCATGGCGTGGTTCCACAGCGGCTTGAGGTCGGGCTGCACGCCGTGCGGCGCATGGCAAAAAATGCAAATCTGCGTCTGCGAAGACTTGACCGCTCCAGGGCCACTGGCGGACAGGTTGTGCGACGAGTTGATGACATCTTGTGTGCCGGCCGACACCGGCCCGGCAAACCAGCTTGCTAACGTCAGGATGAGGACGCCGCCGATCACCGCCGTAGCGCGCGCATGACTCATGGCAGGTTTTCCCGCCGAGCGCGCACAAACTGGAACACCTGCACTCGCCGATTGAGAGAATCCGCCACATAGACGCGGTCATGAGAATCAATCCAGACGCCTGCCGGCAACTGGAACTCGCCCGGTCCGCCGCCGGTGTTGCCGAAGTAGTAGAGAAAACGGCCCTCGCCATCGAAAATCTGCACCGTTTCCAGCAGCGACTCGGCGGTGTAGATGTTGCCTTCACTGTCCACCGCCAATCCTTTGGCCCGGTTAAAGCTCCCGGTGGCATTGCCAAGACTGCCGAAGACCCGCCGCAGCTTGCCGCTGACATCAAACGCTTGCACCCGGAAATTCATCGAATCCAGGACCAGCAGTTCGCCGTCGCGCAGGGCCAGGTCGGTGGGGAAATTGAATTGACCGGGCGCGCTGCCGCGTTCTCCGAAGTTGCCGAGCACGTTGCCGTCCAGATCGAGGGTGAAGATTTTGTGGTGGAGCGTGTCGCTGAGATAAATGCGGCGCTGCGCCGAGTCCACGACGATCCCGGTCGGCCGCTTGAACATGCCCTCGCCGCCACGTTCCCCGAGAAAACGGCGGAAGTGGCGGTCCCGGTCGAAGACAAAAATCTTGCCGCGCACCGAGTCGGTAACGTAGATATTGTCGGCGTCGTCGGTCGCGACTCCGATGGGAGATTCGAAGTGCTGGTGCCGCCCGCCCTCCAGGTGGTGGTACTTCTTCTGCGCGAAGTCAAAGATGTGCACGATCTGCGCGCCTGGATCGCTGATGATGATGCGCCCGCGGGAATCGGTAGTGATCCCGTAGGGACGCACCACGTGGCGGAACGTTGGTGCCCCCGCCACGATATCCAGCAGCTTGTTCCAGAAGGAACGCGTGGGGTTGACGTCCTTTTTCGAGGCGATGGAACGCAGGTAGTCAATGCGGCGGGCGCCGGCGATGCCCGCGAACGGCGAGGGCGCGTCGCCGGCCACGCAGTACGGCGCCGTCGCAACGCACACGCAAATCGCCAGTGCCAAGCGCCTAGCCGAGCGGATTGTCCGTCGTCCTGTCAATGCCTTAAAAGACCGTGAACTCGCGAACCACGCGGAAGAAAAACCGATTGCGCTTGAACATGTCCACCGCGAAATTCTGGTCGTGGGCCACGTAGCCGGCGTCCACCGTGATGGAACGGAACTTGTATCCGGCTGACACCTCCCACTCTGTGTAGTAATTGCTGACCGCGCCCTGCAGCTGCTGACGGCTGTTCAACCAGCCGACGCGTCCGGTGAATTTCGGAACGGGATGAAACGACAGCGCTACGCTGCTCCAATTGGCGCTGGTGGGCACCACCAACGTACCGGGGAAGGCCCCGAGCAACAGTCCACCCTGATCCGGGGGAACAAACTGCAGCCGGGGATCAGCCTGAAAAGTCAGGCCATCGCGGATGTTGCGCGACGCCGTAAGCTCCGCCAGCGGATGCACCACCGCAACCGAAATGCCGTTGGAGACCGAGGAATATTGCGCGCTCGAGAGCCGGTACTGGTCACGATCGCGGTCGTAGCTGGCGCGCAATCTCCAGCGCTCCCCGAACGAGCGCGACAGCGCGACGTTGGCTCCCGCACTGCGGTCGTGCACATAGGTGCTGCCGGTGACATTCTGCAGGCTGCCGTGCACCCCGGCGGTTAGCTCCAGGAACTGAAGCGAGCCGATGGTGACGCCCAGGTTCGCCCGCCGAGGAGGCCGCGCCGATGCTCGGCAAGGTCACCTGGTTCGCCAAGAACATCGGCATCCCGTGGATC
>JAIQFM010000183.1 GCA_020073285.1 Terriglobia bacterium | reverse complement strand
CTGTAGATTGGCGACTCGCCTTGATTCTCCGCGTTTAAGTAAATTGCCTTTCCATCCGGCGCCCACACGAAGCTCCCCACCCACCGGTCAAAATACTTGGTCAACGACCGACTCTGCCCCGTCTTCCGGTCGTACACCACCAACTGAAACCGATCACTCTCGTACCCCGCAGTCTCCTGCATGCGCCACGCGATGTACTTCCCGTCGGGCGAATACAGAGGCGTGGAATCCGAGCCCGGCGAGGTGGAAATCTTCTTCGGCGTGCCGCCCGTCACCGGCACCACGAAAATTTCGTTGTTGGTCGAGGTCGCCTCCACCTCGTCAATGTTGCTGGTGAACGCCACTTCCTGCCCGTCCGGCGAGAAGGCGTACATGTCCTGCCCGCCGAGGGAAAACGGCGGCGCATCGTGGTCGCCCTGCGTCAGGTCTTTCGGCGGCCCGCCCGCCACCGGCTGCACAAAAATATGCGTGCGCTTGTCGCCCGTGTAGTTCGACCAGTGCCGGAAGAACAGCCCGCGAAAGATCGTCGCCTTCACCTTCGACTGCGCCTGCAGCTCATCGCGCGCCTTGTTGCAGGCATCGTCCGGGCAGTCGGGATAGACCTCCGACGTAAACAGGATGTACTTCCCGTCCGGCGACCAGATCTCTCCGCTGGCGCCGGTCGAGATGGTCGTGATCTGCCGCAGCGGTTTTCCTGGCAGCGGCATGGCGGTTTCGGGATCAATATCGGACACCCAAATCTGCGGCACGCCGCCGCGCGTCATCACCATGGCGAACTGGCGTCCGTCGGGCGACCAGCGCGGCCGGTCCTCGCCTTCGCCCTTGGTAAACTGACGCGCTTCGCCGCCGTTGATGGGCACCACGTAGATCGACGGCGTCTTGGTGTTGGCCTGCAGGTTCACGTCCACCACGCTGAACGCCACCCACTTGCCGTTGGGCGAAACCACCGGCTCGCCCACCCGCTTCAGCGCCATCATGTCTTCAAACGTGAACGGACGCTTGCTTTGTGCGAATGCGACACAGCCGAGAATAAGGACAGCAATAATGACGCGGCGGAGCATAGCGCCTCCCATGAGGTTTGCAAAACACGCCAGTCTATTACGTCGCGGCGATAGCTGGTAGTTCGTAGCCGGAGAGTCTCGCGTATACGCAGAACCAAATCGGGGCCGGCCATCGACCGTCGACAGCTTTTTCGCGCCCCCACCATCCTCCGGGCATCTAATCTAATGAGTACCAACGCAACTTTTCCGTTTACGCTTGGTTTTTTCTCATCGTATTAAACGAAACTCTGTTCTCGCATTGCTCGCTCTCGCCCTTGCCCTGCCCGCGTTCGCCCAGGAAGGCGCGCTGAATCCCGCCGAGCCCCAGGGCATCTCCGTGGACCAGATCATCCAGCGCTTTGCCGCCAAGGAAAAGGAATTCAAGCAGGCGCGCGACAATTACACCTACCGCCAGGACGTAAAGGTGCAGACCGTGGACGGCAATACGGTGGACGGCGAGTATCACCAGGTGGTGGAGGTCACCTTCGACGACAAGGGCCGCCGCCAGGAGCACGTGATCTTCGCGCCCCAGTCCTCGTTGCAGCGCGTCACCATGACGCGCGAGGACGTCGACGACATCCAGCACCGCCTGCCCTTCGTCCTCACCTCCGACGAAATTCCCGAGTACGACATCATGTACGTCGGCCAGCAGCAGGAGGACGAACTCCACTGCTTCGTTTTCGACGTCGCGCCCAAGCGCATCGAGAACAACAAGCGCTACTTCCAGGGCCGCCTCTGGGTGGACGACCACGATTTCCAGATCGTCAAGACCCATGGCAAGACCGTGCCCGACATCCGCAAGAAGAAGAACGAAGAGAATCTGTTCCCCGCCTTCACCACCTGGCGCGAGCAGATTGACGGCCGCTACTGGTTCCCCACCTACACCAAGGCCGACGATGACCTTCACTTTTCCGGCGGCGACATCCACATCCGCGAGATCGTGAAGTACACCAACTACAAGCGCTTCGGCGCCAACGTGAAGATCACCTACGAAGGCCAGGAACTGCCCAAGAACCAGGGCGACCAGCAGCCGGGCCAGCAGCCGCCGCAGGCGCAGCCACAGAAACCGCCGAAGAATTAGTTTCGGTTTCGAGTTTCAGTTTCAGCCCGACTTCATGCAGGGTAGCTGGAAGAAATTGCCGAAGTGCCAAAACTGAGAATTGCCGAATTGCAGATTCGAGAGTGGAGAGTGCCGAACTGCGGGACCTGACGCTCTTCAATTCGGCGGTTCGGCACTTCCGCAATTCGGCAATTAGTAGAACAGGTACTTCCTCCACTTCGCGTCCGAATGTCCCAGCAGCCGCATGATGTGCCGGCTGGTATGCAGGTTAAACGCCCTCGGCTCGCGGATCAGCTTCATGTTCGCCTCCATCGGAAGCTGGTTGCCCTTGCGCCGGTTGCAGCCATGGCAGCACGCCACCAGGTTTTCCCAGGTGGACAGTCCTCCGCGCGAACGCGGCACCACGTGGTCCAGCGTCAGCTCGCTGGAGGCCAGCACCGCGCCGCAATACTGGCAACTGCTGCGATCGCGCAGCAGGATATTCTTGCGCGACAGCGCCCGCGTCTGGTGCGGAATCCGCCGGTACTCCAGCAGCCGGATCACCGACGGCACGCGGATGGTAATCCGCGCCGCGTGCAGGAAGTGCCCGTTTTCTTCCTCGGTCATGGCGACGCCCTTCAACACCAGCACGATGGCCCGCCGCGCCGCGCACACGTTGATCGGCTCGTACGACGCGTTCAGCACCAGCACCGGCGCGTGCATCACGCCATGCCCGTTGCCCTCGTGGACGGGCGCCGGCGACGTCTCGACCATCGGCCTGCGATGCGCGTGTCCCGGTATGTGTCCCTTTCCGCCTGACATAAATTCGTCTCTCGGTCGCTCGGTCTGTCGGTCTCTCAGTCACCAGCACCAAGCCAAAGGCTGAACGACCAATAGACCGATAGACCGATGGACCTGCTACGCATGCGCCGCTATCGCGCGCGGTTCCTCGAATTTCGGCTCCGCCCGCTGCGCTTCCGGCTTCAACACTCTTGCCACCGTCGCCACGAACACCCGGCATGCGCCTGCGCGGCACAGCACGCGCGCGCATTCCGACGCCGTCGTCCCGGTAGTGAACACGTCGTCGATCAATAAGATGTCGCGCCCGGTAATCTGGTCGCTGCGCAAGACCCTGAATGCTCCGCGCATGTTTTCCCGCCGCTGCGGTGGGGTCAGTCCGGTCTGCGATTCCGTCGCCCGATGCCGCGCCAGCGCCGTGGTGTTCAGCTTGACGTGCAGCGCCGCCGGCTTCAGTTTGAGCATGGCGCGCGCGATTAGCTCCGACTGGTTGAACCCGCGCTGCCGCAGCTTCGAGACATGCAGCGGCACCGCCATCACCACCGGCGCTTCCGGCCCGAAAGCTTCCGCCAGATCGGCGACCACCTCGGCCAGCATTCGTCCCAGCACATTGGCCGCCGGACGCACTCGATCGTACTTCAGCAGGTGGACCATCTCGCGCAGGCCGCCGTCATAGCCGCCATACGCCGATGCGCGCGCAAAGGTCGGCTCGTTCTGCATGCACATCAGGCACAAAGGCGGTGTGGCGCCCAGCATGTCCTGAGCTTGTCGAAGGACGCCCTCGCGTGTGTCCCCATACGCATGTGAACTCATCAGTCGCTCGCCGCAGGCCGCGCAGCGCGGCCCTTCGATTGGCCGCATTGCCTCGATGCATACCTCGCACACCGGCGCCCGCGATATCCGCGTCAGCGGCGTCTGGCACAACCTGCAATGCGATGGGAACAGCACCGACAGCAATCCATCGGCTGCGCGCGAGACAAGAGAGTTCCCTCGGTGAGTGGGATCCTTTACCGACCGGGTTGGGTCCCCGCCTTCCGGGGTCCCCGGCACGGCGCGTTTTTCGACGTCCTGGGGTGGTCTACTGCTGAAGACGACCCTCCTCGCGACCTGAGGCCCAGGGCCGGCCAGCGGATCGCTTTTTCAGTATAGCCACTTACTCCTCAGCCATCAACGCCCAAGCCAGCGCCCCAAGCGCAGCCCCGCCATTGATGCGCCCCGCGCGCTTCCCACCCGCGCGTCTGCCAGCGTAGAATCTCGGTTCGGGTTGTTATCGCGATCTTCCCGTGCTATTTTGCGCGATCTTCATTAGAGCGGGATGAAAGCGGGAATTTGAATCGAGGACTCATTTCATGAGCACCATGACCAGCAACCAGGCGCCGCCGAAAAAGTTCCGGCCCTTCGTGCCGCCCACCATGCAGATGTCCGAGTTTACCTTTCGCGCCGTCCTTCTCGGCCTGCTCATGACCGGCATTCTGGGCGCCGCCAACGCTTACCTCGGCCTGCGCGCCGGCATGACCATCGCCGCCACTTATCCCGCGGCCGTCATCAGCATGGCCATTCTTCGCCTGATGAAGGGCTCCATACTCGAGGAGAACATCGCCCGTACCGTCGGCTCCATCGGCGAATCCGTCGCGGCCGGCGCGGTGTTCACGATTCCCGCATTCGTGATTGCCGGCCTGTGGCGCAATGATGCCGGCAATCCCGAACTCGGCACCGGCAAATACTGGCAGTCGGTCGCGCTCATGGTCATTGGCGGCCTGCTCGGAATTCTGTTCGTCACCCTGCTGCGCCGCGTGATGGTCGAGGACCCCGAGCTTCCCTTTCCCGAATCCGTCGCTGCCTCGGAAATTCACAAGGCGGGACAGCAGGGCGCCAAGGCCGCGAAAATTCTCTTCGCCAACATGGGATTCGGCGCCCTCATGTACTTCCTCAGCCAGATCAACCTGTTCTGGTACGTGCGCACCATCCTGGTAAAGATCCCGACCATGTCCGCCGGCCTGCGCGTCGGCCGCTCCCTTACCGCGCCCGTGGTTGCCACCGGCGGCATGACCACCTTCGACACGCCCGCCGTCAGCCCCGCCTATCTCGGTGTCGGCTACATCATCGGGCCGCGCCTCGCCGCGCTGAACTTCGCCGGCGGCGTGGTAGCCTGGGGCCTCCTGGTCCCGCTGCTAGTTTATTTTCTCGGGCCTGGCATCCAGGCCGGCCTGCCCGCCGGCGCCACCATGGATTGGGCCGGCCTGGCCAACAACATGTGGTTTGCCATCGTGCGGCCGATCGCCGTCGGCGGCATGCTGGTGGGCGCGGGATTCACCCTGTTTCGCATGCGCAAGCAGCTCGGCATCGGCATGAGCCGCGCCGTCTCCGACCTGAAGAAATCCGCCACCGCCCATGAAGTCACCGACCGCACTGAAAAAGACCTTAGCGCCAAAGTCGTCTTCCTCGGCGTCGCCGTCGTGCTCGTTGCCATGATCGCTCTCTACTATTTCTTTATCTCCGGCGCGGGCCATATGCCGGGCGGCAAGATCATCACCGGCGCGGTGGTCGCCGCCGCCGTGATGATCGTGCTCGGCTTTTTCTTCGCCGCCGTTTCCGGAAACCTTTGCGGCATGATCGGCTCTTCCAACAACCCCGTCTCCGGCCTGACGCTGTGCACCCTCGTCGTCGCCGCGCTCATGATGGTCGCGCTTGGCGTCGGCGGCGCCGGCGGAGTCGCGGCGGTGCTTGGCGTCGCCGCCGTAGTCTGCGTTTCCTCGGCGGTTGCCGGCGAAATGCTGCAGGATCTCAAGGTCGGTCACATCCTTGGCGGCACGCCTTCGCGGATGCAGATCGGCGACATGTTTGGCGTCATCGTCGCCTCCCTCGTGCTCTTCTTCCCGCTGATGATTCTCGATAAGGCTTACCACTTCGGCAGCGCCGCCCTGCCCGCTCCGCAAGCCGGCCTGATGGCGATGCTCGGCCAGGGCATCGTCGGCGGCAACATGGCGTGGCCGCTGGTGGTGGTCGGCATCTTCATGGGATTCGCGCTCATCATGGTGCAAGTCAAGAGCCCCATGTTGTTTGCCGTCGGCATGTACTTGCCACTGCAAACCACGTTCGCTATTTTCGTCGGCGGCGTCATTCGCTGGATCACCGACGGCATGCGCGACCGCCGCGGCTTCAACGACGCGCAAAAAGCGCGCGTCGAGAACGCCGGCGTGCTCACCGCCTCCGGCCTGATCGCCGGCGAAGCGCTTTGCGGGCTGGTGATCGCCGCCATCGTCGGCACCGGCCATACCATGCTCGACGTCAAGATCGGCAACGGTTGGATCTCCGGCCTCATCGGCCTGGCGATCCTGGTCGCGGTCATGGTCAAGGTGCCGCTGGCCAACGCCGGCAGCCCCGACGAGCCCGCGCCGCCGACCGCGATCATGTAGGATTTAGCCACAGGGGCCACAGAGGAAAATAAAAGCTAAAGAGAAAACAAATCTAAACGGCTGTCATCCTGAAGCGAGGCATCGCCCCGCTTTTGGCGATGCCGAGTCGAAGGATCCCTGCCGTCGCTCGTACTTACGGCGCCGATCGAGGCATTTCAGCCCAGGGCGCGGTAACGATACGGAAAAATTCCTCGGCGCCCTCTGTGGCTAGCTTCACATGACCATCGCCCAAAATCTGAAAGCCGTCCGCGAGCGCATCGCCGCCGCTGCCCGCCGCGCAGGCCGCTCCCCCGACGACATCGCGCTCATGGCGGTCACCAAGACTTTTGGCCCCGACGATATCCGCGCCGCCTACGACGCCGGCCAGCGCCTCTTCGGAGAAAACCGCGTCCAGGAATTCGCCGGCAAGTTCCAAGCCGTGCGCGATCTCACCGACGCCGGCTTCCACATGATCGGCCACCTGCAAACCAACAAGGCCGCCAAGGCAGTCGAAGTTTTTTCGGCAGTGGATTCCGTGGACTCCGTCCGCCTCGCCGAAAAACTCAACGCCGCCGCAGCGACTACGCGCAAACGACTGCCGATCCTCATCGAACTGAACCTCGGCGGCGAAGAGAGTAAGACCGGAGTCAATCCCGTGTCGCAGGAATTTGGCGCTCTGCTCGAAGCCGCCGCGCGCCTCGATCACCTCGAATTCCGCGGCCTGATGACCATCCCGCCCCTTACCGGCGACCCGCAAGCCGCACGCCCCTATTTCCGCCGCCTGCGCGAAATTCGCGACCGCATCGCCGCGCGTAATCTGCCCAGCATCCGCCTCGCCACGCTCTCCACGGGCATGTCGCACGACTTCGAAGTGGCCATCGAAGAAGGCTCCACCTGCGTGCGTCTCGGCACCGCCATCTTCGGCGAACGGCCACGTAAGGCTTAACCACCGAGCACACGGAGGAGAAGGAAAATCCAAGCGGAGAATGAAAATCTAAACAAATGGCATCCCAAGCGAGAACAATCTAGGTGGGTGTCATTCCAAGGGACACGCCAATTTAGGTGGGTGTCATTCCGAGCGAGGACGCGCCAAGAAACCAGAACCGGCCCGGTTTTGGCCGGTTCTGGTTGGCGCGTCCGAGTCGAGGAACCTGCTTTCTGCTTGGCTATAATCGACACTCAATGGTTACCGGGTGGCGCAGGGCTTCAGCCCTGCGATTGATTGCCGATCAAGATTTCGGCTTTAGCCGCCGAGGTACTTCCTCCCAATTTCCTCTGCGTCCTCCGCATCCTCCGTGTTAAAACCCCCGTGTGATCCCCATCAAGGACACACCCTCCGGCGCAATGTTTGCGGTCAAACTTCACCCGCGCGCCAAGCGCAACGCCATCACCGGCGAACTGGGCGACGCACTCAAGATTTCCCTGACCGCGCCGCCGGTGGAGGGAAAAGCCAACGACGCCTGCATCGCATTTCTCGCCGATCTTTTGAAGCTGCCGCGTTCCTCGATTACTATAGCCGCGGGCCACAGCAGCCGTAATAAAGTGATTCGCATTTCCGGGGTGAGCGCCGCCGAGGTGGAAGCGCGCTTGCGCCGCGCTATGCCGGCAAATGCGTGAAACTGATTTCAGAGTCTTTCGGAGTGGCACGGGCTTTAGAGCGGTTCCACGGTTGACGTACCCTGATGTCATCCTGAGGAGGGCTCCCGCGCGCTTTTACCGGGGTCCCCAGCACGCCTGCCTTTCGCGTGCTGGGGTGGTCGTGCGCGGGAAACCCGAGTCGAAGGATCTTGGGTTATTTCTTTGCGGCCAC
>JAIQFM010000182.1 GCA_020073285.1 Terriglobia bacterium | reverse complement strand
AGAGGGCGTTGTCGTCGAAGTTGAGCTTGGCGTCGAGCGCGACCAGACGGTTGTCCTTGGTTGTAATCAGCGGGTTGATCTCGATCAGCGATGCGTCGGTATCGAGATACGCCTTGTACAGGCCGTTCAGGAATGCCACCGCCTGGTTGACCATCTCCGGCTTGAGGCCGAGACCAAAGGCGATTTTGCGCGCCTGAAATTGCGTCAGTCCCACCGCCGGCTCAATGTGCTCTTTCAGAATCTGTTCGGGGTGCTCGGCGGCGACCTGCTCGATCTCCATGCCGCCGGCCTGTGACGCCATGACCAGCAGCTTGGCCTCGGCGCGGTCCAGCAACATGCTGAGATAGAGCTCGCGCTCGATGGGCAGCGTTTCCTCGATCAGCAGCCGTCGCACCACGCGGCCCTCGGGGCCGGTCTGATGGGTGACCAGCGTCATGCCGAGCATCTTGGTCGCCAGCCCGCCGGCTTCTTCCGCCGACTTGGCGAGCTTGACGCCGCCGCCCTTGCCGCGCCCGCCGGCATGGATCTGCGCCTTGACGACCACGCCCTGCGCGCCCGCGCTCATCAGGCGCTTGGCAATTTCTTCCGCTTCTTCGCGCGACGCCGCCATCTCGCCGCGCGGCACCGCGACGCCATATCGCGCCAGAATCGCTTTTGCCTGGTACTCGTGAATTTTCATGGTATGAATCCGCTTACAGTGTGGACCGGAAGCTAACAACAAAGCCGTGATTGTATAAAACCTGGAGCGCGGCGTAAATCGAATAACGGCCCGCATTGGTTGTCACAATGTATTGTGACGCGGGATTGCACGCGGAACCCAAAGAAAGCAACTGGCTACTGCTTCGTTCTTTTCGCCGTCGCCTCGATGTACGTCTTGAACTTTTCCGGCGCATTCGGCGGCGCGACTTCGAACGTCAGCTTCAGATCGTTGTCGCCGGTCTTGACATAGGTCAGGCGGTAGCGCGGCCCGGGCTGAGACGGGTCGCTGGTCATCACCAGCCTGCGCCCGCCGTCGGCGAGCTCGACAAAATAGTGAATGACGTGCTCCTCGTTGTCCCAGTAATCGGCGCAAGTCTTCTTGCTCGACGCATCGGGATAAATAACCATTAGGTCGTCGTGGCGGTAGGCCGGCCTGTCCTTGGTGGCGGGATACTGCGCGTAGTTGTGCCGCACCAGCACTGCGCCCTGCAGCTCGGACGCGAAGGTGAAGCTGCCGTTGCCTTGCCCCGGTCCCCCGCTGCCCGCGCCCTCCCACGTGCCCAGGAACGGCTGCCAGTCGGCCCATTTGTCCTTCGGGTGTTCCTGCGCGGAGGCGGCCCAGCATGAAAGCAAAATGATCGCGAGCATGAGACGGCGCATATGTCCTACCCCTGGAAACGAGTTGCCACTGGCAACCCGGGGCAATTTCTCAACAGCTAGCGTTCGGCCACAATCCAGCGATTCAATTCAATCGGCCTCTGTTCGTGCAGCAGGTGCCGCCACCAGGCGTTGTTCACGATCCGCGCGCGGTATCGGTTCTGCTCGAGCAGGCGCACGCAGTCGCGCTCCAGGTCAGCAGAATGGACTTCGATGACCCAGCGCATCCGCGGAAGCGCAAGCAGGCGCGGCGAGTTGGCGAGCACGGAGCTTTCCCCACCGTCAATGTCCATCTTGAGCAGACAGGGCGGCTCGATCTGGTCAACCAGCCAGTCCAGCGATTCGATATATCCCTGATGCAGCACGAGCCGCGAATCGGCGGGCGGATTGAGTTGCACATTGCGGCGAAGCGCCTCAAGATAATCGGCGTTGCCATCGATGGCGAAGACCGTAGTGGCGGGAGTGCGGGCCAGGAAGTAGACGGTAAATTCACCCTCGGCACAGCCCAGGTCCACGGCGGTACGGATGCCGCAAGAAAGCCGTCGCAGCGGGCGGTAGAGTTCGCGCTCGTAGAGTCCGAGCCAGCACTGCGCCTGGCAGCGCAGGTCCAAAATAAGCGTCAAGCCGGAGAAGGCGCCGGTCAGGATGCGCCGCGGCGCGAGCCCAGCGGGCACGAAAGCATTCCTGAGGCGGGTGAGAGGCCGCACTGGAGAATGATAGCGCATTACTTGCACAGCGATCCGGTGTTTCCGGTTCCGCGCTCGACGGAGAACGTCAAATTGGCGCTACCGTCGGTGCGTCGGTATGGGTCGATCGCGGCGGCTGCTTCCTGTGTGGCCTCGCGGAAAAACGAAAGCACGAGCGATCGCCAGATCACCCGATGCCCGCGGGGTTGTGATAATTTCCTCTCGGTGATTCTCGACGCCATTCATCGCATCGCTAACCATCGCGAGTCGCTGTCGCGCCAGGAGGCGCGCGCCGTGATGGGGGAAGTCCTGAGGGGCGGCGCTAGCGACGCGCAGATTGCGGCCCTGCTGGTGGCGCTGCACATGAAGGGCGAGACGGTGGATGAGATCGTCGGTTTCGCCGAGGCCATCCGCGCCGCCGCCACGCCGCTGCCGATCGAGAAAGATTCTCTGCTCGACGCCAGCGGTACCGAGCGCGACGCGCTGGTGGACACCTGCGGCACCGGCGGCGACGCCAGCGGCACGTTCAACATCTCGACCGCGACCGCGCTGTGCGTTGCCGGTGCGGGGGTGCGCGTCGCCAAGCACGGCAACCGCAGCGCAACTTCCAAGTGCGGCTCGGCCGACGTGGTGGAAGCGCTCGGCGTCACGATCACGCTGCCGCCGGCGCGGATCGCGGCGTGCCTGGAGCAAGTCGGCATCGCGTTCCTGTTTGCGCCGGCGATGCACTCGGCGATGAAATACGTGCATCGGGCGCGGCGCGAGCTGCGCCTGCCCACGGTTTTCAACTTGCTGGGCCCGCTGACCAATCCGGCGAACGCGTCGGCGCAGGTGGTCGGCGTTTATTCGGCTGAGCTGGTGGAGAAGCTCGCCGAGGCGCTGGCGATGCTGGGGTTGCGTCGCGCGCTGGTGGTCCACGGCGACGACGGATTGGACGAGATCACCATCACCGGCCCGACGCGGGTCGCCGAAATGCGCGACGGCCTGGTGCGCGCCTACGAAGTCACCCCGGAAGAGTTTGGTCTGAAGCGCGCGCCGCTGGAAGCCATTTCCGGGGGCGGCGTGGAGGAGAACGCGGCCATCATTCGCGAGATTCTGGCCGGGAAGAAATCGGCGCGGCGCGATGTGGTGCTGCTCAACGCCGCCGCCGCGCTGGTGGCCGCCGGGCGCGCGGAAACTATCTGCGAGGGCATTCCGGCGGCAGCGGATTCGCTGGATTCCGGCGCCGCCCAAAGCAAACTCGCCGCCTTGGTACAATTCGCCAGGCAAAACCATCCCGACTCCCAGTAGGAACCGGAGGCAGCCCATTCCGCAGACCCCTACAAGCCCGTTGACGTCCGGGATTTCGCATGCGCAGGGGACACGGCCGTCGGGGGCGCAACCAGGTTCGGCGCGAACTTTGCTGAAGAGTCGTGCAGGCGGAGCCGCGACAGATCTGGCCGGAACCCCATCCGGCAAAAGGGCCGTGGCTCACGGCGCGGCCACCTGCCCAGATCCTACGGGCACTTTCTGCATGTACTGCGCGACCTCCACGCGCCAGCCCAGATCCTGCGTCATGGAGGCGCGCAGCGCGGCTGCGGCAGCCGGCTCGCCGTGCACCAGGTAGGTCCGCGACGGCGCGTTCTTGAACGTGTGCAGCCACTCCAGCAACTCGGGCGTGTCGGCATGATCGCTGAACTGTTCCAGGGCCGCCACCTGGGCGCGCACCGGAACAACTTCACCGTACATCTTCGCTTCCCGGGCGCCATTCTTGATGGTGAAACCGCGCGTTCCCGGCGACTGGAAGCCGATGAAAAGCATCAGGTTCCGCGGGTCGGGAAGGCGCTGCAAGAGATGATGCAGGATGCGCCCGCCAGTGCACATGCCGCTCGACGAAACGATGATCATCGGGTAGTGGCTGTCGTTGATCTTCTTCGAGTCCGCGGGCGTGGTGTCGAAGTAAAACCCGTCCCAGGTGAGCGGCGAGCCGTAGCGCGCGATGAGCTGCCTGGTTTCCTCGCTGAACTCTTCGCCGTGTTTGAGAAAAATATTGACTGCCTGGATGGCCATCGGGCTGTCGGTGTGTACCGGCACGCGCGGAATCTGGCCCGACTCGATCAGTTCCTTGAGCATGAACAGCAGCTTTTGCGTGCGCTCGACAGCGAAGGCGGGCACGATGACGCAGCCGCCGCGCTTCACCGTGTCGCGCACCAGGCGCGCCAGCTCGGGGCGGGGATCGGTCGTGGGATGCAGCCGGTTGCCGTAGGTGGATTCCATCACTACCAGGTCGGCCATTTCGCCCTCGGTCGGGCCGGAGTGCAGCACGCGTCCGGGGGCGATTTGCGAATCGCGCACGCGTCCGATGTCGCCGGTAAACAGCAGCCGCTGCGAGCCGAGCGTGAGCTCCACCATCGACGAGCCAACAATGTGTGACGCGCGCACGAAGCGGAACCCGAAATCGGGCTGCAATGGCTGCGTCTGACCGAACTCCACCGGGCGGAAATACTTCATGCATTCCTCCGCCTCTTCCGCCGTGTAGAGCGGCAAGGCGGGCGAGTGCTTCGAGGATTTGCGCTTGTTGTGGAAAGCCGCGTCTTCTGCCTGGAGGTGTCCGGAATCCGGGAGGAGAATGGCGCACAAGTCTATGGTCGCCGGCGTCGCGTAAATTGGGCCCTTGAAACCCAGCTTCACCAGCCGCGGAATCCAGCCGGAATGGTCGAGGTGGGCGTGGGTGAGAATCACGGCATCAACGTCGCGCACCGGGATGGGCGGATCCTGCCAGTTGCGTTCGCGCCATTCCTTTTGACCCTGGAACAGCCCGCAATCAATCAGCACTTGAATACCGCCGCTGCCATTCTTGGAAGTGTTGATCAGGTGCTTGGAGCCGGTAACCACGCCCGCCGCACCGAGAAACTGGATGTAGGCCAAGAGTCCTCCTGCACAGCGCGTCATTTTAAAGCAGTCGTTGGTCGTTGGTCGTTGGTCCTTGGCCAGCACGGGAACTTCCCGGCACTGCGAACGACTAACGACCATCGACTAACGACTACTTTGGCGCCACTACCGCAAGGGCGTTATTGGTCGTATTCGATTCCGGCACGCTGCCGTCGTTGACCACCGCTTCCGTGGGCGTGGCCGGCACCTCGATACGCTCCACCGCCTTGCTCTTCCCTTTCACCAGCAATTTCTTCTGGTGCTGACCGCCTTGGGCGCGCGCGAAAACGAGCACCTCGGCCGCGGCATCGCCATCATTCGCAACCGTCAACGTGACCACGTACGTGCCGTTGAGCGTAGCGCGCGGAAATGCGGCGTCCACGCGGAAATCCGGCAACCCGCGGTCGCGATACAGCCAGTCGTCGAAGAACCACTCCAGGTTCCGCTTCGACGCTTGCGCAATGAGGCCCGGCATGTACGCCGTGTCCTTATCCTCCGCCGGCCGATATTTCTTGAGCGCTTGCTTTAGCGCCGCGTCGCCCACCATATCGCGCAGCATCCACCAGACGTACATCGCCTTGATGCGGTGCATGACCTCGTCAGTAGAAGCAATCAGGCCGGGCGCGTTTGGTTTGGCCGCGGTCGCTGACGCTGGAGCGCGCGCGTCCGAGACCTGCGCAACCGCGGCCTCCGCCGCCTGCAACGGGGGCAGAAATGTCCGCATGTAGGAGATGGCGGCAGCGCGCCCGTTCTCGTGCTCGCGCTCCAGCGCCTGCGCGAAGTGCGCCAGTCCTTCCTCGATCCACGGCCGCGGCGAGGTGAACGATGCGTGCACCAACTGGTGCATCATGCGCAATTGGGTGGCGCCGCGGTCCGCCAAGACCAGCGGCGTGAACAGCAGCGGCCCGCTTTCGAAGGGCGCGTCACCGACATCCGGCAGTTGCGCGACGGTGACCTTCATCTTGGGCGCGCCGAACCAGTCCGTCTCGAACGGCAGCACTTTTTCGGCGGCGAGCGCATACTCCTGCGCCGCCGGACCCTGCGGCGGCAGGTGAAACACATCGATCGCCGGCCGTATCAGCGGCGTGTACTCCGCGATCGAAAACGAAGGCACGGCGACCGGGGCAAATGTATAGGCGGAACACCCGGTATTGGTGGCCGCCTCCTCGCCCGCGCCCAGCGCGTGCCGCGTCACCCCTTCCGCCTTGCCGTTGGCGACCACCGTCAGGTTGCTCTCGCCGACCCAGCAGAGGTTCACGCGCATACTTGTATCGTGCTGCGATCTTTTCCAGTCGTCGAGCGCCGGGAACAGCGTGTTCTCCGACATGCTCGCCGCCGATAGCGACACCGGATACCACGCCACGTATCCGATCCCGCGTACCGCCGTTATCGGCTCCGCCACCCGGTCCCAATCGCTGTGCACCGCGGTCTCGCCGGGCACGCCGAGGCGCGTCAGCCGCGCCGCGTCCTGCGTGACCTGGCCTGAGTAGCCGACTTCCAGCTCGACGGTCGCTTGCGGCGCGACCGCCGCCGGCAACGTCACCACCGCTTCCGTGACCGCTCCGGTATGGTCGATATCGGTGGTGTACAGGTTCGACACATATTCCAGCGGGTTGCCGTTGAGCTCGATCATGCGCCACGTGAGCGACGATGAAATCTGCAGCGTGAGATTGCGCTGCGGCGCGTTGGAGTCGTTGCGCAGGCGGACCTTGCCGCGGGCGGCGATGGCGTGGCCGTCGGGATCAATGCGGACTTCCAGATCGTAGTGGATGAAGGTGAACGCCGTGCGATCGACGGAAAACGCTGAACCACAGAGGACACAGAGGACGCAGAGGAGGAGATGAAGAATAAAAACCAGAAATTGAAAGGCTCTCATTTTGTTTTTCTGCGTTCCTCCGTGGCCTCTGTGGTCGATTGTCTTCTTCTTCGCTGGCGGGCCACTTCGTACATCACTACCGCCGCCGCCACCGATACATTGAGTGATGGCACCTTCCCCAGCATGGGAATGGACACCACAAAATCGCAGTGTTTGCGCACCTGTTCGTGCAGGCCCTTACCCTCGGCGCCGAACACCAGCGCGCAATCCATGTTGTAGTCCATCTGGTCGTACGATTGGCCGCCGCGCTCGTCGAGGCCGACCGTCCACACATTTTTGCGCTTCAGTTCTTCCAGCGTGCGGCTGATGTTGGTGACTTTCGCGATCGGCAAGTGTTCGGTCGCGCCCGCCGACACCTTGGCCACCGTACCGGTCACGCCGACCGCGCGCCGCTCGGGAATCGCAATGCCGTCCACTCCCGCGGCATCGGCGGTGCGAATGATCGCGCCCAGGTTATGCGGGTCCTCGACGCCGTCCAGCACGATGAGAAACGCGTGCTGGCCGCGGCGCGACGCCAGCAGGTCGTCCACATCCACGTATTGCTTCTCCGAGGTGACGGCCACCACGCCCTGATGTGACGGCCTGCCAGCCAGGCGATCCAATTCGTCGCGCGGCGTGGAGCGCACCGCCACGCCATGCTTGCGGCACTCGGCGATGATCCGCTGCACGCGCTGATCATGCCGTTCCCGCGCCACCGCCACGTACTCGAACGCTCGCCCGCGCGCCTTCAGCGCCTCGCCCACCGCATTGATGCCGTAGATCACGGCCATGGGAAGAGTCTAGCAGTTGATTGGTTGCTCGTAGCTGATAGCTGGCAGCTCGTGGTCGGCGGTCCCCAGCCACCAACTACGAGCTACCAACTACCAGCTACCGAATCTCTGCGCTAGACTGGACTGGTGAACGACGTCTTCATTCTCTCCGCCGTACGCACGCCGATCGGCAAATTCGGCGGTGCGCTGGCGTCGCTGACCGCTGCCGACATGGGCGTGATCGCCGCCAAGGCTGCGCTCGACCGCGCCGGCGTCAGCCCCGATCAAGTGGAAGAAACGATTTTCGGCAACGCGCGCCAGGCCGGCGGCGGTCCCAATCCGGCGCGGCAAGTCTCCATCCGCAGCGGTGTGCCCGACTCCGTGCCCGCGTACACCGTCAATCAGGCCTGCGCCTCGGGTATGAAGTCGATCGCGCTGGGGTGGCAGGAGATCGGCAACGGCAACCTGGAGTGCGTGCTCGCCGGCGGCACCGAGTCCATGTCGCGCCTGCCCTA
>JAIQFM010000181.1 GCA_020073285.1 Terriglobia bacterium | reverse complement strand
TCATCGTCGCGCCCTCGGAGATTCAGAACGCGGTCGAAGGCAAGCCCGTCACCACCGGGCGCGCCGGCCTGGGCGAAGTGCGCTTCGTCTCCGCGCCGGTCACTCACCGCCTCACCAACACCGGCGACAAGCCGTATCGCAACATCATCGTTGAAATTCTGAGCCGGAAATCTCCCCAGGCGAACCAGTCCCAGGCCGAGCGCGGCCTCGACGTCGGCCACGGCGGCATGAGCGACATCGTCGTGGACAACGGCGAGGTCCGCGTGCAGGAAGTGCAGATCGCCCCCGGCGGCATGCTGCACAAGCACACCCACAAGTTTCCCTTCCTGGTCGTGGCCATCGGCGACCTCGATCTGCACAACATGCCGCAAGGCAAACCGGCAACCACGGTGCATCAGAAGGCCGGCGAGGTGAAATGGATCGGCGCCGGCTCCACCCACGAAATGATGAACACGGGCAAGCAGCAAGCCCACTTCGTCGAGGTCGAATTCAGGTAGGGGCCACCCTGCTTGGAGCGCTTTCAGGATTTGGTGTAGCCGCGAGAGACATAGAGATCCCTCGACTCGGGTTTCCCGCGCCGGCAGGAACGCGCGGGAGCCCTCCCTCGCTCGGGATGACATCGGCTACACAAAAGTGATAAAGGGTTAGCCCTGCAGGGGCAAACGCTCGTAGCCCAGGACGCCAGTCCTGGGTAGATGCCTCAACCGTGGTTCAAGTCCCGCAGGGACGGCACGAACACACCGCCGCGCGGCGGGACATCAGGAACAAGAAAAAGACACGGAAGCCACTCCGTGCCCTTTTCATTTCTTGATCCGCAAGAAATCCGTGGCGATCCGTGGCTAAACTCTTGCCGTAGCCGGCTTCGCCAACTCGATGATCGCCGGCACGCTGAACACCACCGCGCTGAACAATAGATCCGACACCACCTCGTTGCGGAAGAACGGCAGCGCGGCGGCATAGCACGCCACCAGCCCGCTGAAGTTGTGCGGGTACATGTTCCACGTCATCCACACGGCGAAGTTGCTGATGGCGAAGAACGACACCGCCGTCGACACCGCCGCGCCCGCGATCCGCGCCGGGCCGGCATTCCTGCCCAGCAGCGTTCCCAACCCGAGCACCGCCGCGTACCAGGCGATGGTCGCGAGATGATCGAGCGTGTACGGATACCCGTAGACAAACTTGGTCAGCACGACATCGCTGCCCGCCAGCAGCAGCACCGGAACCCACGCCTGCTTGCGCGGCCCGCGCGCCCCGAAAAACAACAGTGCGGCGCCTACCGGCGTGAAGTTCAGCCACATTTCAGGACGCAGCAGAAGCAAAAAACGAGTCGCGATGGCGAGAACCACAAACAGGTAAGCCAGCATGATTCCTCCCCGATCTAAGGGGATGATTCTCATGCTGCGGGCGTGGAATCGTCAAGGGAGCATTTGTAATTTGCAATTTCTAATTTGTAATTTCCAAGACTTCTAAGTTGTAATCGGTAACTTCGCAATTTCAGGCGGAGCACGCACAGCGCCGCAATTACAAATTGCCAATTACAAATTACAAATCATTTCCCTTCCCCGCTGCCCTGCGCGGTTCCGCCTAATCCGGTTTCCGCGGCCGCGACCCGAACCACTCCCCCACCTCGTGCAGGTTTTGGTCCAGCCTCAGGTGCGCCCCCAGCGTGTGGTCGCGCCGGCGGCCCAGGTCGGGATATTCAAAGCGCAGGTCGTAAAAGCGCACCATGTATCCTTTCTGCCCCGCTTCCGTGGGCTCCACTTCCAGCACGGGATACTGCGCCCAGTCCAGGTACACCCGTCCCAGACGCGTGTCCTTGGCCGCCTCGATCACCGGCGTCTCCTCCCGCTTGTAGCGGGTTTCGCTGCGCGCCGCCGGATCCACCTCCGGCACCAGAGAATCCACCATGACGCGCTCGTAGAACTTCTCCGTCTCCACCACTCCGTACCACTTGAACGGATTCAGGTAATAGGGAAACGCCGACACCCGCAGCGGCTCGGCCCCGTGATACAGGCGCGCATCCAGCGCCGCCACCGCCCGCCTATGCTGATAATCCCGCACGCCCCAGAGCGCGACCATCAACACCAGCGCGATAATCGCTCCGACCTGTCCCCGCGGCCGCCGCCGCACCCCGATCTCCTCGTTGATCAGCGCGAACAAGGCCGGCAGCGCCAGCCCGGCCAGAAAGAACACGTACAGCAGCGGCTCGAAGATGAATACGATGTCCCACGAATACCATTTGTACAGAAACGGCTCGAACGGCCGCACCCCGTAGTTGTTGGTGAAATCCAGCAGGATATGGCTCAAGGCGGCAATCAGCGCGAACCCGTACAGCAGGCCCCAGCGCGGCGTCCTCGGCAGCACTGGACCCGTGGCCGCGCCCGCCGGTTCCGGTCCTCTCCGCCGCTTCAGCAGCCACAGCAGGTAGACAAAGCCGATCACGAACGCAGCGACAAACGGCGCGCCGATGAACGAGTGCGTGATCCCGCGGTGGTGCGCGAAACCTTCAATCCGGCTCTTGAAAGACCATAGGACGTCGACGTCGGCCGCCTCCGCCGCGAGCACGCACGTCGTCGTTGCCAGCAGCGTCTTGCGGTTCAGCCCGGCGGCGCGCGAGATGCAAGCCCCGGTCAGAAAATGGGTCAGCGGCTCCAAGCTCTACACAATATCAAATCGTTCCGTACTGCTGACTCCTGACCACTGACTCCTGACTCCTGACTACATTCCCTGCGACCTCTGCGTCAGTCTTTCATCTTTGTCAAAAGAATAATGGCGAGGAACCCATGTCCAAACCCGTCCCCATCGGCGCCCGCGCCGAACTTGAGCTCACGGTCGAATTGCAACACACCTTGCGCGGCGTTCACTCCGAGCTGCCACCGGTGCTTTCCACCCCGCGCATGATCCAACTCATGGAAGAGGCCTGTTTCTGGGCGCTGCAGCCCTACGCCGAAGGCGACGAGATCACCGTCGGCACGCACATCAACGTCTCGCACAAGGCCGCCACCGGCATCGGCATCAAGGTGAAGGCCGAGGCGGTCATGGAATCCTTCGACGGCCGCTTCTACGCCATGCGCGTTCGCGCCTGGGACGAGAACAACGAAATCGGCAGCGGCACCGTCAACCGCGCCTTCGTCAGCGTCTCCAAATTCATGTCGCGCGTGAAGCAGAAAGGCGCCTGAACAAATAGCCGCTGATAACGCCGATAACCGCGGATGAAGAAGAAAGCAAATCTGCGTTTATCCGCGTGTATCGGCGGCAAGTTGTCTCCCAGTTCCCAGCTACCAACTACCACCTGCCAAACCGGCGATTCGCTACAATCAACGCGTCAATGCCCTTCTCCTTCGACATCCTGGCCCGCTCCGCCTCCGCCCGCCGCGCCCGCATCTCCACTCCGCACGGTCCGGTCGAGACGCCGGTCTTCATGCCCGTCGGCACGCAGGCAACGGTGAAGGCCGTCCCGCAGGACATCTTGGAAGAACTCGGCGCGCAGATCGTTCTCGGCAACAACTACCACCTCTATCTGCGGCCCGGGGCCGAGCAGATTCGCGCCCTCGGCGGCCTGCACCGCTTCATGAGCTGGGAGCGCGCCATCCTCACCGACTCCGGCGGATTCCAGGTCTGGAGCCTGAGCCAGATGCGCAAGCTCTCCGACGAGGGCGTCCAGTTTCGCTCCCACCTCGACGGCTCGCTGCATTTTTTCACCCCCGAATCGGCGACGGCGTCGCAGCTTGCTCTCGGCGCCGACATCATCATGGCCTTCGACGAGTGCACGGAATACCCCGCCGACCGCCAACGCGCGCGGGAGTCGATGGAGCTCACCGTGCGCTGGGCCGAGCGCTGCAAGAAGTATTTCGACGAGCACAAGCTCGAAATTCCGTGGCCGCCGATATTGGCCAACGACCATCGACCAACGACCATCGACTCCTCTGCCATCGACCATCAACCATCAACCAGCGACTCTTCTCCCGTCGACCGCCGACCGTCGACCGCCGACTTCCCCGCCCTCTTCGCCATCGTCCAGGGCGGCATGTACCCCGACCTGCGCCGCGAATGTGCCCTTCGCCTGGCGGACATGGATTTCCCCGGCTACGCCATCGGCGGCCTCAGCGTCGGCGAGCCGCGCGCCCTCACCCGCGACATCGTCGAGTCCACGCTGGAGCTTTTGCCCAACGACAAGCCCCGCTACCTCATGGGTGTGGGAACGCCGGAAGAGATCGTCGAATACGCCGCCCTGGGCTTGGACATGATGGACTGCGTGCATCCCACGCGTGCCGCCCGCCACGGTCTGCTGTTCACTTCCGAGGGCAAGATCAACATCAAGGGCGCCCGCTACGCCGCCGATCAGGGCCCGCTCGATCCCATCTGCTCCTGCCGCGTCTGTGCCCGCTACTCACGCGCCTACTTGCGCCACCTGTTTTCCACCCATGAGGTGCTGGGGCAAGTGCTTAACTCCATCCACAATCTTGCCTACTACCTTGACACCATGAAACGGGTGCGGCATTCTATTGATCTTGGGGAATTCAGTAGTTCTCTTTCTGCTCTCCGGCCGCAGACTTTGAACTCCCCGGCTCGTACCCAAAGGGAAGATCCGACTATCGCCCCATCGCGAGAATAAGCGGCTGGGGTTCCCGGGTTCCGTCGGCTTCGATCATCCCGCAGGTAGTAACCGGAGCGGTGCCCGAGACATCCGGCTGCAAAGGATGCGCGGGAGGAGATTTGCACGTTTTGACATCGCACGTAATGGGCATGGCCCTGGCGCAGGGCTCCTCGGGCGGCGGCGGAAGTTCCCTGGTGACTTTTGCTCCTCTGGTCCTGATCTTCGTCATCTTTTACTTCCTGCTGATCCTTCCTCAACAGAGGAGACAGAAGAAGTGGCAGCATATGTTGAGTGAGTTGAAGACGGGGGACCGCGTGGTGACCAGCGGCGGGCTGCGCGGAACGGTGATCGCACTGCGCGATGACTGCATCCACTTGCGCGTTCCGCCCGACAATTTGCGCATGGAAATCGCCCGCAGCGCCATTGTTTCCGTCAGCTCGGGCGAGGAGACGAAGACCAGTGGCTAGTGGTTTTGGCCCCGTGTCTGATTTGGGCCAGTGTCTGGTGACGTTGGCCGTTCGCGATTTGTGCACTACCGTGGAAGACGGCTTCACGAACTGTTACGAAACGCCAAGGCCTCTAGCTTGAGTTGACCGAAAACTCGCGTTTAGCGCCGCAGGCGCGACAGTACATAGCCCGGCACGTGAGTGCCGGGTATGCGAGTGGAATAAAATTCGAGTCCCGTTAGGGACGGCACGAGTTTCGTAACAGTCTGTTTAGCCGTGCCGCATTGCGTAGAAAAAACAAGCGGCTTTAGCCGCTGAGGTTGTTGGCCGTCGGCTATCGACCATCGACCATCGACTGTTTAGCCGCTGAGGTTTTCGGCTGCCGACCATCGACCGCCGACCATCGACTCAAATGAACAAGACGTTACTCTGGAAATCCATCTTCATCGTTGCCGTGCTGCTGGTCTTTCTCTTCGGCATTATCGGACTGCCGAACGGGTTCAGCGGACGCGCCCTGCGGTCCGCCATCCTGGACCGCATTCACCTCGGTCTCGATCTGAAGGGCGGCACTCACCTCATCCTGCAGGTGATGGTCAACGACGCGGTCAACGCCGATAGCGACCGCGCCATTGAGCGGCTGAAGGATAGCCTGAAGAAAAAGGGCATCGCTTACTCCGACTTCACCAAGCCGGATCCGCAGAACGCCCCCGACCGCATCGCCATCAAGGGCGTGCCCCCGGAGTCGGCCGCCGACTTGCGCGACATTGTTAGCAGCCAGTTGCCGGAATACGACCTCTCTTCCGGCGCGGAAAATGCCTGGACGCTGGCCATGAAGCCGCAAGCGCTCGCCGAGCTGAAGAATCGCTCCGTCGCTCAGGCCATCGAGACCATCCGCAACCGCATTGACCAGCTCGGCGTCAGCGAGCCCGTCATCGAGGAGCACGGTCTCGGCCAGTACCAGATCCTGGTGCAGTTGCCGGGCGTGGACGATCCCGCGCGCGTCAAGCAGATCATGCAGTCCACCGCCATGCTGGAAATCCGGCAGGCCCTCGGCGGGCCCTACCCGAGCGAGCAGGACGCGCTGGCCTCCAAGAACGGCATCCTGCCTCCCGACTCGGTGCTCATGCAGGGCCGCTCCATCGGCGCCCGCAACAGCGATCCGACGCAGCAGGCCTGGTACATCATTACCCGCGCCTCGGCCGTTACCGGCCGCGATTTGCGCAGCGCCGAGCCCACCCGCGACGAGAACAACCGTCCCGCCGTCCGCTTCCTGCTGACCGGCGAAGGCGGACGCCGTTTCGCCAGCTTCACCGGCAGCCACGTCGGTGAGCAATTGGCCGTCGTGCTCGACAACAAGGTGCAGGAAGTAGCCACCATTCAGGAACAGATTCACGATGAAGGCCGCATCACCGGCGCCTTCACCGAGGAGCAGTCCAAGGATCTGGCCATGGTGCTGCGCTCCGGCGCGCTGCCCGCTGGCATCCGTTATCTCGAAGAACGCACCGTGGGCCCCTCGCTGGGCGCCGATTCCATCAAGCACGGCGTCATGGCCGCCGTTATCGGCATGCTCGCGGTGATGATTTTCATGCTCGTGTACTACCGCGGCGCGGGCATCAACGCCGACCTCGCGCTCGCCTTCAACCTGGTCATCCTGCTCGGATTCCTCGGCTTTAGCGGGGCGACCCTTACCCTGCCCGGCATTGCCGGCGTCATTCTGACGGTCGGCATGGGCGTGGATTCCAACGTGCTGATCTTCGAGCGCATCCGCGAGGAGTTGCGCAACGGCAAAACCGCCCCTTCGGCGGTGGAACAGGGCTTCGGCCGCGCCTGGATCACGATCGTGGACACCCACGTCACGACCATTGTCTCGGCGTTCATCCTGTTTATTTTCGGGACCGGTCCGGTGAAGGGATTCGCGGTGACGCTGACCTTCGGCCTGCTGGCCAACCTGTTTACTGCCGTGTTCGTCTCACGGGTGATCTTCGACGCGCATCTCAATAACCTGAAGCGCGGCGAGGTGCTGAGCATTTAGTCGACGGCCTGCGGTCGACGGCTGACGGCCTCGATCGCGGACCGCGAGAGATTTGAATTTTGCAGATTGGGCCGTCGACCGTGGACCGTCGACCGCCGACAAGGTAGACAATGGAGTTCTTTCGCAACCCGAACATACATTTCCTGAAGTACAAGTGGTACTTCCTGGCTTTTTCCCTGATCTTCAGCGTGGCCGGCGTGCTCAGCATGATCTTCTGGCACGGTGTCCCGCTGGGCGTCGACTTCCGCGGCGGCACCTTGGTGTACGTGAAATTCACTCACCCGCCGGACAATAACCAGATCCGCGCCGAACTGGACCGCACCGGCTTGAAAAATGCCCGCATCCAGCGCATCGGCGATCCCGCCGCCAACGAAGTCCTGATCGCCCTCGACATCAAGGAGACCAGCGAAGCGGCGCTCGACCAGGGCAAGAACCAGATCATCAACGCCCTGCAACCGCCCAATCCGCCCGCCGGCAAGCAGGACCTGAACAACGCCGGCAGCCAGAGTATCCAGGACTATTTGATGTCGAAGGACCCGCTGCACCTGGGCACCGACGCCGCCCAGCGCTACGCGGCACTGGCCCAGCAGATCCTGCAAGTCCGCAACAAGGATCGCGGCGGCGCCATCGCTTCCCTTGACGATCTCAGCCGCGCCGGCATTCCCGCGCCCGTCGTCCAGTCCCTGAACGAAGGCTTCTTTACCTCCGACTTCGGCGTGCGCAACGTCGAAATCGTCGGTCCGCAGGTCGGAAAGCAGCTCCAGACCCAGGCCAAGCTGGCGATCCTGTACTCGCTGGCGGGCATGCTGGTTTACCTGTGGTTTCGCTTCGAGCTGATTTACGGCGTCGCCGCCGTGGTCGCCTGCTTCCACGACACGCTGATCACGGTCGGCGCCTTCTCCTTGTTGGGCAAGGAAATCTCCCTCACCGTCATCGCCGCCATCCTTACCCTGGTGGGATATTCGATGAACGATACCATCGTGGTATTTGACCGAATCCGGGAGAATGTTAAACTGCTCCGCCGCGAATCGCTGGCCGAGATCGT
>JAIQFM010000328.1 GCA_020073285.1 Terriglobia bacterium | reverse complement strand
CCCGCGCCCGAAAGCGTCCAGCTCACCGCCGTGTTGCTGGTGCCGCCCACCGACGCGGTGAACGGCTGGGCGCGCGTCACGTTCACGCTCGCCGCCGCCGGCGCCACGCCGATCGTCACCGGGGTGATCGTCACCGTGGCCGCGCCCGACTTGCTGGCATCGTCCTGCGAGGTCGCGGTCACCGTCACCGTGTTGGGACTCGGCGCACTGGTGGGCGCCGTGTAGAGGCCTGTACTGGTGATCGTGCCGCAGGCGGAGCCCGTGCAGCCCGCGCCCGCAACCGTCCAGCTCACTGCTGGGTTCGCGGTGTTGCCTACCGTTGCCGTGAAGGTCTTGGTCGCGCTGACCTCGAGTGTCGCCGTCGCCGGCGAGAGCGCGACCGTGATCGCCGCCAGCACGGTCACCGCCGCCGCCGCCGACTTGGTGGGGTCGGCCTGGCTGGTCGCGGTCACCGTCACAGCCGCTGGTGACGGCACCGCGGAAGGCGCCGTGTACAGGCCGGCGCTGGTGATCGCGCCGCAGGCCGAGCCGGTGCAGCCCGCGCCCGAAAGCGTCCAGCTCACCGCCGTGTTGCTGGTGCCGCCCACCGACGCGGTGAACGGCTGGGCGCGCGTCACGTTCACGCTCGCCGCCGCCGGCGCCACGCTGATCGTCACCGGGGTGATGGTCACCGTGGCACTTCCCGAGGCGGTGTTGTCTAAGTGTGAGGTCGCTGTCACGGTGACGGTGTCGGGAGTCGGGGCACTGTTCGGCGCCGTATACAGGCCGCTACTGGAGATCGTGCCCACCATGCTATTGCCGCCCGTCAGGCCGTCGACCGCCCAGGTCACCGCCGTACTCGCGGCGCCCGTGACCGCGGCCGTGAACTGCTGTGTCGCGCTCACCTCCATGGTCGCCGTCCGCGGCGTCACCGATACGTTGACGGCCTGGACTGTGACATTGGCGGTCGCCGTGTTGTTGGTGGAGATGTTGTCGGCTTCCGTCGCCGCGACCGACACAGTGTTCGTGTACGTCCCGCCTCCGGTCACGGAGGTCGCGCTAATCGTCAATGTGGCGCTTTGTCCGCTTGGTAGTGTGCCCAGGTTGCAAGGCAGGGTGGTGCAGTTCCCCTGACTGGGGCTGATCGATGCGAACGTGAGCTGGACCGGGAAGGTGTCGCTGACCGTAACGTTGGTGGCATCCGAGGGGCCGTTATTGGTAACCGTCACGTCAAAAGCAAACGTCGATCCCGCGAGCACCGGCGAGCTCGGGCCTGCGATGGTGATGCCCACATCGGCGGTTGCACCCCAGTAGACCTGCGCGCCGCCGCTGCTCGTGGTATAGGCTGATCCGCTAGCCGGAGTCGGGCTCGACAGTAGGACCTTGAGCGTGTTCGCGTCGGCTACGGTATCGGTCGCGCTGATGTATTTGCCCGTTGTCGGCACGGTTGAGAAAACGAGGTTGGCAAACGAGAGGACAGTGGGCGCGCCAGGGTGGTTGATGGTGAGTTGAACATCGCCGGGAACGAAGTTCTGGAAAGTGACATTGTCGAAGCGAGTAATCGACGTGCCATTCATTACCAGTCGCGCGCCGTCGAGAAGCAGGCCGTTGACGTTTACGTTTGCAGCAGTAGTCGTATGGTTGTTGCCGTGAATAGTCTTGTTGCCGTTCGCGATTAGGGTTCCATGCACATTTAGCGCTGCAACCAAGGAGACGCCACCAGAGGTATTGGTGATCTCGAGGTCCTGGAAGTAGTCACTGGAATCGGTGAAGCCCGTGGTTTGGGCAGCCGAGCCATTAAGGGCGACCTTCGTACCGGTCGATGGGAATTGGTAAAGGTTGCAGCAATTGCCGTTGACAAAATTGCCGGCGACGTAAAGCACGCCCGCCGACAGTTTATTCGTCTGATTGCCGCCACCGAACGTGGCGTTACCGCCGACCGTAACCACATCGGAAGCATTTGTCATCACCACTACGCCGGAGCTGCCGGTGGAAAAATTGCCCGTGACCGCCAACTGGTTCCCATAAATCGTCAGCGTCCCTCCCGTGATGCTGGTCGCGCCGCCCACCGTCGTCGTCCCGGTAAGCGTTAGGTCGCCACTGCTCACCGTGAGGTTCCCGGTAAGACTCGGCTTGCCGACAGCGAATGTCGTCCCCGGGGCCGCGATCGCCAGATTCTGATAGGTGTAGAGTGGCATCACCTGGTCACTGCCGTTGAACGTGGTGTTGGTCACGGCATAGCTGCCGCCCACGTTCATGGTTCCAGCGGTAGTGAGGGCACCGAGAGCGATGTTGCCCGGGATGGTCAAATTCCGCGCAACCGTCAGAGACCCCGTCCCACTTACCCCTGCGTTGTCATTGGCTGTGACCGAGCCGTTTACGGTTACCACACGGGAGGAGGAGATCGACCATGGACCGCTGGTGGAGAGATTGCGACTAATGATGACACTATCGCCGAAAACGACGCTTCCCGATGTTTTGGTGATCTCTACGTCGTAAAAGTGATCGTGATCATCCCCGAAACCGACGCCTTGAATCCCGGCGCCGTTCAACACCACCTTGGTTCCCGATGAAACAAACTGGGATGCATTGTTAGCGGTAACGCTGAAAGCGCCGGCTACATAGATCACGCCAGCGGAAAGTTTGCCGCCTTCGTTCCCGCCGCCGAAACGCGCATAGCTATTGGTCCTGATAGTGTCGCCGGGATTGTTCATCACAACCGTTCCGGCATCCCCGGTTTCGAAACTATCGGTAACCACAAGCGACTGGCCATTGATGGTGAGCGTCCCGTTGTCAACGACTTTGCCGCCGACGGTCGTAGTGCCGGTCAACGTCAGGTCCTTATCTTTATTAATGGTGAGATACCCGCTGACGCTGGGCATCCCTGCCGCAAAGGTCGTGGCCGTCCCTGCAATGGTCAGGTCTTGATAGGGATACAGCGGCATCACTTGGTTGGAACCGGTGAACGTCGTTAGACTCACGCTGTAAGTGCCGCCCACGTTGAGGACTCCTCCCACTGATAAGGTCCCAACCGCGAGATTGCCGGGAATGGTGACATTGCCATCGACGGCAAGGGTCGCGCCGCTTCCGCTTACTGCCGCGCTGTCGTTGGCGGTAAGGGATCCGTTAATGGTCAGGGTTCGCGAGGAAGCGACTCCCCACGGGCCAGCGGTTACCAGGTTTCCCTGAACAATCGAGTTGTCGGTGAAGGCGACACTTCCGGAAGACTTGTTGAATTCCAGGTCTTGGAGATGATCGTTCGTGTCGGGGAGTGCGACGGTTTGCGCGCCGGCGCCGTTCAGCACAACCTTGGTTCCGCTGGATACGAATTTCGATCCTAAGCCGCCAATTCCGAAATTGCCTCCTGTATAAAAAGTGCCAGCCGATAACAGCCCGGTTTCGTTGCCACCGCCGAAGGTAGCGTTGCCCACCGCAGTCAGCACGTCGGCGCTATTTGTCATTGCCAGCACGCCTGTGCCAGTAGTGGCGAAATCTCCGGTGACGACTGTGCTCGCGCCACCCATGGTCAAACTGCCCGATGAAATGGTCAGGCTCCCCGCCTGCGCCGGTGAGGAGCGATAACGACGCTGCACCAGCAGCCCATTGAGGCCCCAAGCCGAGTCGCTGAAGTTGTTTGGCCCGATTACGGTTATGGTTCCGGAAATTGTCAGGTTGGGCATGGCGCCGTGCACCGTTTTGCCCGCGCCGGTCATGGTCACGGCTCCGTCACCGATAATCGGGCCATCGATCCGCGCGTTACCGCCGACTGTGACCGAGTAGGTGGTGGGATTCGCGCCCGTATCGATCTGCGTTCCGGGTTCGACCAGCAGGTCCGCTGCCGATACGCTGCCGCCAAGCACGGGCGCTACCCGCGCCGCGGCGCAGATGAACACGTTGTCCGCAGCGCCCGGCGCCGTGCCTCCGCTCCAGTTGTGCGCGTTGTTCCAGGCCCACGGCGCGCCCGAATCTTGCGCCGTCCATACCTTGTTGTATGTGCCGAAGGCGGTGCAGCCGCGCGAGATCGGCGTGTCCAGCGTGCTGGTGTTGTTGGCAAGGTTGGGATCGGCTTCAGTAGCGAAGACACTCGCCGTGTTGGTCTGGGTAGTTCCTCCTGCGCTGCTGTTGGCCCGGATGTCGATGGTCACTGTGCGCGAAGCCAGCGATGCCATGCTGCCCAGCGCGCACGTGAAAGTGGATCCGGAAAGCGTGCAGGTCGGTCCTGCGTGATGGACGGAATAGGAAGAGTAGGTCACGCCGTTAGGCAGTGCGTCGGTTAGTGTCACGTTGCTGGCGGGGCTGGGACCGTTGTTCGTCACCGTAACGTGGTACGCAAAGGACTGCCCTGCAACCACCGCACCCTGGTTCATCGGCGGAGGTGCGCTCTGCGTCACTTGCAGATCCACTTGGCGCGTGATCGTGGTGCTTACTGAGGCGGTGTTGTTGTTCCGATTGGGATCGCATTGATTCCCCGAAACCGTCACCTTGTTGACAGCCGGGCCATCGCCGGGCGCCAGCGCCGTCAGCGTGAAGCCGGTATTTCCGGGAGCAAGATCGTTCACCGTGCAGGCGATTGGGGTACTACCATGACAAGTACCGTTCGACGAGGAACTAAACGTCGAACCCGTGGGCAGGTAGTCCAGAACGGTGATGCCGGTCGCGGTTGTTGGACCGTTGTTGGTTACCGTGATGGTGTAGGTCAGATTGTTGCCGGCCAGCACGGGTGTTCCGGGACCGGTCACACCAATCGACAGGTCGGCTGACGGCCGCTCGTTCGGATTGATCGCGAAACTATCGGGCGATACCCCGACTGCGATCTTCGTCACCAAAGCGGTTGGGTCGCTGACGGCCACCTTCGCGGTGTCCAATACGGCGACGGCGTTTTCCTCCTTCAGGCCGACGTAGATGTACTTGTCGTCCGGGCTCACCGCCATGGGATCGATGAGTAGCGTATCCACTACGGGCACGGCGAACGAGCCCAGGCAGGAATAGTTCGCGCCGGCAGGATCGAAGTTGAACGCCTCCACTATGTGCGTCAAAGGATCGTAGGCATACAAGCGAGTCCCGACTACCTGAAACCGGTAAAAATTGGGAGAAGTCACGCACGGTGAAGCTGCGCTGCCGACGGCGGCCAGCCGCACCGGATTGGTACGGCTGGCAGTGCCGTTGACGGTTCCGCTGATGTCGAACACGCCGATGCTGCCGTCGGTCTCATGCATCAACAGGAAGCTGCCGTCCGGGGTGACGTGGAGATGAATCGGCACGGTGGTGGACCCGGAAAGTGACGAGATGGGGATCGCTGTCACCGTGCTGGTGGCGACATTAAAGATAACCAACCGCATGGTGAGATAGCCGCTGATGGAATAGACGTAGCCGTCAGACGTGGCGGCCATTCCGCCGCGGGTCGAGCCGGTATTGTTCAGGCCGGCGGTGACGGTGCGCAGGATGGATCCCGTACCCACCGTGGCGTCCAGCACCGTCAAGCGCTCGTCGTAATTGCTGCCCGCCACCACGCCGGATACCAGGTAGGCAGCGGCCTGTGATCCGCCCGGCCAGGTACTGACTGTGGCTACGCCGTCGCGGTTACCTACGACCGTTGGCAGCGCCAAAATACTCTCCAGCGAAAGCGTGCCCAGATTGGAAATGCCCACGCCGGGGACGGTCCACGATCCCACAAACGCGCGGATCCCGTCGGCCGAGAAGCCGAATCCGCGTGGAAACAGGATTGTCGGCACCTTCGACGAACCGCGATCCAGCGGCCACAGGTAGGGCTCGCCCAAGCTGCTGACATAGCCGGTGTTTGCCGGTTGGTAGCTGAGCGACGGATCGATGGTGATCCCGGAGACCAATTTCCCACTCACTTGCTGGTCGAAGAGATCCGCCGTCGAGTTCGGGTTCGTCACCACCACGTCGCCGGCCTGGGCAGCCGCGCCTTGCGGTACGAGCGCTTGTATTTGCGTGTCGGAAGCGAAGGTTGCCGATACCGGCTCCAGCGTGCCCAATCGTACGCGGGCGTCGCCGGCGAAGTTGGATCCGCCGATCGTGATCGTCTGCGGCGTGTCATTGGTGAAGCGATCGGGAGTGATTGAAATCACCGTCGGGGCCGATGCCGGGGGGTTGGTTTCGATCGCGGCCACGGTTACCGACTGCGGACTTCCGTCCAACTGGTACCGCTTCAATAAGCATGGGCCCACGGAGAAGCAGGCGCTCGGGTTGTAGATCAGGTTGTAGGTATCGAACACGTCCACGTTGTTGTCGGCGGTGATCGAACTGGTGATGTACAGCCGGCCGCCGCTCGACAGCCCCAGTCCGTAGTACCAGTCATTGCCGCTGAATCCGATGCCGTTGGCGATGTACCGCAGGACGCTCCATGCATTGACGTCGATGATTGCGATGCTGCCGTTATCCTGGGCGACATAGCCGATAAACCGAGAGGGGTTGTTTGGATCGCGTCCAATCACAAGTCCCGACGGGGAGTAGTTGAGCGCCAGCGGCGAGCCCACGACCGTGTCGGTCGTGGCGTCGATCTTCACCAGGTTGCCGTAGGGAGGTCCTGCGTTGTAGGCAGCGGCAATCACGTACTGTCCGTCCGGGGTCACGGCCAAGCCGTTGTGCAGCCTTCCTTGACCGGTGTTGGAACTGGGAATGGTCCACCTGTTGTAGGTCGGCCCCGAATTGAGGTCGATTACCAGCACCGGACAATAGGTAGAGGAACACGAGGTGGTGGAAGTAGAACTGATGTACGCCTTGTTATTGGTGATGACGACCGCCGCCAGGTCACCCGGCATGGTGGCGCTGACATTGATGGTTTGGAATTGCAGCGTGGCGGTATCGACGATCGCCACGTTGGAGCTGCCGTAGAACGGAACCACCACCTTTCGACCGTCGGGACCGATCGCCAGCGAGCGCGCCGATATGCCGCGGATCACCGTCACCTCACTGCCCGTCGTGAAGTCAAGTACCGATACGTAGTCACTCTGTGGGTGGGCCACGAAAGCCAACCGGCCATTGGGCGAAACCGCTATTTCGTACGGGTGCAGTCCGACGCGGATTCCGGGCGTCTCTTCGCTGTCATCGGACACATTGAATGAGCGGATGTGACTGGAGTTCTTGTCGGGGATCAGATAGCGTTCCGTTTGTGTCCAGCTAACTGGACATAGAAACACTAGAGCGAACACGGTGCCCACGAGCGTGGCGCGCAACATGGTGGCTCCTGCGCCTCAACTAACTGGCACCGTTCTAGGCACAACGGTACCTTGCACTGGCCCTGTACCCTCTACAAATCACCGGGGGGACGACAATGGAGGCGGCGAACCGTGTCGGGATCGTCCCCTGTAGTTTTGCACCGTTGCGCGCGAAGAAAACTCGTTTTCTGCATCTCGCCAAGATTAGGTTCCCACAATGGGAATTCCCGCCCGCCTTTTGGCGGCGCATAACCGCCGTACCTCTTGCGCGAGGCGGACTCCTAGCTCTCGGACGCGTGGCAAAGCTCGCATCGCGAGGTTTCTCCGAATCGCGCCGCACGATCCTTAACCGATCCCTAACTACCGATATTTCCAGGCAGTTATGCTCAGAAGTTAAGGAAGTGAAGCAACGGGTCGCCTAGCAGATAGGGGTGGAACCACCATGGGTAGCGCGCAACATTCGTTCCGTTGCAACCCATGGGACTGGGAACCGGGCTTCTTTCGGGGTGAGTCTTAGGTTCTTTGGCGCAGGAAAGTAGCTAGGAGCGTGTCTAAGTAAGGATCGAAAGCTGGGACGGATCCCACCTAGGAAAGATCGCTTGTCATGATGAAGAGGGGCTTCATCTCGAAGCTCTTGTAGTGCGGTCGCAGTCGTTCGATGTTGTAGTGTTCCTTCACGTTCACGATTTTTTTCGAGGCGGTAACGGCGTCGATCGGCATGTCGTCGTAGCGGCCGTTCCTGAGGACAACCAGCCTGCCGTGGACCTTGTTCAGAATCAAGTTCAGGGCCAGATTGCCGTAGGCCATGGGGACGATCGAGTCGATCGCATCGGGATCGCCACCGCGGACCAGGTAGCCCAGCTTTTGGTTGATGACGTGGATGAGCTCGCCGTTGTTGTATTTCGGGGAGAGCTCTTGCAGCTTCTCCGAGACCAGATCCCCGATTCCGCCCAGTTTCTTATGTCCGAAGGCGTCCGTGGTCTCTCGTTCAAAGACCATTTCCCCACCTTCGAACATCGCTCCTT
>JAIQFM010000180.1 GCA_020073285.1 Terriglobia bacterium | reverse complement strand
CCACGGCCGCATCATTTTCGGCGACGAATCGCTCATGCTGCGCGAGACCGTCAAGGAACTGCTGAAGACCTCCAGGGACATCGTCATCAACCTGGCGGACGTTAACTATATCGACAGCGGCGGCCTCGGCACGCTGGTCGGCCTTTTCACTTCCGCCCGCAGCGGCGGCGGCACGATCAAGCTGGCCAACCTGACGCACCGCGTCGGCGAATTGCTCCAGGTCACCAAGCTGCTGACCGTCTTTGAAGTCTTCGATGGCGAGGATAAGGCCGTCCGGTCATTCCGCAAGGGCGCCGTCGCCTGAAGTAAGAAGTCGGAAGTAATCAGAAGTAAGAAGTAAAACTCTTCATCTTTCGTACTACCGCCTGATGCGCTACTTGCGATCCCTGAGCCGGAGGCGTCTGACTTCTTACCTCTGACCTCTTTGTTTCTGACTTCTTACTTTCCCCTACTCCTGGCAGCGGTGCTTCGCAATATGGCGCTCGATATTCTCCGCCAGCCGGGTCAGTCTGCGCTGCAGAAAAGGAACGTACTCGCTCTTGCCTGACGGCCGTCCCTGGCGCGTGTGCGCTGTCTTGGCGCGCGCTTTCTTAACCTGTTCGTCTATCTGGCCTTTGAGCTTCGTCGCCTCCTTGCGTAACTGTTCCAGTTCTTGGCACGCCATGCTCGCGAGTATAACGTGACTTCCGAGTTCTGACTTCTGGCTTCTGACTTTGCTATCATTCCCCGTTTCCGGCCTCGGAGGACCTTGCTCATGCTATTGTCCCGCGTCAGTCGCTTCTTTGTCGTCCTCGCAGTCGCTGGCGCATCGCTGTTCGCCGCCGACCAGCAAGCGTCCAAGCCGCCGGCCACCCCGGTTCACGACGCCACCGACACCTACTTCGGAGTCACCATCAAGGATCCCTACCGCTGGCTTGAGGATCAGAACAGCCCCGAGACGCGCGCCTGGATTGACACCCAGAATTCCTACACACAAAAAGTCCTCTCCGAGTACACCGGCCGCGCCGCGTTGCGCGAGCAGATCGCCAAGGTGATGAAGATCGACAGCATTGACACGCCGGAGCGCCGCGGCGACCGCTACTTCTACCTGCGCCGCCGCGCCGACCAGAACCTGGACATGCTCTGCGTCCGCGAAAAAGGCAAGGAAACCGTGCTGGTGGACCCCAACACCCTCACGCCGGATGGCAGCATTTCGGTGGTCATCGAGGGCGGCTCCGAGGACGGCAACCTGCTCGCCTACGGACAGCGCAAAGGCGGCGCCGATGAAACCAGCGTTACCATTCTCGACGTCGGCGCCCGCCGCTCCTTGCCCGACACTTTCCCCGCCGCGCGCTACGGCAACTTCCATGTCACCCCCGACCACAAGGCGATCTACTACGCCAAGTACATCCAGGGTGTCGGCCCGCGCGCCTACATGCACACCATGGGAACCAACGCCGCCGCCGACAAGGAGATCTTCGGCAGCCAGTACGGTACCGGCGAATATATCGGCACTGAACTTTCGCCCGATGGCCGCTATCTTGTCTTCCGGGTCGGCCACGGCGCCGCCGCGGAAAAGAATGAGCTCTACTTCCAAGACCTGAAAGCCGGCGGCCCCATCCGCACCATCGTCAACGACATTAGCGCCACATTTGACTTCGACATCGCCGGCGACCACCTGTTCGTCAGGACCAACTGGGAAGCGCCCAACGGCCGCATCCTCGACGTTGATCTCCGCCAGCCCGCGCGCGCTCATTGGAAGACGATCATTCCCGAAAGCGCTTCGCCGATCGAAGATAGCGTCGCCGCCGGCGGCAAGTTGCTCGTTGCCTACCTGCAAAACGTCGTAACCCACATCAAGGTGTTCGACGCGACGGGTCAATTCGTCCGCGATATCGATCTGCCCGAGATCGGCGCTGCCTTTGTGCGCGGGCGCTGGAACCAGGACGAAGCTTTCTACAGTTTCAGTTCGTTCTCCACGCCGCGCGCCATCTTCAGTTATTCAGTTTCCAGCGGAAAGCGGAGCGAGTGGGCGCGCATTACCGTGCCTATTCCCACCGACCAAATCCAGACCGAGCAGGTCTGGTACGAGTCCAAGGACGGCACCCGCATTCCCATGTTCCTGGTCTTCAAGAAGGGAACTGTGCCCAACGGCCACTTGCCCACCCTGCTCACCGGCTACGGCGGTTTCCGCGTCAGCCTGACTCCCGGTTTCTCCGCCCAGGCCGCGGTCTGGGTGCTGAACGGCGGCCTGTACGCGCGTCCCAATCTGCGCGGCGGCGGCGAGTTCGGCGAGAAGTGGCACCGGGCCGGCATGTTGCAGCACAAGCAGAATGTTTTTGACGACTTCCTCTCCGCCGCCGACTGGCTCGTCGCGCACCAGTACACGGACCCATCCAAGCTCACCATCAGCGGCGGCTCCAACGGCGGACTGCTGGTCGGCGCCGCCCTCACCCAACGTCCGGACCTGTTCCGCGCCGTGATTTGCGACTATCCGCTGCTGGACATGCTGCGCTACGAAAAATTCCTCGTCGCCCGTTTCTGGGTGCCGGAGTACGGATCGGCCGCGGAGAGTGCCGAACAATTCAAGTACCTGCGCGCCTACTCGCCGTATCAGAACGTCAAACCCGGCGCCAAATATCCCGCCGTGATGTTCGTCACCGGCGACTCCGACACCCGCGTGGCCCCGCTCCACGCGCGCAAGATGGCGGCGCTGCTGCAGGCCGACAACGGCGACAGCAATCCCGTGTTGCTGCACTACGACACCCGCGCCGGTCACGCCCGCGGCGGCATCGCCATCAATAAGCAGATTGACGACCTCACCGACGAATTGGGATTCCTGATGTGGCAATTAGGGGCGAAATGACAACCGGTTGTTGGCTCTTGGTGGTTCGCAAATGCTGACGCAATGTCGCGAACGCCTGGCGAACGACTAACGGCCAACGACGATTCTGTTATCATTCTCCCATGGCCAAACATAGCGCCAAACCCGCTTCCGCGTTCGAACTCGGCTGCCCTTGCTGCGGCGCGGTGCTGAAGGTTGACCCGGCCACGCAGGCGGTTATCGCCCACACCGCTGCGGTCAGGCCCAAGACCTTCGCCGACCTGGAATCTGCGGCACGCGCCATGAAGGAACAGGACAGCCGCAAGGAATCGCTCTTCCAGCAATCCGTGCAGGCGCAGAAAAACAGCGCCGACCTGCTGGAAAAGAAATTCCAGGAAGCCATCAAGCGCGCCAAGGAAACGCCCGACACGCCGCGCATCCGCGACTTCGACCTCGACTAACTTGTTGCTGCTCGGCCACCGCGGCGCCCGCCGTTACGCTCCCGAAAACACCTTTGCCGCCTTTGAACTGGCTCTCGCGCACGGCTGCGACGGCTTTGAATTCGACGTTCGCCTCACCGCCGACCGCCACTGCGTCATCTGCCACGACCCACGCCTCGCCGGCCGCGACATCGAGAAATCGCGCTACCGGCAACTGGCGCCCGGCACGCCCTGCCTTCCCGAAGTCCTGGAAAAATTCGCCGCGCGCGCCTTTCTCGATATCGAGCTGAAGGTCACCGGACAGGAAGCCTGCGTCGCCGCCATGCTGCGCGAGCATCCACCCCAACGTGGCTACTTCGTCTCGTCCTTCCTGCCGCAGGCGATCGATCGCCTCTCCGCCGCCGATCAATCTCTCCCGCTCGGCCTTATCTGCGATTCGCGCCGCCAGCTCACTGCCTGGCCCAGCCTGCCGATCCAGGCCCTCTTCCTGGAGCGCCGCCTGGTCACACCAGGAATTGTGAAAACGCTCGGTTCCGCTGGCAAGAAAATATTTGTCTGGACCGTAAACCGCGAGCGCGAAATGCGCCGCTGCGCCGACCTGGCGGTTGATGGGATTATTTCCGACGATACGAGACTGCTCGCGGAAACTCTGAAATAGCCTACTCTGCCGCCGTCTCGACCTTGTCCTCTTCCTGCTCCTTCTTCAGACGCCGGAGAATCGAGGTGGGATGGATGCCCAGGATGCGCGCCGCCTGCGCCTTGTTGTTTCCCGTAAGCGTCAGGACCTCGTGGATGTAGCGCTCCTCCAACTCGCGCAGCGTGACCCACTGCTGTCCGGTCGGGGAAAGGTCCATGTGCGAGGGCTCGTGCGTCTCCACCGGCTCGGAATAATCGCGGATTTCCTCCGGCAGGTATTCGGCGTCAATGTCGCCCTCGGGCGCCAGGATCATGGTGCGTTCGATCACGTTCTTCAGCTCGCGGATATTTCCCGGCCACAAGTGCCGTTTGAGCAGCTCCGCCGCCGCCGGCGTGAACCCGGTGAAGCTCTTCTTCATCTCCTTGTTGAAGCGCTCCAGCAATGCGACCGCCAGCGGCAGTATGTCCTCTTTGCGCTCGCGCAGTGGCGGCAGAGTGATCGGCAGCACGTTCAGCCGGTAAAACAAGTCTTCCCGAAACTGCCCCCGCGCCACGGCTTCCTTCAGGTTGCTATTGGTCGCCGCGATAATTCGCACGTCCACCTTGATCACTCGCGTCCCGCCCAGCCGCATGAAGGTGCCTTCCTCCAGCACGCGCAGGATCTTAGCCTGCACGCTGGCCGACATGTTGCCGATCTCGTCGAGAAACACCGTGCCGCCCTGCGCCCTCTCCAGCAGGCCTTCCTTGCGGCGGCGCGCGTCGGTGAAGGCTCCGGGCTCGTAGCCGAACAGTTCGCTTTCCAAAAGCGCGTCCGGCATGGCCGCGCAGTTGAGTTCCAGCAGCGGCATCTGGGCCCGCGGACTGTTATAGTGCAGCGCCTTGGCGAGCACGCCCTTGCCGGTTCCGCTCTCGCCCAGAATTAGGATGGTCGTGTGCTCCGACTGCGCCGCCTTCTCGCAGATCTCCAGCAGGTGCTGCATCTCCGGATTAATGGTTTTCACCATCCCGAAGTCGTATTGGCCTTTCGCCGTCTCCACCGATTCGCTTACGCGCACGCGCAGCGCCAGCATCTCCAGGGCACGCCGGATGGTGTTCACCATGTCGGCGAGGTGGAACGGCTTGCTGAGGTAGTCATGCGCGCCCAGCTTCATGGCCTCCACCGCGCGGTCGATCATGTGGTAGGCGCTCATCATGACCACGATCGTGCCCGGGCTCTGGCGCTTGATCTGGCGCAGCACTTCGATGCCGTCGATGCCGGGCAGCACCACGTCCAGCATGACCACCGCCGGATGCTCGCGCGCGAAGATTTCCAGCGCCTCTTCGCCGGTCGTGGCAAGGAAGACTTCGAACCCTTCATCGCGCAGCGCCCGCGAGATGGTGCGTAGCGTCAGCGCCTCGTCGTCCACAACCAGAATCGAATACGCCATCGCGTTCGCCTCGTTTACTCAACTCCGTAACTGCGCAATCGGGTGACTGCGGAATTTGAAACCTTCCGAACGCGCGGTTCGATTTCCCAATTACCCGATTCGCGATTACCCGATCACCCGACCACCAGATCGCCCGATGACTCCGGCTGTCTTTCAATCTTTCCTTCCTGCCGGATCGGCAGCAGGATGCGCACGGTCGTGCCGCGGCCGGGAATGCTCTCCACCTTGATGTCCCCACCGTGGCTGCGCGCGTAGGCGTGGCTGATACTCAGGCCCAGGCCGGTGCCCTTGCCGCGCTTGGTGGTGAAGAACGGCTCCAGCACGTGCGGCAGGATATCGGCGGGAATCCCGCTACCGGTGTCCGACACGGAAAACTCCACGCTCTCGGTGAACTTGAGCTTGTGCGCCTCGATGGTGATGCTGCCGCCCTCGGGCATGGCTTCCGCCGCGTTGAGCAGCAGGTTCATCAGGATCTGCGAGAGCTGGTTGGAATCGGCGGTGATGGCGGGCAGATCGTGCGCGATGCGCGTCTCCAGCTTGATGGTCCGGAACATCGGCTGGTGGCGCAGGAAAGCCAGCGTGTCCTCCACCAGGCGGCCGATATGGATCTTCGTGAGCTGCAGCGGGCCGGGACGCGCGTAGTTAATCAGGCCTCGAATCGTGGTCGAGATGCGCTTGGTGCCCTCGATGCACTGCTCGATCTCCTCGCGCCGCTCCGCATCGGTCGTAACTTTCCACTCCAGCTCGAGGTGCGACAAAATCCCGAGCAGGGGATTGTTGATCTCGTGGGCCGCGCCCAGCGCCAGTTGCGCCAGCGCCGCGTATTTTTCGTAGGCCGCGAGCTGCGCCTCAAACTGCATCTTCTCGCGCCCCAAGTTGCGCTCGGCGTTAATGCGGTTCACCAGCTCTTGCTGCGCCAGGTCGCGCTCGCGCTCGCGATATTCCACCAGCTCACGCAGGTGCGTGATCTCCGCCCACGCTTCCTTCTTTTTTTCCAGGCGATGTTGGGCGGCGGCCAGGGCCACCCCTAGGGCGATCAACAGGGAGGGCACAGTCCAGAGGTAGAGATGCGGAATGTCCACCCAATCGGGCGGGACCAGCAGATAGAACACTCCCAGCACGACGACAGCGAGCACCGCGGCAATGGCAAGCATCTCCAGACGCACGCGCGTGTCGGAGCGAACCTCGCGGCCTAACCCGTTTTCGGCCATAGCTTCTCATCATAACCTTCGCCCCGCACGGGCGGCAGTGCTGTGACGGCAGGCACGGGCGGTGGTGACGCGCATCCGGGGTACCTCTTCCCCCAGGTCGATTTTTTAGGCTCAAGGGATTACGGAGAAATTCCCGCTTGGCGGTTGCCCCACCCTTGTCTCGCCGTAATCGCGCCTGCCCTGATAGAAGAAATGAGGCGAGACAGGGTGGGGATTTTACGCGTTCCCGCTCCCACCTGTCCCTGTGGCACACGCGCCCTCGCGTGTGCAGATGTAGCGCGGGCGCCCTCTCCCGCGTGCTGCAAGCGCCGGGTTCCGGTAGCCTTGAGCTTCAGCCCAGAGTCTCCCGGCGAGATCGCGCATTCAGATGGCGCACCAATAATGATCCGGCCATAGCCACCGATCCGGCCATCGCGCTGACGCGAGTCGCGAAGCGACGCCACTTCATAGCCCGGGACGTCAGTCCCGGGGAAGCGCACGCCAAAATTCTTCCAGAGTCCCGCAGGGACGACACGCTGGTAGCCCAGGACGGAAGGCCTGGGAAGGCTTCCAATTGAATATTTCCGAGTCCCGCAGGGAGGGCAAAATGCACAACTCGACACGGCTCAGGTGGAAGCGCCGGGCTTCAGCCCGGCGAAACGGTAGTTGAAGATGAAAAGGGCTTCAGCCCTGGAATCCCTCTAAATCGCCGCCACAAGTTGATATCTGTCGGCGCGCGATTCCACGATCCGCCGCTTTCCGTGCCCGGGATTCTTTTCGTACCGGGTGCGCACCAATCCAAACTGTTCTAGCAACTCCACGTCGCGGCTGACGGCGCGCGCATCGCGCCGCAAGCGAGCGGCAAGATCGGATACGGGCGACGGTTTCTGCCGCGCCGCCCGCAGCAGGCGCACGCGCTGGGCGGATAGCACGCGCATCATGTCGGCTGTGCTCTCAAAAGAAACCGTGATTTCCGGCGGAAGCTCGAGGCCGCGGTCCAACTTGCGGGCGTGCTCGCGGGCGCGTTCAAAGAAACCGGTGACGCCGTCGGCGGCGATGCGAACGCTAACTTTTTTCTTCATCTTCGGCCCTCCACAGCGCTTCCACTTCCTTCTGAAAACGGTTCACCAGCGCTTCGTACCCTGGAAATTTGACGCTCTCAGTCTTCCCCATGAAATGGCGATGACTGTGGCCGTGAGCATTGTCGTAGCCGAGCACGCGTCCGTTGTCGGCGGGACAAATGCACGCATTGATATACGCCAGACTATAGCGGACGAGCATGTTCCCTTCGTACCAGGCTTCTTCCTTGAGTACAGCGCCACGCCGTCGCCCGGTGAGGTAGGAAGTCTCATCGATTCTCTTCTCCGCCTTGCCGGATCGTCCTGCCCGCCTTCCGCTCACGTCAGGCTCGCGCCAACTGGGATACGAGAAATCCTACCAGCCAGCAGGTAGGATGTCAACAGTCCGACCTGTGTCTCGGTCCAGTACCGCCAGTGAGCCCCAGGGAAGCTCACCCCCAACATCCCTCGGAGCGCCGTAGGAACGGCACAACGGGGGGAACACCCCCACCCTGTCGCTCGAAACCCGCGGGCGACAAGGGTAGGGCAACCTCAACATTGTCTCTAGCGGGAAAGGGTGGGCCAGCTCCCAGGGGCAATCACGGCCATCCGTGACCACTGTCACGGTTGCGTCTTCGACACAGTAGTATCATCCTGCCGGTTTTCTGTGGCCTCCGCCTCATAAGCCAAGATCCCGGGCACGGCCCGCTTCTGTGGGCAGGAACACAGACTTTCCCCCCAAAGCCCACAGCGAGCTCTGCACTCCTGACGCCGAGGAGTTGACCCCAGCACA
>JAIQFM010000007.1 GCA_020073285.1 Terriglobia bacterium | reverse complement strand
TCGCGCAGCCGCACCTCGCGCTCCAGGCGGCGGATCTCCGTCAGGTCGTCAAAGGTATACACGTAGCCCATGGCGCTCCGCTCCGGCACTTCAAGCATCGAGCGAGCCATGCCGAATGTCCGGGTGCCCCCGGAGGGGATGGCGGAGCGAACTTCGCAACGCACCGGGAAGATGCCCGGCTCGGGCAACTGGTCGAGGAAGAGAAGCTCGACGCTCTTGCCGACAATGTCGGCCTGGCGGCGTTCCAGCAGCCTCTGGCCGGCAGCATTGATCAGGCGCACGCGGCCGTCCATGCCGGTGGTGATCAGTCCGCCGCTGATGGAATCAACGATATTTTCGTGCAGGGCCTGCAGGTTCTCCAGTTCGCCGCTCCGCTCCTGCAAACGCACGTCGGCCTGGCGCAGCTTGGTGCTCAAGTAGGTGGCCAGATAAGCGATGGCGGCGTAGGCGAACAGGTTAATCAGGATGGAGGCTTGCAGACTGCGCAGGTCGGGCCGGTTCATCGAATAGGAGCGCAGAAGGTCAAAGTAGGAAAGCTCCAGAATAGCGCCACATACGATGAATGCCAGCGCCGCAACCAGGAAGGTCCACGCCCGCGATAGCAGGATGGCGGCGACGATGATGATCAGCGGGTAAAGGAAGTTGAACGAGCTGTCGATTCCGCCGGTGAGATAGACCACCGCGGCCGCCATGCACAGGTCGGTGAGGACCTGCAGACGCGCCTGGAATCGCGCATCGTGCCATAAGGAGAGCAGCAGAAGATAGAAGGCGGAGATGGTGTACCACAACAGGATTGCGACAATGAACAGCCCCTTCGGGAGGCTGGTGGGGGTCAGCACCGCGACCGCCAACTCGACGCCGAACAGCAAGGTGATGACGATGATCCGCACCTTGCTCAGCCAAATCAGCCAGCCTTGTTGGTTGAACTCCTCGCGCATCACTCCCCTGCTACCAGACACACTATCCCTCGCATGATGTCGCCGCCTGCGCCGGTCCTCTGCCAGCCTTGAGGAGCGCCCGGAATTTAGCCGGCCAGCTTCGCGATCATGGAGAACAACGGCATGTACAGCGAGATGACGATGCCGCCTACCGCCACCCCTAGAAATGAGATCATCACCGGTTCCAGCAGCGTCAGCATGTCCTTGGTGGCGGAGTCCACTTCGTCCTCGTAGAAGTCTGCGATCTTCTGCAGCATGGCGTCCATGGCGCCGGTGGCTTCGCCCACCCCGATCATCTGCGTCACCATGTTGGGAAACACGCCGCATTCCTTCAGCGGGTCCACGATGGTGCGCCCCTCCTCAATCGCCTTGCGCACCTTCATCAGCGCCTGTTCCAGCACCGCATTGCCGGAGGTGCGCGCGGTGATGCTGAGACCTTCCAGGATGGGCACGCCGGAGGTGATCAGCGTTCCCAGCGTGCGCGTGAAGCGCGCCACCGCGATCTTGCGCAGTACCATGCCGAAGACCGGCAGGTGCAGCATCATGTTGTCCCAAACGTAGCGCCCCTTCGGGTGCTTGCGCACCTGCTTGACGCCGACCACCAGCGCGATCACAACCGCGAATACCACCCACCAGAAATTGCTCACAAACCTGCTCAGGCCCATGACGAAGCGCGTCGGGGCGGGCAGTGCGACACCCAACCCGGTGAACAGGTTGGCGAAAATAGGCACCACGAACTTCAGCAGCGCGCCCACGATCAGCACGGCTATGCTGATCACCGAGACCGGGTAAATCAGCGCCGATTTCACCGCCGAGCGCAGTTTCACCGCCTTTTCCACGTACGCCGAGAGGCGCTGCAGAATGATGTCCAGGATGCCGCCCGTTTCCCCCGCCTCGATCATGTTGGTGGTCAGATCGTCGAATATTTTCGGGTAGCCGCGCATCGCGTTGGACAGCGTCGCGCCGCCTTCCACCGTCTGCCGCACCCCGGTCAGCGCCTTCTGGAAGGCCGGGTTCTCCTGGTTGGCGGCCAGGATTTCCAGGCACTGCACCAGCGGCAGGCCGGCGTCAATCATGACCGAGAACTGGCGGAAGAAGATGGCGATGTCCTTGGTGGCGACCTTGCCCGAACCGAACGTGGGCATGACAAATTCCTTGCCCTTTTCCTTGATGGTCGAGTCGCTGATCCGCTCCCGCGCGAGCGCCGCCTTCAACACCTGCTTGTTCTCCGCCACCCGTTCTCCGGACACCTTCTCGCCGGCCGCATTCTTGCCGGTAAATGTAAAAACTGGCATGTGGACCTCACTTGCTCTTCTGTCTTTCACTCGCTGGCTGCTTTGGGACGAACCGACTGATCGACCGTCGGACTATCTCTTCCCCGGCGCTGCCCCGACTCCCGGCTTGGTGATGCCCGCGCCGCGATTGATCATTTCCTGCAGCTCTTCCGCATTGGACGACCGCTGCAACGCCGTTTCCAGCGTGATCTGCTTGCTCATGTACAGCGTGGCCAAGGACTGGTTGAAGGTCTGCATCCCGAACTTGTCCTGGCCCGATTGCATGGCGGAATAAATCTGGTGGATCTTGTCTTCCCGGATCAGGTTGCGCACGGCGGCGTTGGGAATCAGGATCTCCATCGCCATTCCGCGTCCCTGCCCGCCGATCTTGGGCACCAGCGCCTGGCACATGATGCCTTCCAGCACCAGCGAAAGCTGGGCGCGGATCTGCGATTGCTGGTGCGCCGGGAACACGTCAATCACGCGGTTGATCGTGGAGGAAGCGGAATTCGTGTGCAAGGTGCCGAACGTGAGGTGGCCCGTCTCGGCGATGCGCAGCGCCGCTTCGATGGTTTCCAGATCGCGCATTTCCCCGATCAGCACCACGTCGGGGTCCTCCCGCAGGGCGGCGCGCAGCGCATTGCCGAACGACTTGGTGTCGGCGTGCACTTCGCGCTGGTTCACCAGGCAGTTCTTGTGCTGGTGAACGAATTCGATCGGGTCCTCGATGGTGATGATGTGCTCGTGGCGATCGGTGTTGATCTTGTCGATCATCGCCGCCAGCGTGGTGGACTTGCCCGAACCCGTCGGTCCGGTCACCAGGATCAGCCCGCGCGGCCGCTCGCATAATCTCCCCACGACCGGCGGCAGGTTGAGTTGCTGGAAGGACTTGATCTCGAACGGAATCACGCGGAAGACCGCGCCGGCGGCGCCACGTTGGTTGAAGATGTTGGCGCGGAAGCGGGCCAGTCCCTTCATGCCGAAGGAGAAGTCCAGTTCCAGGTCTTCCTCAAAGCGGTGCTTCTGCGCGTCGGTCATGACGCTGTAGGCCAGCGCCTTGGTTTCGCCGGGCGTCAGCGGCGGCATGTCCATCGGCTGCAAGTGGCCGTGCACGCGAATCTGGGGCGGCGAATTGGTGGTGATGTGCAGATCGCTGCCGCTCAACTCCAGCAGTTTCTTCAGAAGATCGCTCAGTGTGACAGACATATCGGTGTCCGCTCTCCCGGCTCACAACTCCGAACTGACAACTCTGAACTCAGTGCACCGTTTCTCGCGCCACCTCTTCCAGGGTCGTCGCGCCCGTCATCACCTTCACCAGGCCGCTGCGGCGCAGGGTTATCATGCCGCGCTCCACCGCCTTCTTCTTCAATTCCACGGCGGAGGCGCCCACCAGGATCAGTTCGCGAATGTCGTCGTCAATCTCCATCACCTCGTACAGGCCGCACCGGCCCTTGTACCCGGTGTTATTGCAGACGCCGCATCCCTTACCCTTGCTGACCTTGACGGTCTTGGTCTCTTCGGGCGTGAAGCCGGCCTCGATGAGCGCCTGCGGCGGCAGGTCTACCTCCGCCTTACACTCGGAGCAGATGCGGCGCACCAGGCGCTGCGCCACGATCATGTGCACCGACGTCGCCACCAGGAACGGCTCGATGCCCATGTTCATCAAGCGGCTGATGGTTTCCGGCGCGCCGTTGGTGTGCAGCGTGGAAAGCACCAGGTGGCCGGTCAGCGCGGCCTTGATGGCAATCTCCGCCGTCTCGAAGTCACGGATCTCGCCCACCAGGATGATGTTCGGATCCTGCCGCAGGAAGGCGCGCAGCGCCGCCGCGAAATTCAGCCCGATGGATTCCTTCATCTGCACCTGGTTCACGCCCGCCAACTGGAACTCCACCGGATCCTCGGCGGTCATGATGTTGGTGTCGGGCTGGTTGAGGCGCGAAATGGCGGAGTACAGCGTGTTGGTCTTGCCGGAACCGGTGGGCCCGGTGACCAGCACCATGCCGTAGGGCTTCAGGATCGCCTTTTCGAACTTCGTCAGCGAATCCTGCTCGAAGCCCAGCTTGGTCATATCGAGGCGCAGATTCTCTTTGTCGAGCAGCCGCATCACGATCTTCTCTCCCCACAGCGTGGGCAGCGTGCTGACCCGGTAATCGAGCTGCTTTTTCCTCCCCCCGAGATTGACCTTCAGCATGATGCGCCCGTCCTGCGGCAGCCGCTTCTCGCTGATGTCCAGCTTGGCCATGATCTTGATTCGCGAGGTGATGGCGTCCTTCAGCTTCATGGGCGGGCTCATGATGGTCAGCAGCATGCCGTCAACCCGGAAGCGGACGCGATACTCCTTCTCGTAGGGCTCCACGTGGATGTCGCTGGCGCCGCGCTTGACCGCGTCGGTCAGGATCAGGTTTACCAGCTTAACGATGGGCGCTTCGTCGGCCGCCTTCTCCAGTTCCGATAGCCCCTTCTCCTCCTCTTCGGATTGCAGTTCGACGTCCGTATCGACGCCTTCGGTCATCGACATCATGACCTTTTCCAGGTCTTCCTCGTGGGTTGCCCCGTAGGCCTTTTCAATGCCCTCCAGGATCGAGCTCTCCGACGCCACCACCGGCTCGATGTTGAAGCCGGTCATGAACTTGATATCGTCCATGGCGAACACGTTGGTTGGGTCCACCATGGCGATGGTCAGCGACGCGCCCACCCGACTTAGCGGCAGGATCTGGTAACGCTTGGCCGTCTCGTACGGGATCAGCTTGACGACCGTGGGATCGATTTCGAAGTAGGTGAGGTTGATCGCCGGCACGCCGTACTGGCGGGAGAGGAAATTGGTTACGTCCTCGTCGGACAGGTACCCCAGCTTGACCAGAATCGAGCCCAGGCGCGCCCCGGATTCCTTCTGCACCTTCAGAGCCTGTTCGAGCTGCTCCTTCGTGATTACCTTCTCCTTAACGAGAAGGTCGCCCAACCGATGAGACATGCTCCGGTCTCCCTATCCTCGCCGGCCGCCAGCTTGACTCGAACCGCCCCCATGCTGCGGATTTTGCAGAAATATTTGGGGCAAAATTGTTCAATTCTGGATAGGCCGAATCGTATGTTGAGTGACAGAAATTGTCAATCGAGAAGCGTTGTTAAAAGGGTTAACTCAAGTGCCTCGGGGGGTCACTTAAGGACAAGACCCTCTGGCAGAAGCCGGGGGGTTGCGCGCCGGACTGAGGCCTGCAGCCTGAAGCCCGCTGAATATTTGGCAAGAGCCGCAAAATGTCATTTTCAGGCTAAGCTGCTGCACCTGCGGCAAATATGAAGTGCGTTTTATCCGCAACGCGAAGTGCGGCGCCTACGCTACCGCGAAGCCCGGGACCTGTTCATCCCCGAACGCCGCAGCCGCCGCTGGTTATGCAAACCCAAGCCCCGCCCGCCGAGACCAGAGACGCTGCGTGCGTGCGCGCAGGCGCGCATCGAGGCCGATCCTTTGGCTCGCCGCACCGGTCACAATTTCGCAGGTCGTCGGCGTCCGCTCGATGCCCAAACTAAGAACCTCCTTTCGGACATGTCCTTCAGTACCCTTGCAACTTGAATTGCTCCAGAACGACAATTCCAGCGATGACACACTCCTCCCCCACGACTGCTGTCATGGTGCATGCTCAGTGCCATGCTTGTGGGTTCAAGGCCGCAGGCACCCATGAAGACGTAGTAATCGCCTGTCGCGCTCACCGTCATCCGAACTCGACCTCCTTGTTGGCGACGAAGAGTACCCTCAGGGGGGAAGCATGGACCAAGCACTTCGAGGCACTCCCGCCCGTGCTGGTGGACACCGATCGCCTGCCGCAGCCCTATCCTCGCCTCTACATCTGGGCAACCGCCTTCGCTGCCCTCATCGTGGCTGGTGTGGGTGCACTGTTCTCCCGCTGGCTGGTCAATATGTGGTATCCGTCCATGGGCGGGCTGGTTCACGGCACGTTCATGTTGCTGGTCGTCGGCGGACTCATCTACACGTTGCTGCGCTATACCAATGACCGTCGCGCCGCCGACATTGCCCGCTTCCGGACCGTGGCCGAGTGCAACCACCACATCCGCAACGCCTTGCAAGTGCTTAGCCTCACCCGCGATGCGCGCACCCAGCAGGGGTCGCCGGAAGCAAGCCGCTATGCCGCCGACTCGGTGCAGCGCATCGAGTTGACCTTGGCCGAGGTTCTGCCGAGAGTGCTGCAGTGGCCTCGCGCCAACGCCTAGACAGGTTTCTCGCCTTCGGCTTCAGCCCCGCACCGATCCTCGTTTGCACTGGCGCTACGAGCTGAAGAAGAAATGGTCCGTCAACGGCAAGTCCTGACCTGCCGTGCACTATTTCCACCCCCGCATGCATTGTCCTGAGTGCAACAGCTCGGATATCGCGCGATCACATCGCGCCAACTACAAAGAGGTCTTCTTGTCGTGGCTCCGCTTCTGGCCGCTACGGTGCAAGAATTGCAATTGCAGGTGGCTGGTGTTCAGTTGGGATGACCCCAGACATATGCTCGGATAGGTCTGTCTCATCGTCCCCCCTCCGCCAACTCCGGACGAGGTCATCTCAAGCCACGCTAACACGTAACGCCGCTACCGCGAAGCCTGAGGCCTGCTCATCCCCGAACGCCGCAACCGGGGTCCGCAAAAACGCCGGTGTAGCGCGGTATGGCCCGACGAGCGTACAATCTAGTCAGTCTAGTCAGGAGTAGAACAGTGACCAAGCCTGCTCTAAAGGGGCAGTTAGCTGCGCGTAAGACAAAAAGCCTGCCGAGGAAGCGTTGGCAGCTTCAGACAGCCAAAGCCCAATTCAGTGAGCTTTTCCGCCGCGCACGGTCGGAAGGTCCGCAATGGGTCACCCGCCAGGATAAGGAGGCTGTTGTCGTCCTGCCGGCGGAAGAGTTTGAACGCCTTCAGGCCCGTTCCCGGCAGCCCCGAAGCCTGCTGCAGTTCTTTGCCGAGTCTCCGCTCGCCAAGGTCACGGTTGATCTTGAGCGCAAGCCGGACTACGGCCGGAAGGTCAAGCTGTGAGCGGGTTTCTGCTCGATACCAACATCATCTCCGAACTGGTGCGCCCCAGGCCGGAGCCCAAAGTGAAAGCCTGGGTTGCAGACACCGACGAGAACCTGCTCTATCTCAGCGTCCTAACATTCGGAGAGATTCGTAAAGGAATTGCCTCACTCACGAATGCTTCCCGCCGCGTCAGGCTGGAAACCTGGCTCGACGGCGATCTCGTCTTGCGCTTCGCGGGACGCATCCTGCCGGTGGATCAGGCGGTCGCGGATCGCTGGGGCCGCCTCGCTGCGCAGGCCGGGCCAACATCGCCGTTGCCCGTAATTGATGGGCTGCTTGCGGCTACGGCTTTGCACCATAACCTTACGCTCGTGACCCGCAACACCAAGGATGTCGCCGCGACCGGTGTCCCGGTGTTCAATCCGTGGGAGGCTTAGCCCAAGGGCCGGGCGCACAGCGCGCCGCTGGGTGGCGCAGAACTTCAGCCCTGCATTGCAGCCAAACTGTTTTCACTCGGCTGTAGCCGCTGAGGTTCTTAGCCGAAGTGTTGTGCCGCTGTTTGACAATGGTAACATATTTGTTACCATAGGCCATGGGCGACGTACGCGAGTATCTCGACACGGCTGGGCGCAGCCCTTTCGCGGCGTGGTTCGAGGGACTCAACGCCCATGCCGCCGCTAAAGTCACGATTGCGGTGACGCGCATCGGGCAAGGCAACTTCTCGAACGTTAAGGGCGTAAGCGCTGGCGTTTGCGAATGCACCATCGACTTCGGCCCGGCTACCGGATTTACTTCGGCAAAGATGGCGATCGGCTGGTGATCCTTCTCGGCGGCGGAACGAAAAAGCGCCAGCAGCGGGACATCGCCAGGGCCATCGCATTGTGGCAGGACTACAAGCGGCGAAAGCAGTAGGAGGCGATATGGCTCTCACGCGAGATTTCAAGGAAACCGTCCAAGCGCGGGTCAAGCGCGATGCCGCCTTCCGCAAGGCGCTTCTCCGGGAAGCGATTGAAAGTTTTCTCTCCGGCGACGTCGAAACCGGCAAGGCCGTATTACGGGATTTCATCAACGCCACGGTGGGGTTCACGAAACTTGGACAGGCCATGCATCGTTCGCCCAAGAGCCTGATGCGCATGCTCGGCCCGACGGGGAATCCGCACGCTAAGAACCTGTTTGAGATGGTCGCATTCCTGCAGCGGCACGAACGGGTTCGCTTCAAGGTCCAGTCCAGCTCGGCGGCGGCTTAACGGTCTTGGGGTCGTGGTGATCGGAGTACCTACCAATCGCCCCTCGCCGCGCTCAGGGCAGGCTCCCCCCGGGCGAAAGGGTGGGCCAGCACCTATTCCTTTGGTGGCCAGGCTCCAACTTCCTCCCCTTGGCATGTATGAAGCTCCGCATCGCGCGGGATCCAGAAGTCGATAAAGTCTGGTTCCGAATCCGCCGTGCGCAGCTTCTGGTCTCCAAAGTGAAGGGCAAGGACGGGGATTCCGCCCTGCTGCTTCAGCAACCTCGGCTGGGATCTCTCCGATGGGCAAACGGCGAGCGCATACGGATCATTGGTTTCGCGCACCACGGTGCAGCCTTCGCGACAGAGATTCGAGACCTCATCCAGATCCTTCAAAACAGTAGAGGCTGGCAGGTGTTTGTCAGGTGTGAATCTAACCTCGCTGACCAGCACTTTGGGGTGAAGGCGCGACTGCGAATCGTCAATCTCATAAGCGACCGTCACTTCGTACTCGCTAGTCCTCGTTTTTAGCGTGTACACATCGAGCACGCGTCCCCAAATCGTGCGCATTCGAACGCACTGCGAGAGCGGATAGTATTGCTGAGCCTGCGGGATGAAGCAACTCCGGGGCGCTCCAACGGTCCTGTAAAGTTGGTCGCGCGTCACCCCGACCAGGAATTGCGGCCGCCCACGTAGGCCCGACGGCGCGCTCCCGTTTCTTGCACCGCGCGGCACCTCCTGCGCGAGCGCGAGTCCGACGAGCAACGCCGCAGCGAATGCGACCTTCCTCATTTCTTCCTCCCGTTCGGTGCCGCGGAGCGGCGGGAACCGATCCACAAATCCCCGTTGACCGCGTCTATTTCCTTCCCTCGCTGGCTGCCGAAGCATCGTGGTGGCGAGCATAGTCGCGAACTCCACTCGCAAACTGTTGCAACTTGCTAGGGTCGGATACATGCAGAACAATGTGCATACCGGATGCGGAACGCAGGTGAAGCTCGCCGTAGTTGACCACGGGAATCTGGCGATTGTTGGCGAAGCGACGATCTGGCCCACCACCCTTGTTCGTAAATTGCCATGTCCAGTCTACGACCTGTGAATCCGAAGGCACGCCACCGCCCTCGATGAATCGAATTGAGCTGTCCTGCACGGTCAAATCCCGATACTCCACACCGCCGAATGAACCGCCTTGAGTGACCAGCAGCCTGTCAGGAAGGAAGTAGACAACCTGCTCACCAACATCAAGTCGCCAGATAGCCAGATTTGTCTCAACACCGCTAGGCGCCGATACCGCGAGCGATGCTCCTTTCCTATCAACGGTCTTCGAAGCTCCTGCGTGGTACTTTGGGTCACGGCACAAGTCTTCGGCGGTCAATCGCCACCGCGCAGCCGAACGAGACAAAGTCGCGACAGCACCCAGCAGCGACGCATAATCGCCAGCCGCATCTTTGTCCAGTTCGTAGCGCAGTGACACGCGCTTCCGTTCGATGTCGAGCATCTGTGCTTCATAGTGGAGCACGGCGCATACGATCACGAATGCGCCGCACACAAGCAGCGGCCCACCTGCAGCCAACATCGCGACGAGCGCCACTACAGACGCCACGATCACGACAACTGCATATCTCGCCTTGGCATTCTTCTCCTGCAATTCCGACATTAGTTCTGCTGCTGTCGAATCTCTCAGGGCGGATGCGTCCGCAGTTTCAATTGGGGGCAGCTCTTGGGTGAGAACGGAAGGAAGCGCCGGGGGGACAGCGGCAGGACTGAGGTTGTTTTCACCAGACGGGCTTGAAAGATACTGGCGGTAATAGACGCCGCCGCGCCCCATGTGCACATACGTGCCGCGTGGTCCGACTCCTATCCTTGCACCACGCACTCCGAAGGAATAGCCCAGTCCGGACTTGGATAGGTTCAACCGCAATGGACCAAAGCTGAATGCTTTCCGTAAGTACCAGCCCATGCGCGCCTCTGAAGGGGGAGAAGTATGGAGTGTATCGCAGCCGCAGTGGTCACCGCTAGGACGGAAAGTTCTGTGGTAGGATTCGGGGCTCGAACACCCCATGAGCACCTGTGCCGTCTGTGGCAAGCAGCTCGACAACTACGCGGGATATTGTGACCAGTGCGGCAGCATCCCTGCTGAACGACAGTCGTTGAAGCCGTCACTGGCGTCCACAGTGACGGTTGTAGCGGCGCTGGGAGTGATTGTCCTAATAGGAGCAGTCGTCAGGTCTCCAGATTTCCGATTGCCCACTCCTGCGCCGAAACAGGAGCAGCCGCAAAGGCCGGTCATACCGCAGGACGATGTGGCGCGTGCTGTAGCGAACTGCGGCAAGCCGGACTCTGACAAGACAGCCCCCGTGAATAGGACCGGCAAGCCCACCGTCATTCGGACTCTGATGTACAAGCAAACGGCTGTGAAGTTGCGTTTCGTACCGAAAAACCTATCCGACTCCAGTCAGCAGCAGTGGGTCTTTGACTCTGCGCGCGGTCTGAAGACCGACCAGAAGCTTACGCGAGAGCAGTTACTGAAGAGAATGTCTTGCATGAAATGATGCACGGCCACCTAAGATAATTTGGATCGGGTGGGCCACCGTTTCGCCCGGGAGCCTGCCCTGAGCGTAGTCGAAGGGTGGATTTTTCTGAAACTGACACTGCAACTCGAAACTGCTCTACGCGTTCACCCCGCAGCACTTCTTATACTTCTTGCCTGAGCCGCAGGGGCAGGGATCGTTGCGGCCGATTTTGGCGCCGGAGCGCACCCTCTGCTGTACCGGCTGATACTCTCCAGAGCCGGCCATGCGCGCCTGTTCCAGTTCCTTGCGCTTGCGGCGCTGGAAGGCTTCTTCCAGTTCGTCCACCGAGGTTGCGGCTGCGCGCCGGCGCCGTGCCGCCCCGTCGCCGTCCCCACCTGCCTCGATGGTTACCTGCGGCGCGCCCGGCTCGATCACCTGCATCAGGTACAGGTAGCGTACGGTCTCTTCTTCGAAGCGCGCCATCATCGCTTCGAACATGTCGAAGGACTCGCGCTTGTACTCCACCAGGGGATCGTGCTGGCCGTAGCCGCGCAGCCCGATCCCTTCCTTCAGATGGTCCATGCTGAGCAGGTGGTCTTTCCACTGCTGGTCGAGCACGCTCAACATGATCATGCGCTCGTGATAGCGCATCTGCTCGGCGCCGATCAGCTTTTCCTTCGCCTCGTAGCGCTCCTTCAGCTTGGCAAAGGCGGCGTCGCCCAGCTCTTGGCGGTTCAGGCTCTCCGGCTTCACCTTCTCGGCGACGATGTCCACGCCGAAGCGGGTGAAGATTTCGTTCTTCAGGCCCTTGGTGTTCCAGTCCTCGGGATGAACGTCCTTGCCGGCGTACTTATCGAGCAGTTCGCCGAGAATGTCGGCGACGTAGTCCTCGAGGATGAGATCCTTCTGGTCCAATCCTTCCAGCAACTGGCGGCGAAGGCTGTACACCGCCTCGCGCTGCTTGTTCATCACATCGTCGTACTCGAGCAGGTGTTTGCGGGCTTCGAAGTTTTGCGCCTCCACCGCCTTCTGCGCCGCCTCGATGCGCCGCGTGATCATCTTCGACTCGATCGGTACGCCTTCCTCCATCCCCAGGCGCTGCAGCAGCGTGGAGACCCACTCTTTGGCGAAGATGCGCATCAGGTCGTCCTGCAGCGAGAGAAAGAAGCGCGACGCGCCGGGATCGCCCTGGCGTCCAGCGCGGCCACGCAACTGGTGGTCAATGCGACGCGCCTCATGCCGCTCCGTGCCCAGGATGAACAGGCCGCCGACCTCGACCACCTGGTCGTGCTCTTTGTCGGTTTCCGACTTGAAGCGCGCGAACGCCTCGTTCCACTGTTCCAGCGGAGCTTCGAATTCCGTGCCCTGGTAGTAGAACTTGGTCATCTCCTCGCTGCTGGCAACGGCTTCGACCTCGCCTCCGGCCTCTTGAAGCGGACGCGCGATTCCCTTCTTGACCAGCTCCTGCTTGGCCATGAACTCGGGGTTGCCGCCCAGCAGAATGTCGGTGCCGCGGCCCGCCATGTTGGTCGCGATCGTCACCATGCCGTGGCGGCCAGCCTGCGCTACGATCTCCGCCTCGCGCTCGTGATACTTGGCGTTCAGCACCACGTGCTTGACGGCGCGCTTCTTGAGCATTTCCGAGAGCCGCTCCGATTTTTCAATGGACGTGGTGCCCACCAGCACTGGCTGTCCTGTTTCGTGCAATTCCTCAATCGCGTCGGCGGCTGCCTTGTATTTCTCCGGCTCGGTGCGGTACACAACATCGGGATTTTCCAGCCGGCGCAACTCCTTGTTGGTGGGGATGACCACCACTTCCAGCTTGTAAATCTTGTCGAACTCGGGAGCTTCCGTCTCCGCCGTGCCGGTCATTCCGGCCAGCTTCTTGTACATGCGGAAATAATTCTGGAAGGTGATGGTGGCCAGCGTCTGGTTCTCGCGCTCGACCTTGACGTTTTCCTTCGCCTCCACCGCCTGGTGCAGACCATCGCTCCAGCGCCGCCCGGGCATCAGGCGCCCGGTGAACTCGTCAACAATGATGACCTCACCATCTTTCACGACGTACTCGACGTCGCGTTTGTACAAGGCGTGCGCCTTCACCGCGGTCTCGACGTGGTGTTTCAGGTCCCAATTTTCCGTGTCGGCGATGTTGGTGATCCCGAGCAGCTTCTCCACCTTTTCCCAGCCTTGATCGCTGATGGTGATGGTCTTGTGCTTCTCGTCCACCACGTAATCGCCGGTGAGAATCTTGGCCTCGCCCTGCGCCTGCTCGATCTCTTCGCCCTTCTCCAGCTTGGGAATGATCTTGTTGACCTTGTAATACTTGTCGGTGGATTCCTCACTGGCGCCGCTGATGATCAGCGGGGTGCGCGCCTCGTCAATCAGGATCGAGTCCACTTCGTCCACGATGCCGAAGTTGTGTCCGCGCTGCACGCACTCGCGCAGGTCGAACTTCATGTTGTCGCGCAGGTAGTCGAAGCCGAACTCGTTGTTCGTCCCATAGGTGCAATCGGCCGCGTAGGCTTCGCGGCGCTCGCCGTCGTCCAGATCGTGCACGATCACGCCCACCGACAGGCCGAGGAAGTTGTAAATCTTTCCCATCCATTCCGAGTCGCGCTTGGCCAGGTAATCGTTGACCGTGACCACGTGCACGCCTCGCCCCGGCAGCGCGTTCAGGTACACCGGCAGGGTGGCGACCAGGGTTTTGCCTTCGCCCGTCTTCATTTCCGAAATTTTGCCCTGGTGCTGCACCATGCCGCCGATGAGCTGCACGTCGAAGTGGCGCATGTTGAGGGTGCGGCGGCCGGCCTCGCGTACCACCGCAAACGCCTCCGGCAGGATTTCTTCCAGGAACTGGTTTTCCGCTGCGCGGCGCTCGTCGTCGTCCTCGATGCCTTCGAGGCGTTCGGCCAGGCGCTTGCGGAATTCGTCGGTCTTGGCGCGCAGTTGGGCGTCGGTCAGGGCCTGCATCTGCGGTTCCAGCGCGTTGATCTGCGCCACCGCGGGCATCAGGCGCTTGACCTCGCGCTCGTTTTTGGTGCCGAAAATCTTGGCTGCTAAGGTATTAATCAAGGTCGTCCGAATCCATGCTCGCCCGGCGGGATAACGGCCGGAGCAGTTCTCTTGTAAAGGCTAACATATATAGATGCGGCAGCTTGGGCGAGGAACCAGTCGTCAGAAATCAGGAGTCAGGAGTCAGGGGTCAGGAGTCAGGTTCACCCCATTCGCTAAGAATTGGGGCTTAACTGGTTGTCTCAAAATTGGGGTCCACTCCACTGATGTTGCAAGAGCTGACTCCCGACTCCTGTCTCCTCTCCTGGTCGACGACCGCCTGATTCTGCGCTACTCTGCACATCTCACCGCCCATGCGCTCCATCCTGAGAATCCGGCCGCTGCGGCTGGTCTTCACGGCCAACGTGATATCCATGATGGGCAGCGGGATGAATTCCGCCGCGGTGATGTGGTTCGTGTTGCAGGCGACGCATTCTGAGGTCGCGCTCGGCATGCTGGTCGTGCTGCAGACCATTCCCTCCATGCTGATGCTTCCCTTCAGCGGCGTGATCATCGATCGCGAGGACCGCCGCCACCTGGTGATGCTGCTCGACGCGGCACGCGCCCTCATCATCCTCACCGTCGCCTTTCTCGCGCTCACCGGACGGGTGCAGGTCTGGCACCTGTACGTCATGAACACGCTCGTCCAACTCGGCTTCTGGATGTTCTGGCCGACCATCAACGCGCTCATCCAGGAACTGACGCCGCCAGAGCACTACGTGCACTCGAATACCTTCCTGATGGCCGGCATCCAGGGCGGATTCCTGCTCTCCGGCGCGGTGGTCGGATTCGTCTACAACCACATCCACCTCGGCGGTGTGCTGCTGATTGATTTCTGCACTTACCTGGTTTCGCTGGCTTGCTATTTCGGAGTACGCAAGGGACGCCACCTCGTCCGCCCGGCTGACGCGGCGCCACCTGCTGCGGAGGGAGCGCTGGCGCGCTACCTGCATGAGATGCGCGAGGGCGTCCGCTATCTGCGCCCCCGACGCGACGTGCTGCTGCTGGGCTCAAGCTGGTCGTTGTATCTGGGCGCGATGATGTCAACCACGGTGGTCATGGCGCCGCTGAGCGACCGCATCCTGCACGCCGGCGCTACCGGCTTCGGATGGATTTACGGGGGATGGGGCCTGGGCGCATTCCTCAGCGCGCTGTATGTGCCAGTGCTGATCCGCGGCATCGGAGCGCGGCGCGGGCTGCAGATCGCCATGGCGGTGCTCGCCGTCGGCGCCTTCGTCATTCCCTATTCGCGGCTGGTGCCGATCGCGGTACTAATTTTCATGACCATGGGATCGGCGCGCGGCGTGGGTGGCATCTCGATTTCCAGCAGCATGATGCACCTGGTTCCCAAGCACTTCATGGGACGCGTACAAAACTCGTTCTATTTTGCCGGCACCGGCTTGCAGATCATTCTTGCCTTGTCAGCCGGAGTCATTGCGCACCGCGTGTCGTTAACCGCGGGGTTCGCGCTGCTGGGAACGGTGTACGTGCTGGCGTTTGTCGCCTCGGTGTGCCCGGTGCCGGCGACCAGCGGCGCAACCGAAGCTGCGGCCGCCGTGGCCGAGTAGCGCCATCGACCAGCGACGTGCTCACCTGTTATTCTCTTCGGTTTCACGATCGACCGGCCAACGACTAACGACCAACGACGGTTTTATGACAGCTCTGCTCGAAGGACGTACCGCAGTCGTCTTCGGAGTCGCCAACAAGCGCAGCATCGCTTGGGCCATCGCGCAACAACTGCACGCGGCCGGCGCGCGCCTGGCCCTCACCTATCAGAACGAGCGGCTTGCGCTTGAAGCCAAGGACCTGGTCGAGTCGCTCCCCGGGACCGAGGGCTTCCAGTGCGATGTTTCCAACGACGCCGAGGTCACACGTCTCTTCGAGCGATTGCAGGAGCGCTATGGCAAGCTCGACGTCCTCGTCCACAGCATCGCCTTTGCGCCTGCCGCCGAACTCAGCCGGCCTTTTGTCGAAACATCGCGTGAAGGCTTCCGCATCGCGCACGACGTCAGCGTTTATTCGCTGATCGCGCTGGCGCGCGCCGCCGCCCCGCTCATGACAGATGGCGGCAGCATCGTCACTCTCACCTACTACGGCGCGGAGAAGGTTGTGCCCAAGTATAACGTCATGGGTGTGGCGAAAGCCGCTCTAGAGGCCACTGTCCGCTATCTTGCATACGATCTCGGCAAGCAGAAGATCCGCGTCAACGCCATCTCAGCAGGGCCCATCAAAACGCTGGCCGCGCGCGGCATTGCCGGATTCAGTGACATGCTGAAAGGCCACGTCGAGCGCGCGCCGCTGCAACGCAACGTCGAAGCCGAAGAGGTCGGCAAGGCAGCGCTGTTCCTGGCATCTGACCTCAGTACTGCCGTGACCGGCGAGGTCTTGTACGTGGACTGCGGCTACAACATCATGGGGTTCTGATCGAGTAATCGGGTAAAGGAAGAGATCGCGGCACAAATTACTATGCACAATTGTCCGATTGCTCAACTATCCTTGTAACATGCGCAGCCGTCGCGAGCGTTTGATCTTGTTCGCCGTCTTTGCCCTGGCCATCGGGGTAGCCATGGCGCACGAGTACCAGATCCCCAGGTACTGCCTGCGCCTGATTCAGCACGCTACAGGCCGCTGACCCGGATGCGCCGCTCGTTCTCCCCCAACCGCCGGAATCGAATCTCGACGTGCCGCTCGCGTTCGAAGCGCGCGAACTTTTCTCCCCACTCAATCAGCAGGACGTTGGAATCGCCATACAGATCGTCAATGCCCAGGGTCTCCAGTTCACGATCGGTGTCGATGCGGTAGAGGTCAATGTGAAACACGTTGACCGACGGGCCACGATATTCGTGAATCAGCGTGAAGGTCGGGCTGGTGACGTCGTCCTGCGACGCTGCCTGGAAGCCTTCGGCGATTCCCTTTACCAGCGTGGTTTTCCCCGTGCCCAGCTCGCCGCGCAGCACGACCAGTTGTGGCGGCTTCAACTCGCGCGCAAGCTGATGCCCCAACTGGATGGTCTCTTCCGGGGAGTGGGTGGTGAATTCGCCGGTTGCCATGGGAATGCAGAAGTAAGAAGTAAGAAATTAAGATGAATCGCATAACGACATTCTGGATTCTGACTTCTTAATTCTGAATTCTGACTTTCTCCGTGCCTCCGTGGTGACTCAACTCTGCCGGCCGCCGCCATGCTGGATGGCGACAAAGGGATCGCGCTCCAGCCAGTCTTTGGTGACTGCGTCAACGATGGCCGTGTTCAGGATGTCGGTTGCGGTCAGCCACTGCTCCGACCAAACTCGAGCGGCGCGATCCCCCGCGTACCCGTGCAGCCAGACCGCCGCGCATACCGCTCGCACCAGGTCATGCGGGAACTGCGCCATCATGCCCGCGATCAAGCCGGTGAGCACGTCACCGGTGCCTCCGGTCGCCATGCCGGGATTGCCCGTCATGTTGACCCACACGTGACCATCCGGCTCGGCGATCAGGGTGCGATGTCCTTTGAGCGCTACGACGCAGTGATGATCGCGCGCAAAGGAACGCGCCACACCGATGCGGTCCTGCTGAACCAGCTTGGCGGAAAGTCCGGTCAGGCGCGCCATTTCGCCGGGATGGGGCGTCAGCACCAACGGGCGCTTGCTCCCATCCAACCTCTCCGCGCAGCCCTCGAAGGCGTTCAACCCGTCGGCGTCAAGCACCAGCGGCTGCGGGTATTTGTCCACGATGGCGCGGATGAATTGCACGGTGTCCGCCTGCCGCGAAATTCCCGGTCCGAGGGCGAGGACGGTCTTGCCTTCCACCATCGAATCCAGCCGTCCATATTCCACCGCCGCGAGTGAGATTGAACCCGCCTCGGTTTCCGCCAAAGGCTCGGTCATCAACTCGGCGGCGAAACCGGCAACCATCGCCAGCACCGACCGCGGTGTCGCCACCGTGGAAAGCCCCGCTCCTGCGCGCAGGGCTGCCATGCCGACCATGGCCGCCGCGCCGGATTTTCCCAGCGAGCCCCCGATGGTCAGCACATGTCCGAAGTTGCCCTTGTTCGTCTCGGGCGCGCGCAGGGCAAAACAGGACCCAATGTCGGGCCACGCGATGACATCCAGGCTCAGCGCGGACTGAATCGCCTCCCGCGGCGAGCCGATCTGCCCGACCACGATTTCCCCTCGCGTCAGATCGGCAAACACGTGTGCCGGACGGGGCGCGGTGAAGGTAACGATGGCGTCGGCGCGGCAGCGCAGGTGCGGCTCGGGAGCGAACGCATCGGCGCCGGCGCCGGAAGGAATGTCCACCGCGAACACCGGAAGCGGAAGTGAATTCATCAGCTCAATCGCGCTCGCGATCAGCCCGGAAACCGGCGGCTTGAAGCCAGTCCCGAGAATCGCATCCAGGATGAGATCGGCATCGCGCAACGCGCTTGCGGGTGAAGGTTCACCGCTCATCAATTCTTCTTCGCTGGCGATCGTGACCGGCGCAATCGGCAGCTTCTCTAGCATTGCCGCCGCGTCGCCCTTCACCTCCGCAGGACTCCCCAACAGAAGGACGTCTACCTTTTTTCCAACCTCGTGCAGCTTGCGGGCCGCCACGAAGCCGTCGCCGCCGTTGTTCCCTTTTCCGCAAACCACGCAGATTCGCTCCGCGCGCGCATAGCGCCGCAGCACGTACTCCGCCACGTGGGTTCCCGCGTTCTCCATCAGCGTCAGCGACGGCACGCCGTAGCGCTCGCTGGTGAGGCGGTCAATCTGGCGCATTTCCTCGGTAGTCGTGACTTTCATCTAGTTCCCACCACGGAGACACAGAGGCACGGAGGAACAACATCGCCGCGGATAAACGCAGATCGCTAAGAGTTTCAGTTTCAGCAACGGCAGATTCCTCGCTGCGCTCGGAATGACAATTCTAAATAACATCCTTCCGTGTCTCCGTGCCTCCGTGGTGAGTGCATTCCTGAATCAGCGTTCCTCTGCGTTGATCCGCGGCTATGCATTGATTCCCGCCACTTCTTCCAGCTTGCGCAATCCCGCCGCTTCGCCCATGGCGATCAGCGTATCGCCCGCCTCAATGCGCTCGTCGGGGGCGGGATTGAAGCGCATGGAGTCGTTGCGTTTGATCGCCAGCACGATGATGCCCGTATCGTGGCGCATCTCGGAAGAGCGGAAAGTCTGGCCGACATAGCGCGAGCCGTGGCGCACCTCGATCTCGGCGATCTCCAGGTCCACGCCAATCCGTACCGTGGCCGAGTCAATGAAATCGAGCACATGCGGCCGCAGGAAAGATTGCGCGATCCTGTGTCCGGCGAAGTGGTACGGCGAGATCACGGAGTCGGCGCCCGCGGTCTTCAGGTGCTTCTCGGCGTCTTCCTCGCTGGCGCGCGCGATGATCTTCAGCTTCGGGTTCAGCCCGCGTGCCGTAAGCACGATGTAGATGTTAGTGGCGTCGGTGGTGGTGGCCGCCACCAGCCCGTGAGCCCGCTCGATATGCGCCTGGCGAAGCGCTGCCTCCTGGGTAGCGTCGCCCCGGATCACCAGCCACTCCGGCGGCAATCGTTCCATCTTGACGGCGGCACTTTCGATGATCACGAACGGCACCGGCTCGCGTGCCAACTCGCGCGCCGTGCTGCGCCCAACGCGTCCGGCGCCGCAGACAATGAAGTGACCGTCCAGGCGGTCGATCTCGCGTTCCATGCGCCGCCTTCCGAAGAACTGCGCGAGCTCGAATTCTAACAAAGCCTGCGCCAGCACTCCGATCATTAAGAACACCAGCCCGACGCCGACGATGATCACGAAAACGTTGTAGATCTGGCCGGCATGCGACAGGGGATGGACTTCGGTGTAGCCGATGGTGGTGACCGTGATCAGCACCATGTAGAAGCTGTCGAACCACGGCCAGCCCTCGATCAGGTGGAAGCCGATCGTGCCCAGCAAGAACAGCACGAGCAGCGCCAGCGCCACCAGCTTCAGATTGCGAATCGCTTTCATGTTGGGTGCGGCTGCTGAGTGTAGAACAAACTGTGGAATTGCCGAACTGCAGAATTGCGGAAATTTCGTTTCGCTTCAATTCGGCAATTTTCAATTCCGCAATTCGGCAATCGACAACAAACCCCTCGCAATCACGAGGGGCTGGTTGCAACCGATGGGTGAACAAGCTCAGTCGGCCATCACCGTCGGCGGTTTGCTGACAGGCTTGCGCCTCGCCATCTGCACGCGGCTGTGATGGCGACCGTAGAAGAAGTACACGGCCATGCCGATCACCAGCCAGATCACCAGACGGAGCCAGGTGTCCCCGGGCAAACTGACCATCATCAGGCCGGAAACGACGATCCCCATGATGGGCGTGAACGGCACCCAAGGCGTCTTGAATGGCCGATGGATCTCGGGCCGCCTGCGGCGCATGAGCCAGACACCGGCACAGACGATGACGAAGGCCAGCAGCGTGCCGATGGAAACCAGTTCGCCGAGAATCCCGATCGGGATTAGCGAGGCGAAGATCGCCACGAAAATTCCTACCGTGATGGACGAAATGTAGGGCGTGCGGAAGCGTGGGTGAACGCGGCCCGCCCATTCGGGCAGCAGACCGTCACGCGACATGGAGAAGAACACGCGCGATTGCCCGAGCAACATCACCAGCATGACCGAGCCGAGTCCGGCGATCGCGCCCAGCTTCACCAGCACCGAGCCCCAGCGCACGCCTGTGGCGTCGATTCCCACCGCCACCGGATCGGGCACGTTCAGGGCAGTATAGGGAACCACGCCGGTCAACAACCCGGAAACCAGGATGTAGAGGATGGTGCAGATCACCAGCGAGCCGAGAATGCCGATGGGCATGTCGCGCTGCGGCTGTTTGGCCTCTTGCGCGGCGGTGGATACGGCGTCGAATCCGATATAGGCGAAGAAGATCACGGCCGCGCCGCGCGCCACCCCCGACCAGCCATATTGCCCGAACTTGCCGGTATTGGGCGGAACGAACGGATGCCAGTTGGCGGTCGCCACCGACGGATGTTTCATGACGAAGGCGGCGGCGATGCCGATAAACACCAGCACGATCGAAACCTTAATGATCACGACCGCCGAGTTGAAGTTCGCCGATTCCTGGATGCCGATCACCAGGATCAGCGTCACCAGGCAGATCCCTACGAACGCCACCAGGTTGAAGCTCCCGGTGATATGTGGCAAGGAGCCGGAGGCTACACCCGCCTTGTCCAGTACCGGCTGGACGGTCGCCAGTCGCTCCCAGCGGCTGTGGTAGAGCACCATTTCTGTACCGGGAGTGGCGGTCAGCGACGGGGGAAGGTGGATGCCCCAGTCCTGCAGCAGGCTGTTGACGTAGCCGCTCCAGCCGGACGCTACGGTGGCTGCGCCGAAGGCGTACTCCAGGATCAAGTCCCAGCCGATGATCCAGGCAAAGATCTCGCCCAGGGTGGCGTAGCCGTAGGTGTAGGCGGAACCGGCGATCGGGATCAGCGAGGCAAATTCCGAGTAGCACAGGCCGGCGAAGGCGCACGCAATTCCCGCCAGGATGAACGACAGGACGATCGCCGGGCCGGCGTACTGCGCGGCGGCGGCGCCGGTGAGCACAAAAATTCCCGCGCCGATAATGGCGCCGATGCCGAGAGTGATCAGGTTAACCGGGCCGAGGGCGCGCTTCAGCGCGTGCTCGCCCGTTTCCCCCGCCTCGGTCAGGATCATGTCCAGCGGTTTAGTTGCCAGCAAATCAGACATGCCGTTTGTAGATCTCCTTCGAGGTAGTCCCGATTTCAGCCGTTCACGGCGGCGTGCTCCGCGGACCGGCGCCACAGGTAAAAGACTGGAATCCCCACCAGAACGATGATCAAGCCCGGCCAAGTGTACTGGGGCTTGTAACGTAACAGAACTATATCAATAAACAGTGCCATCAGGATGTAAATGGCGGGCAATACCGGATAGCCGATGGCGCGGTACGGGCGTGGCGCGTCCGGCTGCTTCGCCCGCAATACGAACAATCCCAGGATGGTGAGGATGTAAAACACCAGCACCGCAAAGATGATGTAGTCCAGCAACTGGCCGTAGGTGCCGGACAGGCACAGGATCGAGCACCACACCATCTGCACCATCAGCGAAACCGCCGGCGTCTTGTAGGTGGGATGAAGGCGCGCCACGCCGCGGAAGAACAGCCCGTCCTTGGCCATTGCGTAATACACGCGCGCGCCCGCCAGGATCAGGCCGTTGTTGCAGCCAAAGGTCGAAACCAGGATCGCCGCCGCCATCAGCCCCGCGCCCCACTGAGCGAACACGCCCTGCATCATCGCCGTACCGACCCGCTCTTCGGCCGCATACTGGATGCCGCGGGCGAAAACCGTGGCGCCGTGCGGGTCGCCGTGCAGCGGCAGCACGGAGAGGTACGCGAAGTTCGCGGCAATGTAGAGCAGGATCACGACGCCGGTGCCCATCGCCAGCGACAGCGGCAGGTTGCGGCTGGGGTTCTTCACCTCGGCGGCGGTGAAGGTCACGTTGTTCCACGCGTCGGCGGAAAACAGCGAGCCCACCTGCGCCACCGCCAGGATGGTCAGCATGCCGACCAACGCAATCGGTCCGCCAACGCCCACTTCCACGGGAAAGCGGGCGCCCCAGCCTGCGTTGTGCCAGAAGGCCGCGCCGAAGTTAGCCATCTCGGCGAGGTGCGTGCGCCCGATCACGATCCCGACGACAACCAATCCGATCAGCGCCGCCGCCTTGGCGAAGGTGAAAATGTTCTGTACCATCGCCCCCGTGCGCACACCGTACACATTCACGATGGACAGCACGACAATGATGATGATGCCGGCCAGATTCGCCGTGTTGAGGCCAACGTCCATATTCCCCAGCACCATGGGGCCCAGATGAATCGGCGGCGCCTTCCAGAAATGCAGGATCCAGTGGCTCGACGATACCGACGGAAAGAAGACGCCGAGGAACTTGCCGAACGCCACACCCACGGCGGCAATCGTGCCGCACTGGATGACCAGGAAAAACGTCCACCCGTAAAGGAAGCCCCACAGCGGTCCGAGGGAATCGCGCAGAAACACATACTGGCCGCCGGCCTTGGGCATCATTGCCGCCAGTTCGCCGTAGCAGAGAGCGCCCACAATGGTCATGAATCCGGTTACGGCCCAGGCAGCGATCAGCAGCGCGGGCGAATCCACCAAGCGGGCGATGTCGGCGGAAACGATAAAAATTCCCGAGCCGATCATCGAACCCATCACCAGGGTGGTGGCGCTGGTCAGGCCGAGTCCCTTGACGAGTTCCTGGTCCTGGGCGGGAGCGGTGGGGCGGCTAGGGGTGCCGGAGTGAGTGCTCACGAAGCTCCTTGGGGCGTGGAAACTTCGCAAGAATCTACACTGATTCTGCCGCTCAGTCCAGAATACGCTGGAATTCCTCAACCGCGCGGCGCGGGTCGCTGAGTAAATCGGAGATTACCGCAACCGAATCTGCGCCGGCTTCGATCACCGAGCGCGCGTTCGCCCGCGTAATTCCACCGATCGCGACCAGCGGCTTGCGCGTCAGAGCACGGGCGGCGCGCACGCCATCGAGCCCGACGACCGGATCGGGATTTACCTTGCTGGTGGTGGCGAACACCGGACCGATGGCGAGGTAGTCGGCATCGCTCTGATCGGCCTCGCGGAGCTGCTCGGGGCGATGCGTGGAAACGCCCAGCCAGAGCTTGTTTCCGAGGATCCAGCGAACGGATGCTGCCGGGAGATCGTCCTGGCCAACGTGCACGCCGTCGAAATCGGCGGCCAGGCAGAGGTCGGCGCGGTCGTTCATGATCAGCCCCGCGCGCGGGCCGGCAATGCGCCGCAATTCGCGGGCCTGGGAAAGCATCTGGCGCGGGCTGCCGTGCTTGTTGCGGTACTGCAGCAGGCTAACGCCGGCGGAGAGCAGGTCTTCGGCAAATTGAAAAAGAGCGCGATCGTCCGGAAAGCGGGAGGCGTCAAGGATCGGGTAGAGGCGCGGGAGGTGGATGGTTCCCTCGGTTTCGCTCGGGACAGGCTCTTGTCGATGGTCGATGGCCATGGAGAAGACTAACTCGTTAGCAAGTTCTACGCTGCCCTAACCGGCGGCCTTGCCGGCGGCCATTAAGCGTTCCATGAACCGATTGTCGGTACGTCCGGCGCGGAAGTCGGGATCGGCGACGATGCGCCGGTGCAGCGGGATGCTGGTGTGGATGCCCTCCACAATGAACATCTCCAGCGCGCGCGTCATGCGCGAGATCGCTTCCTCGCGGTCCCGGCCCCGCACCACCAATTTCGCGATGAGGGAATCGTAGTAAGGCGGGATGACGGCTTCCGCGTAAGCGGCGGTGTCCACCCGCACCCCGGTGCCGCCCGGCGGGTGGAAGGTGGTAATCTTTCCCGCTGACGGTGTGAACTTCTCCGGGTGCTCGGCGTTGATGCGGCACTCGATGGCGTGTCCGCGGGTTATGACCGGGCCCTGCAGCACCGTTTCCAGCTTTTCCCCCATGGCGATCCGCACCTGGCTCTTGACCAGGTCAACGTCGGTGACCATCTCGGTGACCGCGTGCTCGACCTGGATGCGGGTGTTCATCTCGATGAAGCGCAGGCTGCCATCCTCATCCATAAGGAACTCGACCGTGCCGGCGTTGACGTACCCGATTCTGCTCAATACATCCGCCAGCAATTGGCCCATGCCAGCGCGCAGTTCGGGTGTGACCGCCACCGAGGGCGATTCCTCCAGCAGTTTCTGGTGACGGCGCTGGATGGAGCACTCGCGCTCGCCGAGCGAGACCACGCTGCCGAAGCTGTCGGCCAGGATTTGAAACTCGATGTGGCGCGGCCGCTCGATAAATTTCTCCAGGTAGAGGTCGCCGTTGCCGAATGCCGCCGCGGCCTCGGACTGCGCGGCGTGAAACAGGTTGGGCAGTTCGGCCTCGCTGTGGATGACCCTCATGCCGCGCCCGCCGCCGCCGGCCGAGGCTTTCACGATGACCGGGAAACCGACTTGGCGCGCCCACTCGGCAGCCTCGCCCGCCGACTGCACCACCCCCTCCGAGCCGGGCAGGATGGGCACCCCCGCCTGCTTCATCGCCGCCCGCGCTTTGTCTTTTTCGCCCATCAGGCGGGTGATCTCCGCCGGCGGGCCGATGAACTTGATGCCGCAGGTCTCGCACACTTCGGCGAAGTTGGCATTCTCGCTGAGCAGTCCGTAGCCGGGGTGGATGGCGTCCACGTTGGCGATCTCGGCGGCGCTGATCACGGCGGGGATGTTGAGATAGCTCAAACTGAGCCGCGGCGGCCCGATGCAGATGGCCTCGTCGGCGAAGCGTACGTGCAACGAGTTCCGGTCCGCATCGCTGTAAATGGCGACCGTGCGGATGCCCAGTTCCTTGCAGGCGCAGATGACGCGGAGGGCGATTTCCCCGCGATTGGCGATGAGAATTCTCTTGAACAAAGTTTCGGTTTCAGTTCAGTATTTTTGGTCGATCACTCTGTCGGTCAATCGGTCGATCAGTCCCTCAAAATGAAGTCTATCGGTGTATCAGTCTATCGGTCTTTCAGTCTGTCAGTTTGTCCGCTGGGTCTTCCTAGGATGTCGTTACTGAGGAACACAGTGACTGAACCACTGAAAGACTGAGAGACTGAGAGACTTTATTTCTGTCCGTCAATCGGTCGATCAGTGCCTCAAAATGAAGTCTATCGGTGTATCAGTCTATCGGTCTTTCAGTCTGTCAGTTTGTCCGCTGGGTCATCCTGGGATGTCGTTACTGAGGAACAAAGTGACTGAACCACTGAACAACCGAAAGACTGATAGACCGAAAGACCGAGAGACCGAGAGACTTTATTTCTGTCCGTCAATCGGTCGATCAGTGCCTCAAAATGAAGTCTATCGGTGTATCAGTCTATCGGTCTTTCAGTCTGTCAGTTTGCTCCGCTGGGTCATCCTGGGATGTCGTTACTGAGGAACAAAGTGACTGAACCACTGAAAGACTGAGAGACCGAGAGACTGATAGACCGAAAGACCGAAAGACTCATTTTGGACGGATGGCGAACAGCGGCTGCCCGTACTCGACCGGTTGCGCGTTGTTGACGTACCGCTTCACGATCTCGCCGGCATAGTCGGATTCGATCTCGTTCATCAGTTTCATGGCCTCGATGATGCACAGCACCTGCCCGACGCTGACCGTGTCACCAACCTTGACGAAGGGCGGCGCGCCCGGCGACGGCGCCTCGTATAAGGTGCCGACGATCGGCGAGCGGATCGTGTGCACCCCGGACTCCTCCACCTGCTCCCCAGCCGGCGGCGCGGGTGCGGCGGTGGGCAATGCGGCGACGGATTGCGGCGGCGCTGCCGGCGACGCCGGAACCGCCGCGGCCGCGGGTTGCGCCGGCGCCGCTAGCACGTAGCGCGCCTCGGGGCCCGGATTCGCCTCGGCGTTGGCACGCTTGATGCGCACCTTGACGTCCCCGCGTTCGAGTTCGAACTCGGCGATGTCCTTCTCAATGAGGAATTCGATCAGGTCCTTGAGCTCTTTTTGATTCATGTGGGGACCGGGCCTCCGACCTTCACAGCTCGATCAGTTCCTTCGGGGCCGCGGTCAGTACGTCGCAGCCGCTTTGGCTGATCACGACCATGTCCTCGATGCGAACGCCGCCTTGCCCGGGGACGTAGACACCGGGTTCAATGGTCACCACCATGCCGGCGTCCAGTGCTCCCCCCTCGCCGCGCGCCAGACGCGGCGGCTCGTGAATCTCCAGGCCGACGCCGTGACCGGTGGAATGCGTGAAGTACCGCGCGAACCCGGCGCGGCGAAGCGTGTTGCGCACGGTGCGGTCCACCTCGCCGCAGGCGACTCCAGCGCGCGCGGCGTCCACTCCCGCCTGCTCGGCCTCCCGCACGGCCTGATACATGCTGCGCTCGGCCGCGGAGACTTTCCCCACGTGCACAGTGCGCGTCATGTCCGAACAGTAACCGTGGAGTATAACACCGAAGTCGAGGACGACGAATCCACCCGCGGGAATGGCGGCGGATGAGGCGACTCCGTGCGGCATCGCCGAGCGCGGGCCCGCCGCCACGATGGTTGCAAACGACATCGCCTCGGCGCCCGCGCGGCGCGCCGCATATTCCAGCTCGGCCGCGACCTCGGATTCGGTGACCCCCGGACCTATGGCATGGACTGCGGTGTCGAGCAGGCGCGCACCCAGATTGACCGCCTCGCGCAGCAGCGCGATCTCGTCGGCGTCCTTGATCATGCGCAGCCTTTCCACCACCGGCCCGACATCGCGCAGCCGCGTCTTTGGGCCCAGCGCGCGATGCAGCGTGGCTCGCGCGCTCACCGTCATGTGATGGCTTTCAATGCCAAGCGCGCGGAGGCGGACCCCTTGGGCGAATTGAGCGGCGGCGAGCGGCGGCGATCCCTTCGCGATGACCACGCGGGCACGCCTGACCTCGGCACGAGCCTGCGCTGTGTAACGGCCGTCGGTGAAGAACACCGGCCGGCCGCCATGCATCAGCAGCGCTCCCGCGCTGCCCGTAAAACCGCACAGGTAGCGGATGTTGGGGAGGTGCGTGACCAGCAGCGCCTCCAGGCGTAGCTTCTCCAGTTGCGCGTCGATGGCATCCTGGCGGCGGGCGTAGTCCATTCAGTGAAGATTAGCAGAGCGGCCGGTCATCAGAGATTGACGAATTGACGAATTGACGAATTGACGAAATGGGGAGAGCGTCAGAGCTCACGAAGTAACCCGAGAATTCGTCAATTCTCAAATTCTTCAATTCGCAAGTTGTTTCTAACCGCTGGCCACCGCCCCAAAAGCAAGCCCCCGCTCGTGCCGGGGGCTCTTGGTTAGGTGATTGGTTGCCGGTTTATGTCTGCACGATCTTGGGAGTGATGAAGAAAATCAGCTCCTGAGTTTGCGTGGAGACGGTGCGGCGCTTGAACAGGTTGCCGAGGACCGGAATGTCGCCCAGCAGCGGAACCTGGAACACCGAGACCGTGTTTTGCGTCTGGATGACTCCGCCGATGACCACCGTGCCGCCGTCGGTGATCAGCACCTGGGTTGTCGCCTGTTGCGTCAGCAGCGTCGGGTTCCCCTGGACTTGGTGGCTGAAGTCAGGCGTGGTGTTTTCCACGTCCACGTTCAGGAAGATGGTGTTCTCCACGGTGATCTGAGGCGTTACCTGCAGCCGCAGTTCGGCGTCTACATAGGTCGTAGTGGGCGGGCCGCCCAACTGCGCCTGCGTCACCACCGGAATCTTGACCCCCTGTTTCACGGTAGCGCTAATGTTGTTCTGGGTCACCACCCGCGGCCGGGAAAGGATCTTCAACAGGCCGCGGCTTTCTGCCATGGTGAGGATCGCATCCACACGGTAGTTCTTGGTCGCATTCGAGAAGCTGATGCCGGAAGTCGGCCCCACTGCTCCCAGGTTGGAAAAAAGTGGAATCGCATCCCCGGTCACGAAGTAATTCGGATTCGCAATGCCGACCAGCAGCGGGCTGATGCCTGCCGCGGAGGCGCCTCCGACCGCACTCACGCTGTTCCCGGTGCCGAAGCCAAGCTGCACGCCGATGTCACGCGCAAAGTTGCGGGTTGCGGAAACCACCCGGGCCTCGATTTCCACTTCCTGCGTCTTGCGGTCCAGTTGCGACATGAGGCGCTGGATTACGGGAATGGTGCTCGGAATATCGGTGATGACCAAGGCGTTGGTGCGCGGGTCGGCGATCACGTCGCCACGCTGCGAAAGGAATTTCTTCACGATCGGCATGATGTCGGCGGCGTGCGCGTAGCTGAGGAAGTGCGTGAGTTGGACCTTGTCCACGGCTAGCGCCAAGGCTTCCGCTTGTGCCCGACGCGCCTCGGCTTCCTTGGTAAAGGTTTCGCGCGTGGCAATGCGTAGCACATTGCCTTCCAGCCGGCGATCGAGACCGTTATTCTGCAGCACGATGTCGAGCGCCTGGTCCCAGGGCACGTCATCCAGCACCAGCGTCAGGCTGCCGCGCACGTTGGGATCGAGGACGATGTTGAGGCCGCTGATCTCGTGAACCAGGCGGAAGAAATCCTTCAGATCCACGTCCTTCAGGTTCACCGAGATGGGCTCGCCGGTGTAGCGCTGCCCTGCTGGGGCAGGCGCTTCCGCGGCACGCTGCAGCTGTTGCTGCTGTTGCGCGGCCAGGTTGGCGGCGGGCGCACCCAGCGCGGCGCTGGGCGCAGGCAGCAAGCTGGCATCGCCATGCGGACCCGGCGCGCTCTTGGCGACGAGTTGAGCGGCCGCTTGCGCCACCGCTTTGGGATCGGGCTCGGGTTCAGCCGGTTTGGTCGTGAATTTCGGTTCGACCATGACTACGTCCGCCGCTATCTGCGGCTTCCCAGGCTCCGCCGTCTTCAACGCGGCCGGTACGATCGTCGCGTCGGGCGCCGGCTTGGGCGCTTCCACAACCGGCAGCGGCGCGGGTGCGGCCGCAGCCGGTGGCGAAGTCGGAACCGCGGCTGCGGATGGCTGTGCCCTCAGTTTCAGCACCAGCTTGTTGCCCACTGGCACGATTTCGCAGTCGCGTGGTGCGACCAGGTCCACCACCACGCGGGTCACCGGGGGATCCTGCTGGAACAGACCCATGCGCACGGATTTGACGTCGGCGCCGTTGACCAGAATCGGGCGCGGATGTCCGGCGGGTATCGCGTTGGGCAGGTCCACCACCAGTCGGTCGGGGCCGGCCAGCTTCATCAGCTTGGGCGTAAGCGGAGCGCTGGCGGAAATCTCCACCTCCATGCCGGCTTTCCCGCGCACCACCGAAATCTTGCGCACCAGCCCCGGATGAGCGGCGGCATGGGCCGCGCGCTTTCCCGCCTCGGAGGTCTTCATGGCGGCGGGCTCAAGCTTGGGCTGCGCGGGCGCCTCCGCGGCGGCGCTGGCCGCGCCCGTTACTCGCAACTGCACTCCGCGGGCGATCTCGGACACGTTCACCACCGCGCCAGGGCTCAACGTGATCTCCACGCGGGTCACCTCGGCGCCGTTGTTGCCGGTGTACTCGAGCACGCGATAGGAAACCACGCCCGGCAGGTTCACCGCCTGGGCCGTGTCCTTGAGCTTGCCCGGAGTCACCCCCGCCAGGTCGACCAGCAGCATGTGGTCTACCGGACGATACTCGGTGTGGGTGAAGGCGCCGCTCGCGCGCAGGATGACGGTGGACGAATGCCCCTGACCGGTCACGTTGATGCCGGTCAGTTGCGACCCGGCAGCGGCCGCCATCGCGCTCAGAATCAGCACCAGAAAGAGAACACCCAGCAGTTGCTTCAGCCTCATTGCGTTTCTCCCCACGCGCAGGCAATGCCTGTAGCGTGTAGCGGCGCCTTACGCCGCTTCCAGCTTAGCCCCCGCCGTCGGCCTCCGCCGCATCACCCGCGGCATGACAACCATGGCGGCTACTGCTCCCCGAGGTTCGGCCCAACCGAGGTACTGAACCTGCCACTTCAGCCAACTCAGAAACCCTTTTCCTGCCACTAAACTGCCGGCGCGACCACCTTCATGATCACGTCGCGCGTGCTCTGTTTTCCCATCCTGTCCATCACGTTCTCGCGGAATACGATGGTGTCAGGCGTGATCTTGACCACGTAGCCGTTGAACACCGGGTCGTTTTCGCGCAGGAAGTAGCTGACTTTCCGGCTGGAGCTTTCGACCACCGCGATCATCCCGCTCTGCGACTTGACGATGCCGCGCAGAACGATGGTGTTAATCGCCAGACACTTCTTGCCGGTCGAGCAGGTCGGCCCCATGGCGCCCGATTCGCGGATCGGGCTGAGGAACGGATCGCGCTTGCCCGCCGCTTTGTCGCTGCTGGCGCGCCTCTCCGCCTTCTTCGCCGCCACGCCCGCCGGCTTCTTCACTGCCATGGCCGCCGGTTTCTTCGCCGGCGTCGCGGCCGGGGTGGACGGCTTGCGGACCCCTGCTGCCGGCTTGGCGGGAACCGTTGCCCGACTGGCCTGGGTCGCCCCCGGCTTGACCGCAGTCGGCCTCGAATCGGGCACAACCTTCTGACTCGGCGGTGGCGTCTGCGCTGCCATAACTCCGGCCGCCAGCACCCACAACAGAGCAATCGTCCTAGCCTTCATGGCTTCCTCTACCTTTTGACCGGGGCGGCTGCGGTAACCCCCGGCGCGATTTCACGGCTGAAGAAAGTCGTCGTCACACACGTCACAGCCACCGTCTCGCTGGGCGCGTACTGGTATTGCTTCTTGACGCCCGAATCGGACGCCTTGCGCAGCGACGCCATCTTAAGGCCGGTGACGTTGACGATGCGGTCCAGGTGCGCCACATTCTCAAAAAAACGCAGTATCGAGTAGTACGGGCCATCCAGTTCCAGGTCGAAGGGAACCTCGCTGTAGAACTCGCGCTGCGCCGTCGGCTTGGCGGTGTAGCGCCGCACTTCGATGCCGGCCTTGCGCGCCTCCGCCTGCACCATCTCCATGAATTGCGGCGCTTCCTTCTCGTCGGGTACGATCCGCCTCATCTGTTCCAGTTGGTCCTTCAGGGTCGCGATCTTCCGTTCCATGTCGGCCTTCTTGTCGGCATAGGGACGGAGGGCCGCGTTCTCATCCTGCTTGGCCTTGACCTGCGCCCGGAGGGCGCGGTTGGCGGCGTCCATGTCCTTGTACACGAACCAATACGCCGCTCCACTCAGGGCCACGGCCACAATCACCAGGATCAGCAATTGAATCGTCGCCGATAGTTCCGAAAATTTCGCCATATCGCCGCCCTAACTCTTCTGTTGAGGTTGCTTTTCGCAAATCAGGGTGAAGACAAATGCGGTCACATCCTTGGCCACGTCATCCTGGTAGGACTCTTTGATCTCGACGTTCCTGAAATAGCCGGTCGCCTTCAGGTTGCGCATCAAGGCTGCCACCGCATCCACGCTGAGCGCCACGCCGTCCAAGTTGATGTTGTTGCCGTCCTCTTTCATGGTGTTCAGCCAGACGGCATCGGTCTTGTTGACCGTGTCGGCGATCGTGGTCAGCAGCGTGGCTGGCCCCGACTGGTTGGCCTGCAACTGGTGGATGACGCCGACGCGCCGCTCGTACAGGTCCTTCTGCCGTTCCAACTCCAGGTACTTGGACTTGATCTCGGCCAGGCGCTGGTTGTCCCGCCTCGCCTCGTCCATTTGTCCCTTGAGCTTGGCCGCGTCGCGCTGCAGCATCGAGTAGTAGACATAATTTCCACCCGCTGCCAGGGCCGCGACCACCAGCAACACCACCAGGATGTTGAGCCCGCCGCCGCCAACTCCGGCGGCAGTGGCGACAGCGCCACGCTTGCCCTTCTTCGATTTGGACACGCCCAGCAGATTTATGCGGATCATAGGTCGTCGAAACTCCTCAGGGCCAATCCCACGGCAACCGCGAGTTGTCCCGAATTCTGGCCGATAAATTCTGCGGCGGGGGTACCCTCCGCATAACTGATCCGGGCGAACGGATTGAGGACCTCTACCGGGAGCGAGAACTCCTGGCGCAGGGCCTCCATTAGTCCGGTCACCTTGGAAGAACCGCCAGCCATGTATATGCGCTCGATGTGCTCGCCGGCGGCAGTGGCGCGGAAGAAATCGAATGTTTTCTGGATTTCCAGCACGATGATCTCGGTCACCTGCTGCAGGATGGGGACCTTGGCGTCTTCGCTGACGGTGCCCACCTTCTGCCCCAGCTTCAGGGCTTCCGCGTCGTCGAAGCTGAGGTCGAGCTCTTTCTGCAGCGAGTCGGTGTATTGGTGGCCGCCGACGCTGACGTCGCGCGTGAACAGCGGTTTGCTGCCCTTTACGATATTGATGTTCATCACGCTGGCGCCGATGTTCAGCAGGGCGACGGTGGTGTTGGGCGCAGGCTCGTAGTTGTATTCGTAGCAGTTCTGCAGCGCGAACGCGTCAATGTCCACCAGCGCCGGCGTCTTGCCGGCCATGTTCAGCACGTTGGTGTAGTTGAGGATCTTGTCCTTCTTCACCGCCACCAGGATGATGTCCATCTGCGGCCCGCTGAGGTCGTCCGAAAGCAACTGGTAGTCGATGTTGACCACGTCGATGTCAAACGGGATGTGCTGGGCCGCCTCCGTCTTGATGTCGTCGTCCAGTTCCGCTTCCGAGCGGGCTGGAATCGAAATCGGCTTCACGATCACCGAGTGCCCGCTGACGCTGGTGGCCACCGCTTTCACCTTGATGGCGTTCTCGTTGAACAGCTTGGTAATGGCGCTGGCCACGGCCGGAGAATCCATGATCATGGAGTCCACCACCACATCGGAGCCCAGCGGCTCGACTCCCAGATGAGCCACTTCGATCCCGCCACGGGACCGCTTCAGCTCGACTGCCTTGATGCAACTGGATCCTATGTCGAGTCCGACGATCGTTTTGCTTCCACCCAGTCCAAACATGCGTCCGCCCCTAGTGCCCTACCGCCATGCGCGCGGCCTTGGGCTTCTTCTTGTCGCGGGTCTCCCTCATCGTGCTCTTCTCTTCCATCCACTGGTCGAGCTTGGATTTCTTGAATCGCCAGCGGTTCCCCAGCTTGAAGGCGGGGATTTTCTCCTCGTACACATATTTGTAGAGTGTGTCCGGACTCACGCCCAGATACTGGGAGGCCTGGCGAATATTCATGACTTCTCGCGAATCGGCCATAAAGCGCTAAGCCCTTTCCACAGATGTGACAACCACCCGTAAGCGCCAACCTAACCGGGCAAAACGCCGTGTCAGGACCTTCGCTGCCGGCTCAGCCGAAGCGGACTCTGTCCACGGAGCGAGAGGATGATCCTCTGGCTGTCTCGGGGGGAATTTCTAGAGCGCTGCACGTTATATCAGTGTAACGAGGGTGGGTGTCAAGAACTACTTGGGTTTTGTCCCTTAGTTTCCCCTGTTTTCTCGTAATGCTGGGTACGGCTTCGCAGCAGTACTCACCTATATCTTGCGATCATTAACCAATGTCACCACAGTATATGGTGGTATTAATGCAAAGGGTTCGGAAAAAGGCGACGCATGACATTACCTGCGTCGTACGCCCTACGTACCGGCCTCAGGATGACATTGTGGTCAACCTGCGCCCCGCCCTCATCCTCCCGTGGTGGGATCGATGACGCGCTTGACCGGGCTGATTTTGTTGGCCGGAAATCCGCCCTGGCGGGCGTGCTCGCGGATCGCGTTCTCGTTGGGCGCAATGTAGACGCTGTACACCTTGTCCGGCGTGACGAAGATTTCCACCCATTGGATCTCCGGCCCATGTTGCGCAGCACGCTGCAGGATTTTGCGCAATCGCCTGCAGTTCCTGGGCGGTCAGATTGCCGGCGCCGGGAATCGCGTGCTCGACGACTTTTCGCCTACCGCAACAGCGACAGTACGGACTGCTGGCCCGAGTTAGCTTGTGCCAGGGCGGCCATGGAAGTTTGTTGCAGAATGTTGTATTTGGCCATATCCGCCACGGTCTTGGGGATGTCGGTGGCACGAATGCCGTCCTCGGCGGAGCTCAAGTTCTGCACCTGATTGCTCATCACGGCGCTGGCCGCCTGCAAGCGATTGATCGTAGCCCCGAGTGTGCCCCGAGTAGAGGCCACCTGGTTGATGGCTTGGTTGATGGCAGCCAACGCTGCTTGCGCATCGGCCGGGGTCTGCAAGTCTGAAGGCGCCGAGCCTGATGCATCGCTCCCGCCGGCCAATGCGCCGCCGTTAGACCAAGTGCCCGTGCTCCCGCCGCCGCTCGTCAGCGTGCCGGACGCGGTCACGCCGTTGCCGGCGCTCCCGGAAGCGGTTGCGGTGAAGGTGATGGTAGTGCCCGAAGCCGAGGCCGTCGTACTGGCGTTGGCGCTATTAAGGCCGTTGCCGTTTACCGCGGAAGCCAGGTTCTGCAATGTTGCCGCCGCGGTACCGCCAATCTGTACCTCGCCGGCCCCGCTCGCCGCACCCGTTTGAAATGTATACGTCGTTGACCCGATTGTGACGGAGTTGCCGGCCGCCAGGTTGGACGTCAGGGTGAGGGCGTCCGTGGCAGATGCTCCGTCCGCACCGCCTGAGAACGGGCTCACAGACCCCCCAGCATTGCTGACGCTGCAGGCAATTGCAGTAGCGTCGCCAGATGCCCCGGCGGGAATTGCAGTGAAACCGAGAATGACATTATTACCAGAGCCCCATAGGGGACCTGCCGTCGCATCAGGGTTGGCAACGGTGCCCGTGCTGTAGTCTGTGCCCTCGGTACCAGTATGGTTTATGGCGCTTGCCAAGTTCGTCTCTGTATTGAATTCGTCGCTGCCTATCAGTACCTGAACTTGATTGTTGACGGTTGGCCCACTTATGCTATTCACAATCGTATACGTTATGTTCCCTAGCGTAAGCGTATCACCGTTGTGCAGGTTTCCGATTCCCCCCAAAGTGGCCGTGGCGGCCTGGGCGTCACTACCACCGCCTAAAGCACCCGCTCTTGACCAAGTGCCGGCGCTGCCGCCGGCGGCGGCGGTGAGCGTGCCGGTGGCGGTAACGCCGTTGCCGCCCGCTCCGGAGGCTACACCGGTAAAGGTGATGGCATTGCCCGAAGCCGAGGCCGTCGCGCTGGCGTTAGCGCTGTTAAGGCTGTTGCCGTTTACCGCGGCAGCCAGGTTCTGCAATGTTGCCGCCGCGGTGCCGCCAATCTGTACCTCGCCGGCCCCGCCTGCCGCACCCGCTTGAAACGTGTACGTAGTTGAACCGACCGTGACCGTGCTGCCGGCCGCCAGGTTCGATGTAAGCGTGAGGGTATTGGTGGCGCTGCTGGCGCTCGTGCCCGCGCCCAAGAGGCCATTTGCGGTCAGGGTACCGACCGACACCACAATCGAACTGCTGGAGCCTGAATCGCTGAGGAACACCGAAGTGGCCGAGGCGGTAAACACCGAGGTGCCGTTGAAGGTCGTGTTCAAGCCGATCCGGTCGATTTCGTTCTTGATTTGGGTATACTCCGCGTCCAGGGCCAGGCGTTCGCTGTTGTTGACCGTGCCGGTGGCGGCTTCGGTCGCCAGGGTAATCGCGCGATTCAGCAGGCTGGTCACCTGCGACAGCGCGCCATCGGCCACCTGCAACTGGCCCACCCCGTCGTTGGCGTTGCGCTGCGACTGGGCCAAAGCCATGATATTGGCGTGCAGGCCGTCGGCAATGCCCAAGCCGGCGGCGTCGTCGGCGCCGCTGGTGATCCGCGAACCGGACGCCAGCCGGAACAACGTCTTCTGCAGGTTGGTCTGGATCGTCGCCAACTGATTTTGCGCGACTAGGGACGGGATGTTATTCAGGATGCTAAGTGCCATGATCGGCTCCGTGTCCTTTATAGATTCCGTGGGTGACCGGAAACCGACAGGTCTCGTCCAACCACCGATGCTGGCTTCGAAGCGTTCGGAGCCAACATTGTTGTTCAACATGGTTATCGACAAGAACCGGGAATCACCTTAGTGCGGATCGACCATGTCGTCTGTCAGATCACGCGCTCACTCGACTGCATGACCGTACCTGGCGTGAAATCCCCATGTCGCCAGTTGCGTCAAACGGGGTCGCACCAATGAAAAGCGCGCCCGGATTCGAGCGCGCTTTTGCTGATAGTCTGACAGCTGACAGCTACATATCGAACTGCTCCTGGTGCAGGCTGGCATCTGCCTTGATGATGATGCTCTTCCCTGCCAACTCCTCCAGATCGTTTAACCAGCGCGCGTTGTTCGCCTTCAATTCCTTGGCGACCTCGGGATTGACCCGCAGCAGGACTTCGTGGCCGTCAAGGTGCTTCCGCATCTTTTTCATCTCGGTGTAGATCTCGTTGCAGACCGTCTCCACCGACTTCACCAGCCCGGTACCGGTGCAGTACGGGCAAGGCGTGCCCAGGGTGCGCTCCAGCGAATGTTTCACCCGCTTGCGCGTGATCGCCACCAGCCCGAAATCGTTAAACTGAAGCACCTTGGAAGGGGCGCGGTCGTTCTTCAGCGCTTCCTCCAGCGCCTGCATCACCTTCTGCCGGTTCTTGCGCTCGTCCATGTCGATGAAGTCGATCACGATGATGCCGCCCAGGTCGCGCAGCCGGACTTGGCGCACGATTTCCTTGATCGCATCCACGTTCGTCTTCACGATGGTATCTTCCAGCCGCATCGTCTTGCCGACGTACTTGCCGGTGTTGACGTCAATCGCCACCAGCGCCTCCGTCTGGTTGATCACGATGTAGCCGCCGCTCTTCAGCCACACCTTGGACTTCAGCGCCTTGTTGATCTCCTCCTGGATACCGAACTGCTCGAACAGCGGTGTCTCCTTGGTGTACAGCCGGATTCGCCGCACCAGGTTCGGCTGAAAGCGGTTGACGAAGCGCAGCACGCGCTCGTACTCCTGCTCGTTGTCCACCCAGACGTGGGTGAAGTCCTCGGTGAGCTGGTCGCGCAGCGTGCGCTCCACCAGGTTGAGGTCGTGGTAGATCAGAGCCGGCGCCTTGCTGTCGTCGGCCCGGGTCTTGATCTCGCTCCACAGATTCTTCAGGAAGCGGATGTCGGCCCGCAGCTCGTCTTCGGCCACGTTTTCCGCCGCCGTGCGCACGATGAAGCCGCCGTGGCCGGGCATGTCGCGCTCACCCATGACGATCCGCTTCAGCCGCTGCCGCTCATCGTCGGATGAGATTTTGCGCGATACGCCGATGTGGTTCACCGTCGGCATGTACACCAGAAAGCGTCCCGGCAGCGCGATGTGGCTGGTGATGCGCGCACCCTTCTTGCCAATCGGCTCCTTGGCGATCTGCACCACGATCTCCTGGCCTTCCTTCAGCATGTCGGAGATCATCACCTGCTGGCTCTGCATCGGCCGCGACTGGCGAATGCGGCGTCCACCGCGGCGTCCGCGCCCGCGGCGCTCGAAAGGCGGCCGCGGCTGCGTACGCTGCTGATATCCCGCGGTGCCGGCGGGAGCACGCAACTCGGCGCGCCCGGCCGTTTCTTCTTCCCCTTCCGGCGCCGCGCCGGCTTCGTACTCCATTTCCTCGCCGCCCTCTTCGCCCTCGTACCCTTCAACCGCCTCGCCCTCGCTTTCGGCTTCCTCCACCGCTTCCGTCAACTCTTCGCCCAGCTCGGCGAGATCGCCGTTGCGTTCCGCGTGAATCGGATGCGCGTCCAGCGTTTCTTCTTCCAGCTCTTCATAGTCGTCGGCGTCTTCCAGCCGCTCGGCGACCAGGGGCAGCTCGGCATCTTCGTCCTCGATCTCCTCATGCTCCAGCGTCTGCGACGAAGACGCCGCGAAGGAATGATCCCGCTGCCCTTCCGCGGACTCCGGTTGCGCCTCGTCGCGCGCCGCCTCGACCTCTCCTTCGGCGGCAGCCGGCGAGCTCTCGGCTGGTGTCTCGTCCTTGCTGGCTTCCTCGCCGGCGAAGCCGGTGGCGAGGTCGATCTGGTCCGTGCGGCGCTCATCCTCCGTGTGCTCGGTACGTTGTTCCTCCGCCTCATGTAAGGAAGTGTCGACGTATTTCCGCCCCAACGCCGGCCCTTCAACCACCGGTGGTTCCGCTGTCTGGCGCCCCTCATCGGCGGCTCGTTCCGCCCCGGCCGGCTCCAGAGCTTCCGCCGAATCTTCCGATGCCGACTCCACCCGCTCCGCCTCAACCGGCGGCGCCTGTGCCACCTTCATCTGCGAATACTTGGAAATGGACTCGCCCGGCAGGATGATGGGCTGGAATCCCGGCGGCGGCCCGTACCCCTGGTCGCGGTCGCGCCCGCGCCCGCGGTCGAAGCCGCGCGGTGGCCGCCTGTCCCGCTCGAAACTGCGCTCTTGCCCGCGCGACGCCTCTTCTTCCGCGGGCTCGGCCTGCGAGGGCTGCGGTTGCGAAAACTTGGCAATCGATTCGCCCGGTAGCACCTGCTGAGGCTGCGCTGGCGACGCCTGCGAAAATTTAGAAAGGGATTCGCCCGGCAGGACTATCGCCGGGTATCCCGGCGGCGGCGCGTAGGATTCCTCGCGCTCCTCACCTCGCGGCGCTTCTTCCTGCTCGCCGTGGGCGAACTTCGACTCCGGCAAGGCGCGGCCACGGCGCCCGCGACGGCGTCGTCCGCCGCGTCCGCGCCAACCGCTCCCTGCTTCCCCTTCTTCCGTGCCGCTGGCGGCTGGTTCGGCGGAGGCCGGCGGCGCTTCCGGACCTTCAAACACGATCGGCGACGGCGCTCGCGGCTGCGGCTCCGATTCCGGTTCGATCAGGTGTGGCTGGATCTGGCGCTCTTCGGCGGGCTGGCGAAGTTCAGGACGCTGCCCGCCAACCTTGACCGGTTCGAATTCGTCCTGCTCGTCTTCCATTTCGAAGAAATCGGAGACGTAGAGGAACGCGTCGCGCTCCAATCCGATCTCCACGAAGGCGGACTGCATGCCCGGAAGCACGCGCGTAACGCGGCCTTTGTAGATGGACCCTGCCAGGGTGTATTCGTTTTCGCGCTCGAAATAGATTTCGGCGAGTTGGTCGTCCTCGCTCACCGCAACCTTGGTTTCGTGCGGCGTCAGGGAGACATAGAGTTCTTTCGACATGCTGGCTCCGGCCCCGCTTGCGCGGGTGTGTCACCGGGCGAACTAGCGAGGGGCAGTAACCGGACGGAGCTTCAGAGTGCAGCTTTCAGGCAGGCTGGCGCCGCTACCGAAACCACATGCGCTTCTGCCTTACGGCGCTCGCCGACGGTGAGTCGGATTCGTGTAAAGAGCTCGGAATCTTCTTGCACCTGTGGCGCGCACCCTCACGGAGTTTGTGACCGCTCTCTCGGCCTGCGCTGCGGTTGATCCAACGCGCATCGCATCCGAAAGGCGCCGTTACCCGCACCGTGGCGCTTGTATCAGGTTTACCGTCAGACTCCGGCGCGTCGTCGCAGCCGGTAAGCGCAAAGCGGAACCTGCTTGGCTCAATCCTTTACCGGCCCCTCATTCGGCCGGTACCAGCCCCCGTTCACGAGGGGGCAAACGTATTTCAAAACTGTTTGCGTTGGCGGCGTCTCCAGGACACCGCTGAACGCCGAATTCACTGCTTCCGCTCAGTTCACGAACCGGCGCATGCGTATGTTCATAACGATGCCCAGCGCCAGGAACGTAAACAACACGGAGGAGCCACCGTAACTCATCAGCGGCAAAGGTATCCCCGTGACCGGCATAAAGCCGACCACCATGCCGACATTGACCAGGATATGGAAGGTAAGCACTGCCACCACACCCATCACCACAAACGTGCCCGATCGATCCGGCGCCGTTTGCGCGTTATGGATCAATCGCATCAGCACCATGAAGTATAGCAGCAGCACGCCCAGCGCACCGACAAATCCGTGTTCTTCGGCCAGCGCCGCGAAGATAAAGTCGGTCTGCGGCACGGGCAGGAACGATCCTTGGATCTGCGTGCCGTGCCCGGTTCCCTTGCCCCAGATTCCCCCCGACCCCACCGCGATCAGGGATTGAATCACCTGGTACCCCGACCCGTGATAATCCGCTTCCGGCTCCATGAAGCTGGTCAACCGTTCGCGCTGATAGGGCTTCAGCACGTGCCATGCCACCGGCGCCATCAACGCGGCCAGTAGCAGAATCACGGCGGCATGCTTCAGCCGCAGCCCGCCCAGGAACAGCGCCATCAGGGCGATCGGAATGTACGTCAGGGCGGTCCCGAGGTCGGGTTGCGCCAGCACCAACAGCATGGGAACACCGATCATCATTCCCACCTTGACCAGATCGCCCACCGTACACTCCCGCTGCCGGGCGTCGGCAAAATACTTGGCTGCCGCCAGAATCAGGATGAGCTTGACCCACTCCGACGGCTGTATGTGAATGCCGCCGCCGATTTTGATCCATCGCCGCGCACCCAGGTACTTCTCCCCGACCAGGCGCACCGCCACCAGCGAAGTGACGGCTGCCACGTACATCCAGGGCACTTGGTCCAGCAGCACGTGATAGTTGATGCGGCTCACCACGAACATCACCAGCACGCCGCCCACCACCCAGTACACTTGCCGCATGTGCGCCCCGGCAAACTTCGTGCCCGCCGTCGCGCTGTAGATCTCCACCATTCCGGCGGCGCAAATCGCCAGCACGAATCCCAGCAGCACCCAGTCAAAATCGCCGAATGTAACGTAGCGTTTCAAGGAAGTTTCAGTTTCAGTTTCGGTGTCCGTTTCACGTTCAGGCAGCGAAGATGTTGGGAGATCACCCGATTACCAGATCGCCCGATCCGTTCACCGCCCGACCGCCATGCCCACCGGCGCTCGCGCGTTCTCCAGCTTTACCTTGAACCGCGCCGCGTGCAGCGCCTCTCCATGACCGTCCGCATCCGGCTCGCCAAAGAACCCCGCCATCTCGAAGAAATCGTCGGCGCGCGGCGCCGGCTTCGCGCCCGCCGTAGCGGCGCCATCCGGCCCCCTTCGCCGCTGCTCGATCTCCGCCAGCAGTGCCCGTCTGTCCTGTGCGAGCACGCGCTGCGACTTCATGGCCGCTATCACTGCCACGGAGGCAAGCGGCGCATTCTCCAGCCCCGGCGCCGCGGCGGCGCGATACAGGTTCTGGTTGTTCTGGCGCGCGCGCTGTTTTTCCACGTACGCCTTGATCACCTGCGAGGCCACCCGTGCCGCCAGATAGCCGTGCTCGCCTTCCTCCAGCAGCACGGCGACAATGATCTCCGGATTGCGCCGCGGTGTTACTCCGACAAACCAGCCGTTATCCCTCACTCGGTGGCCTATCCGCTTGGCCAGCGCATTGCTCATGGTCTGCGCGCTCCCCGTCTTGCCGGCGAAATCGATTCCGTTCAGGTGCGCGCTGGGAGCGGTGCCCACGCCCGGCTCCACCACCTGCGCCATGGCGTCGGTGATGGTCTCCCAGTTCTGCGGGTCGATGGGTACCTCGGTCTCGCTCTGGATCTTGGACGCGTTCTGCATCCCGTATCTCGCCAGTTCGTCGGGAAACGCGACATGCGGCTTCTGCAACTTGCCGTCCATGGTGACCGCCCCGACCGCGCGCGCCAACTGGATCGGCGTCACCGCCACCGCCCCTTGCCCGATTCCCACCGAGATCGTCTCGCCTGCGTACCACTTCTGCTTGAAGTTCTTGATCTTCCACTCTTCCGACGGCATCACCCCGCTGACCTCGTTGGGCAGGTCGATCCCCGTCTTTTGTCCCAGGCCCAGCAAGTGCGCCCACTTGGCGATGCGATCGATGCCCAGCTTCTCCGCCAGGGTGTAGAAGAACACGTCGCAGGATTGGTAAATCGCCTTCGTAATGCCCACCACGCCGTGCGTGCGATGCTCCGACACCACCCAGCACTTGAAGAAACGGCCATAGAAATTGTGCCCACCGCCGCAATTCACCTGCAAGGTTTGCGCAATCCCCTCCTGCAATCCGGCGGTGGCCATAATGATCTTGAACACCGAGCCCGGCGCCAATTGCGCCTGGATCGCCTTGTTTAGCAGCGGATGATCATCATCGGTCGCCAGCCGGTTCCACTCCGACTTCTTGATCCGCACCGCGAACGAGTTCGGATCGAACACCGGCCGGCTGGCCATCGCCAGGATTTCCCCGTTGCGCGGGTCCATGGCCACCACCGCCCCGTTCCGGTCCGCCAGCGCCTGCTCGGCCGCGATCTGCAGGTCGATGTCCACCGTCAGCTTGAGCGGTCTGCCCGGCTCGGCCGGCGTCTCGTCCAAGCGCCCGACTTCCTTGCCCCGGTTGTTCACCAGCGCCCGCCGGAAGCCGTTCTTGCCCATCAAGATGTCGTTATACGATAGTTCTACCCCCGACTTCCCCACTACGTCGCCCGGGTTGTAGAACTCCCACTGCGGCGTGTTGAGCATATCTTCGCTCACCTCGCCGACGTACCCGATCAGGTGCGCCATGAACCCGCCCTTCGGGTACAGCCGCCGGTGCGCCAGGATCGTCTCCAGCTCCGGCAGCTCGTTGCGGTGCGATTCGATGAACGCCAGCTCGTCCGGCGTGATGTCGTCTTTCAGGAAGATGGGCTGGTACTGCGGCGTGAAGGCGAACTTCTTCACCCGCTCGCGCACCTCGTCCGGATCCATATGCAGGCCGGCTGCGATCGCAGTGACGTCGTTCAGCACATTGCGGCTGGCGTCGCGTAGCAGCAGCGCCGAAAACGACGGGTAGTTATCCACGATGATCCGGCCTTCGCGGTCCAGGATCTTACCCCGAGGCGCCAGGATGGGAACGTTGCGGACGCGGTTCTTTTCCGCCAACTGGGCATAGTAACCGCTGCCTACCACCTGCAGCCGCCACAAGCCGAACACCAGAATCAGAAAGACTCCCAGGATGCCATATTGCACCCCGGTGAGCCGGAGTTGCGGTACTTTGTCGTCGCGCCCTAACGGCATGATTCTCCGCGCCGCTTTGCTTCACCTGCCGCTGCTTGCCTGTTGATGTGTTCTCGCGACGCTTTCCTTATACCTTTAGTCTAGCAGCGTTCCCGAATCTGCTTCGGAGTTTCAGTTCCAGACTGTCTTTCTTGCCCATGGCCAACCGCGGTTTTCCGAAACTCGAAACTGAAATTCGAAACTCTTCACGTCCCCTGCCGCAGCCTGTCCAGCAGCTTGTACAGCACCAGCCCCAACAGCGCATTAGCGACGCCGGCAAGCGCCTGGTGTCCCCAGCGCCAATACAGCGGCTCGCCCGCCAACCCGCGCGCCACCGCAAAATAAATCAACTGGTGCAGCAGGTAGAAACCGAACGTCATCAGCAGCCGCGAGCCGGGATTGTCCACGTCGATCTTCACCCCCAGCGAGGACGCGCCGTAACCCACCACTGTTTTCGCGATCCCGTACAGCCCGATCGGCTGGTGCGTGAGGCTGTCCTGGATCAGCCCGATGACGCAGCCGGTCAACAGCCCGCTGATGGGATTCCGTCGCCCCACGCCGAAGTAAATCGTCACTAGCAGCGGCAGATCGAAAATCGCCACCACCGGCAGATGCAGCGGCAGAAACGACTGCAACAGCAGCGCCGCCAGCGGCACTCCCACCGCCACCGGCACGGCGAAGCGGTAAACCTCGAATCGCTCGCGAGAAAAGGTCGGGGCCGCCACTACCGGGGGGTGTCCTTCGCTGGGTTTTCCGGCTTCGCCGCATCGGGAACTGATTTGCTGGCGTTTTTCTCCGCCGCGGTGGCCACCGGCTTTTTCTTTTCCACCGCCGTCTGCTCTCCGGTTTCCGGCGGCGGGACCGGCTTGGCTGCCGGCTCGCCATTCGGCTTTGCCGGCGGCGTCGCAACTGCGGGCTTGCCCGCCTGCGGTGTTGCTGCCGGCGCGGTGGGTTTCGGCGGCGGCACCGACGGCAGCCGCTGCGCCAGGATGTCCGTCGCCCGCACCGGCCCGTTCTGGTCGGTGACCTCGGGCGACTTCTCCACGATTTTGGTAATGACCAGCACCTCTTCCAGCCGGTTGAGCTGCGCTGCCGGCTTCACTTCCACGTTCAGAAACGTGCCCGCCGGACTTATCCGCGCCACCGTTCCCACCGGCAGTCCCTTGGGATAAACCCGGTCGCCCCCGCTGCTCAGGATGCGCTCGCCTCGCTCGATGCTTTCGTCGGCCATGATATTCGCCACGAACGTCCCACCCGATGGCGAACCTTTCAGGATTCCCTGCAGCCGCGATTTTTCCAGGATCACGCCCGCCCCGCTGGACGGGTCGTTGATCTCCAGCACCAGCGACGATGTCGGGTACACCCGCAGCACCTTGCCCACGATGCCGTCCGAAGTGATCACCGGCATGTCCGGCTTGATGCCGTCGCGCGATCCCTTGTCGATGTAAACGCCGCGCGAGAACTCGCTGCCGGTGGTGCTGATCACCTGCGCCGCCATGGTCTGCGAGATGAATTGCTCTTTGAACCCGAGCAGCGTTTGCAGCCGCCGTGCCTGGCTGGCGTCCTGGGCCAAGCGCACCTGCTCCAGCCGCATGCGCCCTATCTCGTCGCGCAGCTTTTCGTTCTGCACCCGCACGGTGCGCAGATAAACGTAGTTGTGCCAGGTATCCGCGAACCACGCGCTGCTGTGGACCACGCCTTTGGCGAAGGGAGTGATAGCCGAAACGGCCCAGATGCGGATCAGGCGTGACGTGCCGCGGTCGGTCCCTTGCTTGACCTGCACCGCCAGGCCGAGTATCTGGGCAAACAATACCACCGCCAAAACTGTCAGGTTCCGGTGGCGGCTGATGATGTTTTCCACTGCAAACCAGTAGTTAGTACTTAGGAGCTAGTAGTTGGTAGTTCGCAACCGTCACCGGGCAAATCGCCAGCCGCTGGCGAGCATAACTTGCGTTCCTCCGCGCAAATCCGCGGCAGAGCTTGTTGCTAAAGTGTTCCTCTGTTTCCTCTGCGGCTAAACCTACTCCAAAGAGATTTTCCGCAGCAGCTTGAAGTCGCTGAGCATCTTGCCCGTGCCCAGCACCACGCTGCACAGCGGGTCGTCGGCGATGGAGACCGGCAGCCCGGTTTCTTCGCGAATGCGCTTGTCCAGGTTCTTCAGCAGCGCCCCGCCCCCGGTCAGCACGATGCCGCGATCGCTGATATCGGCGCTCAACTCCGGCGGTGTCCGTTCCAGCGCCACGCGGATGGCGTTCATGATCGTCGCCACGCACTCGCTGAGCGCCTCGCGGATCTCGCTGTCGTCCACGGTGATCGTCTTGGGCACGCCCTCGATCAGGTTGCGCCCCTTGATCTCCATGGTCAGCGGCTTGTCCAGCGGGTACGAGCTGCCGATCTCGATCTTGATCTGCTCCGCCGTGCGCTCCCCGATCAGCAGGTTGTACTTGCGCTTCAGGAAGTTCATGATCGCTTCGTCCATCTGATTGCCGGCCATGCGCACCGAGCGTGAGTACACGATGCCGCTCAGGGAAATCACGGCGATGTCGGTGGTGCCGCCCCCGATGTCCACGATCATGTTGCCGCTGGGCTCGGTGATCGGCAGCCCGGCCCCGATCGCGGCCACCATCGCCTGCTCCACCAGGTGCACTTCGCTGGCCTTGGCGCGGTAGGCCGAATCCATCACGGCGCGCTTTTCCACCTGCGTAATTTCGCTGGGCACCCCGATCACGATCCGCGGATGCACCAGCATCTTGCGGTTGTGCGCCTTCTGGATGAAGTAATTCAGCATCTTCTCGGTGACTTTGAAGTCCGCGATGACGCCGTCCTTCATCGGCTTGATGGCGACTATGTTGCCCGGCGTGCGGCCCAGCATCTCCTTGGCTTCCTTGCCCACCGCCTCCACTTCCCCAGTGTTCTTGTTGATGGCGACAATGGACGGCTCGTTGACCACGATGCCCTTGCCGCGCGCGTACACCAGCGTGTTGGCCGTGCCCAAGTCGATCGCCAAGTCGCTGGAAAACATGCTGAACAGCGACCGCAGGTTGTGGAAG
>JAIQFM010000179.1 GCA_020073285.1 Terriglobia bacterium | reverse complement strand
CGTAAACAAATCAACTCCACTCTGCCGAAGGCCGGGGCGCAGCCGCCGGGGTTCCCGACGCGCGCCGATTTTGCGCGCGACGGGGTGGAGGTGCTTGCGGCGCAGCGCCAATAAAAGACCGCCGCTGGTCCCACCCTCTGCCCGAGATGAAACCGTCGGAGCAATATGGTAAGTTACCGCTTGTGAGCAAAGTCGAGAGGATCGAGCGGGAAGTTCAGTCATTTTCTCCCGAGGAGCTGTCCGCCTTTCGCCAATGGTTTACGGGCTTCGACGCCGAAGCTTGGGATAGGCAGTTCGAGGCGGACGTGACGGCCGGGAAACTCGATACTTTGGCCGAACGGGCTCTCCGCGACCACGCCGCTGGCAAGTCCACCAACCTGTGAATCACCACGCATCCCCAGACTTCTGGAGCTATTACCGTGCTCTCCCCGCGTCGGTCCAGGACTTGCTGATAAGGCTTTTCGCCTGCTGAAGCACAATCCCGACCATCCATCGCTTCGCCTCAAGAAAGTGGGCCGGTTCTGGTCGGCGCGGGTTGGACTGTACTATCGGGCGCTGGCGGTTGAGGCGGCCGATGGTCTCGTGTGGTTCTGGATTGGCACACACGCGGACTACGACTTCCTCCTTCGCTGATCAGAGCGCTTGAGAATCCAAGGGAGTGGATTGCTGGCCTGAATCTTGAGGCCATAAAACCTGAGGGTGCGGCGGCCACGCGCCGGGGTTGGCTTGGCCGGGGTTTTCCTCCGTCTCACACACCGCCCGCTGTCCCTTGATCCACGGACCCAATTAGACCCGTAGGTTATGGAACGGCCTGTTTTCGCCAGGAAAAATCAGCCGCGCAGCGGCGGCAGAAAGTAGCCCCGGGCGTGAGCCCGGGGTAAGGAGCGTAAATAAATAAACTCCGCTCTGCCGAAGGCTGGCGCGCAGCCGCTTGCGGCGGAGCGCCAATAAAGAAGTCTGGCCCGCCAATCGTGCCCCTTACATGTGTCCAGAACTTATATTCCACACAAGCGATTTAACTAAATTCGCTAAAATAGACGTTTGAGCTATAATTCAAGAATGAAGAGAGGACCTCTCATGCGTCGGAAACACCTCCGGAAGATAAGAGCGCGCCGCTCACCCGCCGCGAATGTCGCCTTGAACGCCTTGCCGGGCACGGCGTCTCGTGTGCCTGCCACGGTTGCCAAGAATAAGTTCGCCACCCTTTTGGAAGACGTGATGCAGGGGCGGGAAGTCATTATTACCAAGCACAACTCTCCCAAGGCTGTTGTCATGTCGGTCGAGCGGTTCAACGCCTTGGCCAAGGCTTCGTCTCCCGATCTCACAGCTTTATCCGCCGACTTCGACGCTCGCCTTGCCCGTATGCAGACTCCCAAGACTCGCTCGGCGCTGCAGGCTGCCTTCGACGCATCTCCCGATGAGTTGGGTCGCGCAGCTTTGAAGCAACCCCGATCGCGGTGAGTGCTGCATCCCGTGCGCCCTGCATCTACGTCCTGGCTGGTCCCAACGGCGGGGGAAAAAGCAGCATCATGGGCGCCATGATGCTGCAGTCGGGTGCCGATTACTTCAACCCCGATCTCGAAGCCACGCGACTCGAAAAACAACACCCTCACCTGTCCCGGCAAGAAGCCAATAGCATCGCCTGGAACCTGGGCCGGGACCTCCTGGAACGGGTTATCCAGGAGCGGAAGACATTCGCCTTCGAGACCACTCTTGGCGGCAACACGATCCCGTCCTTACTTGAAAAAGCACTGGCGCAGGGTCTGGAAGTTCGAATCTGGTTTGTCTGTCTAGCGACTCCGGAACTTCACATTCAGCGAGTCCATGCGCGAGTAATGCGCGGCGGGCACGACATCCCGGAACAAAAAATCCGCGAGCGGTATCAACGGAGCAGAAAGAATCTCCTTCGACTGCTGCCAAAATTGACCGAGCTTTGGCTGTACGACAACAGCTTCGAGGCTGATTTCCACAGGGATATCGCTCCGCAGCCAATGCCTATCCTTCATTTCCGCGCTGGGAGAATCGTGAGTTCGTGCGCTCCAACCGAAACGCCGGATTGGGCAAAGCCCATCGTTGAGGTTGCGATCAAGCTCAACGACCAGGTGTGACGAATCTCAACGGGACTCCCGCGCGTTCTCGCCAGCGCGGGAAACCCGAGTCGAAGGATCCCGGGGGTGAGGCTAATAGCTAAGAGCTAAGAGCTAAAGGCTTAAGAGCCAAAGCTCGTCACATTGGTCCGTGATCCAGATCACATACCTCCACCCTGGCCGCGCATACGATGCATTTGTGCCCCAGGGCGTGAGGTGGTAGTGTCTTCGCCGTCCTCCCCTCGATCTTTGACAACCGCGCGTTGCTCGCTGTTTACAACTTTGGCAATAAAATGCCACGCCCCAGCGCTGCCAAAAGTTGCCTTCGCGGTAACTGCTGATTCCTCTCGGTAACTGATCGGTATCCCAGGGCATACCGAGCGTAAGTTGTTGATCCTGCGTTGAGGGAGTGGGAGGGGGGTCTGCAACACTCACCACCCAGCGTTATTACCGACAAAGGTAATAAGGTCGCAACCCGAAAGCCGAGCAAAAGGCTAAGAGCTAAGAGCTGGTTCTCGCCAGATGCAGCGCGAACCACTGCCGCGAATCCATCCACGTGCACTCGCGCACGAACCGCCCGTTACGCAGGATGGACTCCACCATGGTCGGCGTGAATTTGTAGCTGTTCTCGGTGTGAATGGTTTCGCCGCGCTGGAAGCGCACCCGCATCTGCAGACCGCGAATTTCGACCTCTTGCGCGCGCCCGCTTTCCAGGTGCATTTCGATCCGCGACGCCATCTCATTCCAGCGCGCCACGTGCGCAAACGACTCCGGCTCGAAGTTCGCTCCCAGTTCGCGATTGATCCGCACCAGCACATTGCGGTTGAACGCTGCCGTCACGCCCGCCGCGTCGTCGTACGCCGTCAACAGCACCGACGCGTCCTTGGCCATGTCGGTACCCAGCAGCAGCGTGTCCCGCGCTCCCAGCATCGATCGCAGGTGCGACAGTAGCAGCGACGCATGTAGCGGCTCGAAGTTGCCGATGCTCGATCCTAGGTAGAGGATGAGCCGCGGTCCGGGAATTTCGCCGACGAAATCCATGCTGCTGGCGTAATCGGCGAACAACGGATGCACCGCGACCTCGGGCAGCCCGCGCAGGTTCTCCTTGGCCGCGTCCAGCGCCGCCTCGGATACGTCAACCGGGTAGAAATTGACGCGTCCGCGCTGCGCCTGCAGTGCCTCCAGGATCATGCGCGTCTTGATCGCCGTGCCCGCGCCTAGCTCGATCACGTTCGCCGGCAGCCCTGCCGCCATGACCATTGCCTTTGCCTGGCCGCGCAGGATGCTCGTTTCACGCCGTGTCAGGTAGTACTCGGGCAGGCGCGTGATCTGCTCGAACAGCTCCGATCCCGCCGCGTCATAGAACAACTTGGGCGGCAGCGTTTTCGGCGTCGCGCTCAGGCCGGCCAGCACGTCCGCCGCAATCGAAGACAATTGTTGTGGCTCAGTCGATGTCGCTCGCAAGTCGCACTCCTGAAAATTGCCAACGTGCCTGGGGCGGGAAGAAATTTCGATACGTGGCGCGGATGTGGCTGGCGGGCGTGGCGCACGATCCGCCGCGCAACACCATCTGGTTGCACATGAATTTGCCGTTGTACTCGCCCAGCGCGCCCGCCGCCGGACGGAATCCCGGATACGCCGCGTACGGGCTCGCCGTCCACTCCCACACATCACCAAAGACTTGCTGAAGTGTGTGGCTCGGGTCTCCGGCCCGAGTTTGCTGCGGATGAAACACCTCATCCTCCAGCATCGTCCCGCGGCTCGGATGCTTCTCCGCCGCCATCTCCCATTCTTCTTCCAAGGGCAGCCGCGCTCCCGCCCAGCGCGCGTACGCGTCCGCCTCGTAGTAGCTGACGTGACACGCCGGCTCGCTTTCCTCCACCCGCCGCGTGCCGCTCAGCGTGTACTGCCACCACTCGTTATCGCGCCGCTCCCAGTACAGCGGCGCCTCCCACTGCTGCGCGCATTCCGTGTCCCAGCCGTCCGACAGCCACAACTCAGGCCTGCGATATCCGCCGTTGCGCATGAACTCCAGCCACTCGCCGTTGCTGACCGCGCGCGACGCCATGCGGAATGGCCGCAGCAACGCTTCGTGTCTCGGACCTTCGTTGTCGAACGCGAACCCGCCGCCCGCATGACCGATCTCGCGTATCCCGCCCTCAAACTCCTGCCAGCCTGTTTGGCTCGGAACTGTGTGGCACGGGTCTCCGACCCGTGGCTTGCCTCTGCCAACCAGTTCGCTGTGCCTGCGAAATGCCGGTCGCAGCGGGCTCGACCACAGCGCATGCTTGATGTCGGTGAGAATCAATTCCTGGTGCTGCTGCTCGTGGTTCACGCCCAGCTCAATCAGCGCCCGCACGTCGTCATCGGCGCGCTCGATCAGCTCGATCATCGCCTCATCCACGCCGCGGCGGTACGCGTGCACCTCGTCGAGGGACGGACGCGACATCAGCCCGCGTGCCCCGCGATAGGGATGCGCGCCCACCTGCTTGTAATAGGAATTGAAAAGCTGGCGGAAGCGCTCATCGAATGGCCGGTAGTACGGCGCGTGGGCCGTCAGGAGAAACGTTTCAAAAAACCACGTGGTATGCGCCAGGTGCCACTTGGTCGGGCTGGCCTCCGGCATCGACTGCAGCATCTGGTCTTCCGCCGACAACGGCGCCGCCAGCCGCACCGTGGTCGCGCGCACCTCGGAGTACCTGCGCGCCAGCGCACTCGTGTCGGCTTCGATCCCGCGCGTTGCCATAGCCATCCCGCGCACTCGTGGCGCAGTTACCTAAGATGCGCGGAGCCTGTCCAGGCATCAATTTTTAAGCAGTGTCATCCTGAGCGACGACGCGCCAAAAGCGAGCGCGCGCCTGTTGCGCGCGGGGAAATCTCCGATGTCGGTAGAAAAAGCAGGTCCTTCGACTGGGACGCGCCTTGCTCGCGTGCGACAGCAACTACCAACTCGCAACTCACAACTGCTTTTTCCCCCACCCACCTCCGCCCGGTGTTTCGATCCTCACCACATCGCCCGCCTTCGCCTCGCGATTGCACTTGCCCTGCAGTTCTTCGATCTGACCATCACGCCGGACGAGCGTTGCCTTGCCCGTCGCGCCTGCCTCCCCGCCCGCCAACCCATACGGAGGGAATTTCCTGCGATCGGCCAAGATCGTGACCTGCGAATCGGCCAGCAATTCGATCTCGCGCACCAGCCCGTCTCCGCCGCGATACTTGCCCTGCCCGCCCGAACCCCGCCGATATCCATATCGGCGCACGCGAAACGGATACGCATACTCCAGCGCCTCCACCGGCGTGTTCAGCGAGTTCGTCATGTGGGTGTGAATGCCCGACACGCCATCCAGTCCCGGCCGCGCGCCCATTCCGCCCGCCGTGGTTTCGTAATAGGCGAATGGTTTTCCGCTGCGTGGATCCATGCCGCCGATGGTCACGTTGGTCATCGTTCCCGCGCTCGCCGCGGGGACGCGTTCCGGCGCCGCCTGCGCCAGGGCGCGCATCAGCACGTCCACCGTGCGCTGCGACGTCTCGACGTTTCCGCCCGCCACCGCCGCCGGCGGCCGCGCATTCACAATCGTTCCCGCCGGCGCCGTCAGCTCGATCGGACGCATGATGCCGGCCGTCGCCGGCACGTCGTCGCCGAGCAGGCAGCGGAAGACGTAATACGTCGCCGAGTACGTGATTGCCTCGACCGCGTTGATGCTTCCCGCCACCTGCGGATCGGTGCCGGTGAAGTCGACCTCGGCGCGTCTTCTTCGCGGATCGATGCGCAGCGTGACCCGAATCCGTATCGCTCCCTCGTTCACGCCGTCGTCGTCCATGAAATCCTCCGCCGTGAACTCGCCCGCCGGCAGCTTCGCCAGTTCCGCGCGCACCAGCCGCTCGGAATAGTCCAGCAATTCGCGCATGTTCCGCCGCACGCGCGCCAGTCCGTACTTCGCGGTCATTTCCGCCAGCCGCTGCGCGCCCACGCGGCACGCCCCGATCTGCGACGTCAGATCGCCCTCGCGTTCCACCGCCGTGCGCACGTTGCACAGCAGCAGCGCCATGATGTTGCGGTCAATCTCGCCCGCGCGCGCAATCTTCACCGGCGGAATCCTGATGCCTTCCTGGTAAATCTCGCGGCACAGCCCCATCGAACCGGGATACGTTCCGCCCACATCCGCGTGATGCGCCCGGCTCGCCACATAGAACGCCGGCGTGGCACGGGTCGGTGTCGCACGGGTCTTTGACCCGTGAACATACACCGGCAGCACCATCGTGATATCCGGCAAGTGCGTCCCGCCGGCATAGGGATCATTGAGGATCGCAATGTCTCCCGGGTCGAGCTCCAACGCCTTCACCGCCGCCTTCACCGACATCGGCATCGAGCCCAAATGCACCGGCATGTGGTCGCCCATCGCGATCACCTGCCCGGCGCCGTCGAACACCGCGCAGGAATAATCGCGGCGCTCCTTGATGTTGGGCGAGAACGCCGTCCGTCGCAGCGTCGCGCCCATCTCCTCCGCGATGGAGTGAAACGCGCTGCGAAAGATCGCCAGCTCGATCGGATCGACTTTGTGCGCCCGCGCCATCACCGCACCTCGATCACGATGTTCTCGCGCTCGTCCACGTGCGCGCGGCATCCCGGCGGCAGCGCCGTTGTCGCGCTGTACTCGGCAACAATCGCCGGCCCGGTAAACGCATCTCCCGGCCGCAATTTCGCGCGCTCGTACACCGGCGCCTTCGAGGCGCGCCCCTCGAACACCACGCGCCTCTGTTTCACCACCGCCTGCCTGCCGTTGCCACGCGTCAGCTTCTTTTTAGGAAACGGCACCGGCTCGCTCGACGCCACCATCCTCACCCGCACATTCACTACTTCAACCCGCCGCTGTTCATCGGCATAACCGTACCGCCGCCGGTGTGCCTGATGAAAACGCTTCACGAAGTCCTTGGCGAACGGCACGTTCAGCTCGAACCCCTGCCCTGCATAGCGCACGTCGGCGTAACGCATGGCAACCGCCTGCAGGCCCTCGGCGCGCATCTCTTTTGCTCCGCGCCGCTCCAGTTCACGAAAATGTTCTTCCAGCGCCGACGCATCCGCTCCCAGCATCACGGTTCGCGAATAGTCCTTCACCACGTCCGACATCAGGATTCCCAGCGCCGACAGCGCTCCCGGCATCTGCGGCGCCAGCACTCGCGGAATGCGCAGCGCCCGCGCCAGCGCGCAGGCGTGCAGCGGCCCCGCGCCCCCAAAGCTCACCAGCGTAAACTCCCGCGGATCGTGCCCGCGCTCCACCGAGATCACCCGGATCGCCTTCTCCATCGCCGCTTCCGCCAGCCGCACGATTCCGGCGGCAAATTCTTCTAGACTCGCCAACGGCCCTTTCGCCGCCTGCATGAACTTCCGCGCGCGCTCCTCATCCAGCGACATCTCGCCGCCGAGAAAGAACTCCGGATCCAGCCGGCCGAGCGCGAGGTTCGCATCGGTCACCGTCGGCTCCGTGCCGCGCCCGTAGCAGATGGGGCCGGGATCGGCGCCCGCCGACTGCGGCCCCACCCGCAGCGCGCCCCCAGCGTCGAACCGCGCCAGCGACCCGCCGCCCGCGCCCACCGTGTGAATGTCCAGCATCGGCACGCTGATCGGCAGCCCGGCGACGAACGACTCGTTGGTCGTGCGCAAACCTTTGCCGTCCCGTTGGTCGCCGTCCACCAGTGCCACGTCGGTCGAGGTCCCGCCCATGTCGAACCCGATGATCTTGTCGAACCCGGCCATGCGTGCTACCGCGTGCGCACCCACCACACCGCCCGCTGGACCCGACAACACGGTTCGCACTGGCTCCTTCGCTGCCACCGCCGCCGACACGATTCCTCCCGACGACTGCATCACCTGCAGCCGCCCGCCCGCGAATTCTTCATCCAGCGCCGTCTGCAGCCCGCTGATGTACCGCCCCAACTTCGGCGCCAGGTAGGCATTCACCACCACGGTCGAAGCGCGCTCGTACTCGCGAAACTCGGGCAGGATTTCGTGCGACAGCGACACCGGCACGCCCAACCTCTCCAGCGCCGCCGCCACTGCCCGCTCATTTTTCGGATTGGCAAAGGAAAAGAGCAGCGAAACCGCGAGCGCCTCCGGCCGCGCCGCCTGGATTGCATCGGCCAGCCTCTTCAGATCCTCCGCGCTTGGCGACTTCAGAATTTCTCCCGTCGCCGACGTTCGCTCTGCCGCGCCAAACCTCAATTCAGCCGGAACCAGCGGCGGATCGGGAACCACGAACCAGTCATACAGACGCGGCCGTGCCTGCCGCCCGATCGCAATCGTGTCCTCAAATCC
>JAIQFM010000178.1 GCA_020073285.1 Terriglobia bacterium | reverse complement strand
CTTTCGGGAGTAATCTTCCGCAACCTGCTCCTGCGGGATCCGACGCACGGTGGTTGGCTGATTGTCGTCCTGATCGGAGTCTGCGTCGCACTCCTGGCGATTGCGCCCTCGCAAAAACAACTCGCGGATGTGCGCGAGGGAAGCACAACCGGGATGCGTGTGCTGGCTCCGCCTTTGTTCGTCCTCAGCCTCGTATCGGGAGCAAGCCCTGCCCATCGCTCTGGCCCGGATCGAATACACACGCCCTGACCGGGAGTCCGAATCTCGCTACTGGATCATGGGCGCGGGCATCGGCGCCGACGCCTACATGTTTTACCGCCTCACCCTTCGCTCCAAGCAGCTCTGGGGCATGGCGGCGTATGGCACGGAATCCGCGCGCCAGTGGCTGACCCACGATTTTCCGCTGTTCACCGTGGAATTCCAGGGCCACGACGGAGAGACACGCCGTGAGCGGGTCTCGCAGGTACTGGCCGTTCGCATCACGTGGTTCGGCGGCCTTCTGAGGAAGCTCGCGCCCGGCGCCGCGCTCATTCGCCCCGATTTTCAGTTGGTCCTGTTCAAGACGCGCAGCCGGATGTCATTTCTGCGCTACATGATGGGTGTGTGGACCAACCGCCCGTACTCGCGCCCCGACATCGAAATTGTGCGGTGCACCGAATGCCGATGTTTCCCGCTAGAAACTGGAAACCAGAAACTCGAAACTCGCATTTACGCCGAGGCCGACGGCGAACTGCTCGGCACGCTCCCCGTCACTGTCACCATGTCGGGCGAAACCGTAAACCTGCTGGTGCCGCGCACTGCAGCGTCGAAATCCGCTGTGCTATAGTCGCGCCGGATGTGGACGATCTATGCCATAGTGCCGCTGCTACTGACGGTGTTCGCTCTGGTGCATTTTTTCAAGCGCGGCAGCGGGAACTATCTTTGGGTTTTCCTCATCATCTTTCTCCCGACAATCGGCCCGATCGTTTACATCATCGTCGAGGTCCTGCCGGAGCTGCGCGCCGGCCACGCTTCTTCCGGCTGGCTGGCAAATAGGAAACGCATCAAGTACTTGGAGGCTGTCGTGCTCGACAACCCGTCGGCCGGCAACTACGAGGAGCTCGCCGACCTCTACCTCCAGGACGAGAACTACGCACGCGCTCGCGAGAGCTTCGAGCGCGCCATCTCCTCCCGTACCGATTTGCCCGATCCCTTCTACGGCCGCGCCCTCTGCTCCCTTGCCTTGGGCGACATTGCGCAAGCCATTCCCGACCTGGAAAAGGTCGTCGCCATGAATCGCAAGCACGACTACGGCCGCGCCATGGGGTTGCTCGCGTTTTGCTACGCGCAGACCGGCCAAGCCGACGCGGCGGAAAAGCTGTTCCGTGAAGCGCTGACGACCTCCACCCTTTCGGAAACCCAATTTCGTTTTGCCGAGTTCCTGGCTTCGCAGGGCAAAACCAGCGAGGCGCGCGACTGGGCGCAGCGCGTCGTCAACAAGGGCGCCACCATTTCCGGCCCGCTCCGCCGCGCCGACGCGCGCTGGATTCGCCAGGCCGAATCGCTGCTTAAGCAACTCGGCGCTTCTCCCCAGTAGCAACGCGGCCCCGCGTTACAATGAAGCTGTGGGGTTCTCCGAGGAATACGACGTAGTCGTGGTTGGCGCCGGTCACGCCGGGTGCGAGGCCGCCATGGCTGCCGCGCGCATGGGCTTGAAGACCGCCCTGTTCACGCTCAACCTCGACCTGATCGCGCAGATGTCCTGTAACCCCGCGGTGGGCGGCATCGCCAAGGGGCACCTGGTGCGCGAAGTCGACGCGCTGGGCGGCATCATGGGCGAGGTCACCGACGCGGTCGGCATCCAGTTTCGCCTGCTCAACACCTCCCGCGGCCCGGCCGTCTGGTCGCCGCGCGCGCAATGCGACAAGCAGCAGTACCGGCTGAAGATGCGCCAGGTATTGGAGTCGCAAGAGAATCTGAAAATCAAACAGGCGGAAGTGGCGGACCTGATCGTCGACGGTCCACGGTCTACGGTCGACGGCAACACTTCCGACGACGAACCCCATCGACCGTCGACCGTCGACCGCCGACGCTGTTCCGGGATCGTGTTGCGAGACGGACGCCGCATCGCCGCCCAAGCCGTCGTCATCACCACCGGCACCTTTCTCAACGGTCTGATCCACTGCGGCGAGCAGCAGATTCCCGCCGGACGCAGCGGCGAGCCGCCCTCAGTTCTGCTCGGCGAGAACATCAAGAAGCTCGGGCTGCGCGGCTGCCGCCTGAAGACCGGCACGCCGCCGCGCCTCGACGGACGCACCATTGACTGGAGCCGGTTCCAGATGCAGCCCGGCGATGCCGACCCCACGCCGTTCAGCTTCCGCACCCGCCGCGTCGCCCACGCCGACCGCCAGGTGCCCTGCTACATCGCGTTCACCACCGAGGAGACACACCGCGTCATCCGCGAAAACGTGCATCGCTCGCCCATGTACAGCGGCCAGATCAAATCTATCGGACCACGATACTGTCCTTCGATCGAGGACAAGATCGTCAAATTTCCCGACAAGCCGACGCACCAGCTCTTCCTCGAGCCCGAGGGCCTGAACACACACGAGATTTACGTCAACGGCATGTCCACCTCGCTCCCCTACGAAGTGCAGGCCGCCATCTTGAAGTCCATTCCCGGCCTCGACCAGGCCGACATGCTGCGCCCCGGCTACGCCATCGAATACGACGCCATCGACCCGACCGAACTGGAGCGCACGCTGGAAACCAAGCAGATCGCGCGCCTCTTCCTCGCCGGGCAGATCAACGGCACCAGCGGCTACGAGGAAGCGGCGTGCCAGGGAATTATGGCGGGGATCAATGCGGCGCTGGCCGTCAACGGCGGGCCGCCGCTCATCCTGGACCGCACGGAAGCGTACACGGCGATCCTGATTGACGACCTCATCAGCAAGGGCACCAACGAGCCCTATCGCATGTTCACCTCGCGCGCCGAGTTCCGCCTGCACCTGCGCATCGACAATGCCGACCGCCGCCTCACTCGCTACGGCCGCAGCGTCGGATTGATCTCCGACGAGGCCTGGTCCGCCCATCTCGCCAAACAGGAGCGCATGACGGCGCTGAAGGAAGTGCTGGAGAAAACGAAACTCACGGGCGAGATGGCGGGGAAGCTGGAAAGGTCGATGGCCGATGGTCCCCTCGCTGCACTCGGGGCAGGCTCCCGGTCGATGGCGACTGCTGCTGATGGCGAAGAGAACTCAAAAACGGCTGGCATCCTGAGCGAGGCCGAGTCGAAGGACCCCTGCGGTCTCGACCTCTCTCCCAACCTCGGCGCCCCCCTCGCGCAACTGCTCAAGCGGCCCGAGATCACGATCGAAAAGCTCGCGGATGTGCTGCGGGATGTGTTGCCGGACTTTTTCACGCGCGGGGTTGCCAACGACCAACGACTAACGACCAACGACTCTTCGACCATCGACTTTGCCGGCGAGGATCATTGCCTGCTGGTACGCCAAATCCCCGCGTTCCGTCTGCAACCCCCACCATGCAACCCGAACGCTCTCCCCGCCGAAATTCGCAACGAATTGAAGTCGGTCGAAACCGAAATCAAATACGCCGGCTACCTCTGCCAGCAGCAGAAAGCCATCGAGCGCTTGAAGAGGGCCGAGCAGCGCAACATCCCGGACTGGTTTGACTACGCCTCGGTCAGCGGCCTTTCCCGCGAGATGAAGGAAAAACTGCAGCGCGTTCGCCCGCGCACCATCGGCCAAGCCAGCCGCATTCCGGGCGTCACCCCGGCGGCAGTGTCGCTGGTCAACGTGTACATCGAAATCCAAGCGCGGCGGGCGCAACAGGCTTCAACCCTGTCGTAGCGCGATCTATCCCGCGCTCCGCGCCAGCGCCTGGTATTCCTGGTCCGCGCCCGGCGACACCAGCACCCACAGCGTGTAGATACCCAGTGCGGTCCCGAACGGAATATTGATCAGCGAAATCACGCCGAGCACGATGGCCAGTATGCGTCCCCAATCCTGGCGCTGGAGCAGGCCGAGACCCGCCGCGATTCCCACCGCCGCCTTACACAACAGCACGATCGCGATGGCCGACAGCAGAGGCCGGATAAACATGGGCGGTCCTCCCGGCATGGAGGGGAGTCCCAAGGGCCCGAAAATCGTGCGCGCCACGATCATCAAGACCACGCCGCCTATCCCCGATATCGCCGAGTACGCAATCCATAGAATTCCCAGCAGGTGCGTATGCCGCGCTACCCGCCCACTGCCCGGCGTCACCGGGCCGATCACCTGCTTGCCGCAGCGCGTGCAGTAGCCCTGCCCCGCCTGCAGCGCCTCCCCGCATGAATCGCAAAACATAGCCGCGCCCCTTCCCTCGGCTTCAACAAGAGATACGTGTCAGCCGCCACGAAAGTTCCGCCGTTTATTCGCCAGCCCGGATTCGGAACTCCGGCGGCCGCGACTCGAAGTAAGCAGCCCCGGATCGCCACGGATTCTCAAGGATTGATTTTCTGAAAATCTTCGATCCGTGGAAATCCGTGGCGAAGTTTTCCGCGGCTAGTGGCGAATCTCCCCCAGCGCCCGCTGCGTCGCCTGCAACAGCGCCTCCGGCCCGACCGGCTTGCCCGTCGCATGCGTCATCCACAAATCCGGCACGACGCTCCCATAGCTCGCCATGCGCTCAAACTCCGGCCCGATCTTGCCCGCCTTCTTCATCTGCTCCTCGATCTGGAAGGCGATCATGTGCCCGATCGGGTAATCCGGCAGATACAAGAACGAGTGGATCATGTGCGAGTACACCGCCAGCAGCACCACATCTTTTTTCTTGAACACCGGCGCGTAGTACTGGTTCCACACGTCCTTGGCGACTTGCACGGTGGCCTCGCGCAATTGGGCGGGTGTCGCGTCGGGATGGTCGTACATCCAGTGCCACACCGCCATGTCCACCAGCGCCACGCCCGCAATCTCGTACGTCCCCCAGAAATCGTTCAGCGTGCGCAATGCCTCGTCCTTGGCGCTCGGCGAGTGCAACCCCAGCAATTCCAGGTCGCGCGCCTGGAAGACGAACGCCAGCGCCTCGGTGAACGCCGTGTTGGGCACGCCCGAAAGCAGCCAGTGGTCAACGTTTTTCATGGAGAACGTCTGCTCCACGTTGTGCCCCATCTCGTGCACCGCGATGTTGAAGCCTTTGTAATTCATGCCCGTCTTATCGACGCGCGTGCGCAGGTGTACCTTGGCATCGCGCATCTGCGCGCCCCAGGCGTGACCCGACCCGCGCGCCGGGTCCACGACGATGTTCTCCGCCACGTACCGCGCGCGCTCCGGCGTGAAGCCCAGCTTCACCAGCAAATTCGGGATGTCGGCGCGATACGCCTCCGCCGTCGGGTAGCGCTTGCGAACGATCTCGTCGAGCTGTGCCTCGTTGTAATCCGACTTCGGACGGAACCCGGAGTACCATACGTCGAACGGCTCCAGCGGCCGTCCTAGCCGCTTCTCGATCAGCGCCGCAATCTTCGGAACCAGCGGCGAGCTGACCACATCCACCAGCATCTGCCGCACCCGCCGCTCCGGGATTTCGCGATTTTCATCGAAGCGCCGCGCGATCAGCGTGGGCGCCGTCGGCGAGTAGGGGTCCAGCTTGCGCTCGGCAAAATAATCGTTCTGCAGGACGGCGTAGCGCGTGTCCGGCTCGCGCTCGTTAAAGTTGTTTCGGAGGGGCACGGCTTTAACCGTGCCGTTTGATTCCGGCAATGATGCGGCTTTAGCCGCTGAGGGATGCCGCGGCGCAAAATCCGAATCCTTATCCGCCGCCGGCTTCACCGCATTCGTCCACGGATTCCAGTCCACCTGCGGATTGTCGATCGCCGATTCCGGAATCGTCTGTGTCACGATCCGCTCCATCACCTGCTGCACGGTGCGCTGCTTCGCCAGTCCGTTCGGGAGCTCGTAATCCGCCTTGATCTCGTCCCGCAGGTTCCAATGCGACAACAGCCTCATACCCTTGGGAAACAACCTCAATTCCTTGTCATCCTGAGCGAGCGCGGCCGTTTTTGCCGTGCGAGTCGAAGGACCCCTATCTTCCTCCGCGCTCCCCACCACGTGATACATCCACACGTTGTACTCGGCGATGTAGTTGTCCGCCTGTGCCCGCGCCTGGGCGATCGCCAGATTCACCTCGGCCGGCACGCGCTTGGAAAATTGCTGCGCCAGCCGCGCCTCCGCCCACTGACGCCGCGTCCAGTGCTGCCCCTCGTTCAGCCGCTGGTCGAGGGTGGTCAGGGGAAAATTCAGCAGCGCCACGAATGCCAGTTTGTTCTTGAAGAAATCGTCGGTAACGTGCGCCGAGGGATCGTAGCCGGAAAAGGTTTCATCCAGCGGCAGCATCGGCCCCAGGTCGAGGTCGGCCTGCGTGCGAAACTCGCGCACCATTTCGCCCATGTGCCCGGCCAGTTGCTCCAGCAGCTTCTCGAAGCGCACAAACACCGTGTCCAGCGTCGCCTGGTCGCCGGCAAAGTTGGCGCGCACAAACGCCTCGAACGCCGCCTGGTCGCCATCTTCCGCGCGCCAGAATTCCCCCACCTGTGTGAGCCCGCGCCGCGCACGCTCGCGCTGCCCTTCGCCGTACTTCGCGACCAGTTCGTTTTCCATTTTCTTCTGTGCCGCCGACAACCAAGCGACCTGTGTGGCACCGGTCTCCGACCCGTGACCAGCCTTGGGAGTTTCAATTGCCGTACTCATTTCCTTCTCCTGCGCGACCATCGTGCCGCCGACCACGCAAACCAACAAGACTAAGATGCCGAGGTGCCGCATGCGTCCTCCGTAATCCAGCGGCTCAGTATAAACAATCAGTTGTGTGCGTTTGACCTAGCGCCAATGTCGCAGCAGAGAAGCTAAATCGTATGAAAGGGCTGAAGCGCGTGCCACTCTCAGGAGAGTAAATTCCGGGCGAGTTGGCGAGGGAAATCCAAAAGGCACCGACTCCTTGCTAAACTCCGTCGAGACGTCATCCAGTTCGCCCCTTTCGCTGAATTCTAGGGCTTAACTGGTTGTCCCAATTTAGGGGTCCACTCCAGTTTGCGTGTGATTCAACTGGCCACTGCTTACTGACTACTGGCCCGCTGAATATGTCATGCGGATCAAGGTGCGCTGAGAGAACGGCACGTAGAGCAGCGCCGCCGTGGCCGCGAACGCCAGCCCGAAGCCGATGTGGTCCACCAGCAGAAACGGCGCCAGCGCCCACAGCTCATCGAGCACGAAGAGGAACGGGAACAGCCGGCGGAAATTCGCGCCCAGTTTGCGAACGTCGAACAGCACGGCAGTGAGCAGGTACAGCCGTGTGGGAATCCCGAGCACGGCGGCGACAATCACCATGATCACCAGCAACCAGTTCCAGGCGGGAATCGCACTCTCGGCAATCTGCCCGATATGGTGCAGCTTGGCCAGACTTGCAACGTAGAAGCACAGATACATGACCTGGAGCAGGACGAGGAGCGCGCGACCGACGGTGCGGTCGATTTTCGGCAATTCGGCTTCCGCGGCGGGCGGACGCGATTCTGCTCGCGCCACCGCCACCGCACATTCTTCGGCGGTGGGCGGCGCGTCCGGCGGGCGCACGGCAGATTTAAGAACATCCCCACCCTGTCGCTCCCCCTGGCTTCGCGTCGGGGCAGGCTCCCCCGGGAGCGACAAGGGTGGGGCAATCGCTTCGTTCTGCACCGTGGTGGCCTGCACGGGTGCAATGAAGCGGTAACCGCGCTTGGCCATCGTCTCAATGAAGCGCGGGTTCGCCGCCGAGTCGCCGAGCGCGTCGCGCAGCTTGTTGATGGCGGTGTTCAGGCTGTGATCGAAGTCGACAAAGGTGTCCGCCGGCCAAAGGCGCTGGCGCAATTCCTCGCGCGTCACCACCTCGTCCGGACGCTCCAGCAGCATGGCGAGCACCTGGAAGGGTTGCTCCTGGAGCTTCAGTTTGGCGCCGTTTTTGCGCAGCTCGCCGGAACGCAGGTCCGCTTGGTAGATGCCGAAGCGATAGAGGCGGGCGTTGGTGGCGGGAGGCATGTGGGAAGGCGTAGTTTATCGCGATTGGGAGATTCGCCGATTTGCCGATTCCCCCCGACTTCGATCAGTAAATCACCCAATCAGTAAATCAGTAAATGGCTACAATGTCGGGCGTGGCCGACGAGCCGAAAACACGCGTACTGAGCGCCGAGACCATCGGGTTGATTGTGATTGCGGTCATGCTCGCCATCATGATCCTGGCGCGCTGGGGCGGAATCATTCCCTGGGGCGCGCGCTGAAATGGAGCCGCTGCTGGTTGCCGTGCTGGGCCCGACGGGCAGCGGCAAAACCGCACTCTCCCTTGCCCTGGCCGAGCGCTTCGGCGGTGAGATCGTCAGTTGCGATTCGGTGACGATCTATCGCGACTTCAGCATCGGCAGTGCCAAGCCTTCGCCGGAAGAACGCGCGCGCGCGCC
>JAIQFM010000177.1 GCA_020073285.1 Terriglobia bacterium | reverse complement strand
TGACATCGTCGTTTTCTCCTACAGCGACATCTCCCACAGCAACCTGATGCACCTGGCCTCGCGCGCGCTCGCCGCAGGCGCCGACTTCTGGCTGCCCGGCGGCCGCCACACCGAGCTGAAGGCCAACGTGCCGGTCATCTCCATTTGCGCCGTGCGCACCGGATGCGGCAAGAGCCCGGTGGCGCGCCGCGTGCTCGCCGAATTGCGCCATCTCGGCTGGAACCCGGTGGTCGTGCGCCACCCCATGCCCTACGGCGATCTGGCGCGCCAGGCGGTGCAGCGTTTCGCCACCCTCGACGACCTCCAGCGCCACGAGTGCACCATCGAGGAATGCGAGGAGTACGAGCCGCACCTCATCCATGGCACGGTCGTCTATGCCGGGGTGGACTACGAGGCCATCCTCCGCCGCGCCGAAAAAGAGGCCGACCTGGTGCTCTGGGACGGCGGCAACAACGACACGCCCTTCTACCGCTCCGACCTGGAGATCGTGGTGGCCGACCCGCATCGCGCCGGGCACGAGATGAACTATTTTCCGGGCGAGGTCAATCTTCGCCGCGCCCAGGTCATCATCATCAACAAGGTGAACACCGCGCCCGGTCCGGCGGTGGAGACGGTGCGGCAGAACATCGCCCTGGCCAATCCCAGCGCCACCGTCATCGAGGCCGCCTGCCGCGTCAGCGTAGACAATCCCGAAGCCATCAAGGGCAAGTACGTCCTGGTGGTCGAAGACGGCCCCACGCTCACCCACGGCGAAATGCCGTACGGCGCCGGCGTGGTCGCCTCCGGCCAGTACTGGGCGGCGCAGCGCGTGGACCCGCGTCCGCATGCCGTCGGATCCATCCGCCAGACGTTTGAAAAGTACCCGCACCTGCGCGACCTGCTGCCGGCCATGGGCTACAGCGAAACCCAGCGCAGGGAATTGGAGGAAACCATCAACCGCACGCCATGCGACCTGGTCGTGCTTGCCACGCCGGTGGATTTGCGCCGCATCCTGCACCTGAACAAGCCCAGCGTGCGCGTGGGGTACGAAGTCGAAGAGCTCACCAAGCCGAACCTGACCGACCTGCTCTCCGACTTCACCACCCAGCACCAGCGCAAGCCCGAGGCCGCCATGGCGAATGGATAGATAAAGACCCCACATCTGCCAGACCCGGGCAGATGTGGGGCACCTTCAAACTTTTCACGAGTCGCGCAGAATCGATAGAGCAAGAAACCGATAGACCGATAGACCGACAGACCGAGAGACGACCATGGACACATCCAACGACTTCCTCTCCATCCGCGACTTCTCGCCGGAAAAGATTCGCGAACTCCTCGACCTCGCCGCCGACATCAAGGCGAGCCCCAAGACCTACGCCGCCGCGCTCCACGGCAAGACGCTGGCCATGATCTTCGAGAAGCCCTCGCTGCGCACCCGCGTCACCTTCGACGTCGGCATCCAGCAACTCGGCGGCTTCTCGCTGTATCTGTCGCCCGCGGAGATCAACCTCGGCAAGCGCGAGTCCGTCTACGACGTCGCCAAGAATCTGGAGCGCATGGTGCAGTGCATCATGATCCGCACCTTCGCGCATGAGATCGTCCAGCGCATGGCCGAATACGCCGCCATCCCTATCATCAACGGCCTCACCGACTTCAGCCATCCCTGCCAAGCCATGGCCGACTTCCTCACCATTCGCGAGGTGAAGGGAACAGTGGCTGGCCTGAAGGTCGCCTTCATCGGGGACGGCAACAACGTCGCGCATTCGCTCATGTTTGCCGGCGCGCAGCTTGGCGCCCGCGTCTGGGTGGCCACTCCCCTCGGCTACGAACCCAGCGCCGAAGCCGTCAAGTGGGCCCGCGAACGCGGCCAGCAAACCGGCGCCACCATCACCCTAACCAACCATCCGGTCGAAGCGGCAACCGACGCCGACGTCATATATACGGACGTCTGGGCCAGCATGGGCCAGGAAGCCGAAACGGAGCAGCGCAAGCGGATCTTCCTCCCCTACCAAGTCGACTCGGAACTCTTCTCCCATGCCAGGCACGATGCCATCTTCCTGCACTGTCTGCCCGCGCATCGCGGCGACGAGGTCACCGACGCGGTCATTGACTCGCCCCACTCCCTCGTCTACCAGGAAGCCGAAAACCGCCTCCACGTCCAGAAGGCCATCATGTTTGAGCTGATGAAAGGCGAAGCGGTTTTGAGGCCGAGGCGAGCGGAAGAGAGGGAAATCGTCCACACGTGAAGACAGGAGGGGTCAGGAGTCTGGAGTCGGGAGTCAGCGACTCGAGAGGAGGGTGATGAAAGGCCATCGCGATCTAATTGCCTGGCGGAAGGCCATGCGGCTTGTAACCGACATTTACCGAGTCACTCGCACATTCCCAAGGGAAGAGACGTACGGCTTAACAGCTCAGGTTCGTCGTGCGGCAATTTCGGTTCCCAGCAATCTTGCCGAAGGTCACGGACGCACGTCGCGAAAGGAGTTTCACCAGTTCATCGCTCACGCTCGCGGCTCATTGGTCGAAGTGGAAACTCAACTGGAGATCGCACTGAATCTCGGGCATCTGGCGAAGGACGCGGCCGCAAGTTTGCTAGACCAGGCCAGCGAGGTCGGCCGATTGATCAACGGTTTGATGCTTTGGGCGGAGTCCGACGCCGACTCGCTGACTCCTGACTCCTGACCCCTCAGAACATGAGGAACATATGCCAGCAGCAGAACTGACCAAATCGCAAGAACTCATCGACATCGAAGAGCGCTACGGAGCCCACAATTACAAGCCACTCGATGTCGTCATCGAGCGTGGCGAAGGCGTGTGGGTGTATGACGTAGAAGGAAAGAAGTACCTCGACTGTCTCGCCTCGTATTCCGCGGTGAATCAGGGCCACTGTCATCCGCGTATTCTGCAAACTCTGATCGAACAGGCGCACAGGGTCACTCTCACCTCGCGCGCCTTTCGCAACGACCAGCTCCCGTTGCTCTACCAGGACCTGCACGATCTCACCGGATACGACATGGCGCTGCCCATGAACTCCGGCGCCGAAGCCGTCGAGACCGCCGTCAAAGCCGCGCGCAAATGGGGCTACACCGTCAAAGGCATTCCCGACGGCCAGGCCGAAATCATCGTCTGCGCCAACAACTTCCATGGCCGCACCACCACCATCGTGGGCTTCTCCACCGACGAGCAGTACCGCCGCGGCTTTGGTCCCTTCACGCCGGGCTTCAAAGTCATCCCCTTCGGCGACGCGGCTGCTCTCGACAAGGCCATCACTCCCAATACCTGCGCCTTTCTCGTTGAACCCATTCAGGGTGAAGCCGGCATCCTCATTCCGCCGGACGGTTACCTGCGCGAGGCCGCCCGCATCTGCCGCGCCAACCGCGTTCTCCTCATGTGCGACGAAATTCAGTCTGGCCTCGGCCGCACCGGCAAGCTCTTCGCCTGCATGTACGAGCACGTTACCCCCGACGTCCTGATCGTCGGCAAGGCTCTCTCCGGCGGCTTTTATCCGGTTTCCGCCGTGCTCGCTTCCAGAGAAGTCCTGGGTGTCTTCCAGCCGGGCGACCACGGCAGCACCTTCGGCGGCAACCCCCTGGCTTGCGCCATCGCCCGCACTGCCCTGCGCGTGCTAGCCGAAGAAAAGATGGTGCAACGCTCCGCCGAACTCGGCGCCTACTTCCTCGACCGCCTGCGGACCCTCCGCAGTCCCGACATCGTCGAAGTCCGCGGCCGCGGCCTCTGGATTGGCATCGAGCTGCGCACCCCCGCTCGTCCCTACTGTGAGGCCTTGAAGGAGCAGGGGATCCTGTGCAAGGAAACCCATGATCGCGTCATCCGCCTGGCCCCGCCCCTGGTCATCACCCGCGACGAGATTGACTGGGCCTTCGTCCGTATCAGGAAGGTGATCGAGCGGCCCTGAATGTGGATCCGATGCCGTCCTGAGCGGTTGCCCACCCTCATCTCGTCCAGTCTGACCGGATAGGGTGGAGATTTTCCGGCGAAAACCGATCATCGGCAACCGTTAACCGTTGATCTTCCCCTTGTCGCAGCCCACGAAATATTTCTTTCCCCACCGGTTACTCTCTGCTACCCTGCATCATCCAATCAATCGGGACCCTTGAAAAATGAGCAACTTCGGAGGCAGGTGCGGCATCTATACCGCAAGGCAGTAGGCCGTGCCTATTCGATACCCCCCAAAAAATTTACGGGGATGGCAGTCGCACCGCAACTTGCTTGTCCGGCCCTGGTCTCATACTTTTAGGAGATAACAATGATGCGCTCTGATCTCGTATTCGACGCTTTACACACCCTGCGCAACCGGTATATGCTTTGTCAGCTTGCCTCCAAGGCCACCCGCAGGTTTCACCGGCCCAATACTCGCATCCAGGAAACCATGAATCAGGTATTGCGCCGCATTGGGGTTGCTGACCGGGAGCAAGTCTTGGCGGAACCGGAAATGGTTGCAGAGGCGCAGCGTCGGGCTGCATAATAGAGCTTCCCAGCGCGCCTCTCGGTTGCGCTCGGCACGTCTTCTGCCCCCCCTGAAAATCTCTCCGTAGGTGAATATGACCATCGCAGAACTGAAAGAAAAGAACATCACCGAGCTGACCCGCATTGCTCGGACGCTCGACTTGCCCGGAGCCAGCGGGCTCCGCAAGCAGGACCTCATCTTCAAAATCCTGCAGGCCCAGAGCGAGAAAGAAGGACACATCTTCGCCGAGGGTGTCCTGGAAATCCTGCCCGACGGCTACGGCTTCCTCCGCAGCCCGGATTACAACTATCTGCCGGGGCCGGACGACATTTACGTCTCGCCTTCGCAGATTCGCAAGTTCGATCTCAAGACCGGCGACACCATCAGCGGCCAGGTCCGTCCTCCGCACGAGGGCGAAAAATACTTCGCCCTGGTCAAGATCGAGGCGGTCAACTTCGAGTCGCCCGAGGAAGCGCGCAACAAGATCCTGTTCGACAACCTGACGCCGCTGTATCCGCAGGAGCGGTGCAAGCTGGAGACGGTGAAGGAGAACATCAGCGCCCGGGTCATGGACCTGCTGACGCCGCTGGGCAAAGGCCAGCGCGGCCTGATCGTATCGCCGCCGCGCACCGGCAAGACCATGCTGTTGCAGAACATCGCCAACAGCATCACCACCAATCATCCGGAGGTCGTGCTCATCGTGCTGCTGATCGACGAGCGCCCGGAAGAAGTCACCGACATGCAGCGCTCGGTCAAGGGCGAAGTCATCAGCTCGACTTTCGACGAGCCCGCCGCGCGCCACGTGCAGGTCGCCGAAATGGTGATCGAGAAAGCCAAGCGCCTGGTCGAGCACAAGCGCGACGTCGTCATCCTGCTGGATTCGATCACGCGTCTGGCGCGGGCTTACAACACCATCGTTCCGCCCTCGGGCAAGGTGCTGTCCGGCGGCGTGGACTCCAACGCGCTGCAGCGCCCGAAGCGTTTCTTCGGCGCCGCCCGCAACATCGAAGAGGGGGGCTCGCTCACCATCATCGCCACCGCGCTGGTGGATACCGGCTCGCGCATGGACGACGTGATCTTTGAAGAGTTCAAAGGCACCGGCAACTGCGAAATCATTCTCGACCGCAAGCTGGTGGACAAGCGCGTCTTCCCGGCAATCGACATCCAACGCTCCGGCACGCGCAAGGAAGAACTGCTGATTCCCAAGGAAGACCTGGCGCGCATCTGGGTGCTGCGTAAGGTGCTCAATCCGCTCTCGCCGGTGGAGGCGATGGAGCTTTTGATCGACAAGCTCAGCAAGACCCAGAACAACGGCATTTTCCTTTCGAACATGAGCTCGCTGTAGAGCGCGCTATCCGATGGTCACGGAAACTCCGGTACAGTGCACAAAGTGGTATGTGCCCACATCCTGGCCGCTGACGAATACCTTTGCTTCCCCATCGCGATAGCCGAGAAAGGTCGCAATCCCGTCCGCGCCGGTTAGTTCGTCGTCGGTGACGCCTCGCAGCGGCGCGGTAAAACCCAGGGCGACGGAGCAGTTCGCCACCGGCCGGCCGTCGCGGTCGAGCACGCGCACGGAAAAGGTGCTGTCGCCCTCGTCGTCGTCGGCATCGTTCTCGGGGAAGTCCAACGCGTCCGCCATTCTTCTGTGCCTCGCCAAGGGGACGCGCCCGGGCGCCCGAGGTAGTCTTCCAGAATAACGATATGGGTGAGCGCTCGCCTGCGCTCAAAGATCGTGCTCTTGTTCTGAATTTGGAACAAGCTGGCGGAAAGTGCGGTTACGCGGCGGAGCGCGGTCGCAGCCAGTAGAAAACGCCGGCCATGATCAACCGAATCACGCTGCGGCCCCAAACCAGGGAGTCGGGATAAATGTCGCGGATGGGAAGCTGGGCGCGCGAAATCAGCGGCGTGACGGCCAGCACGCAGAACCCGATGACAAACGCGTCCAAAATGGCGACGTTGCGCAGCGGGTCGCGCGAGGCAAACCAGAGCAGCGCGCTGAGCAGAAGCATGACGCCGCCGAATTCCTTGGTCATGAACAGCATAAGCGTCGAAACCTCGCCGGGCGGCGGCCCCATGAACATCCGCATCAGCAGTCCCTTATTGCTGAAGATCATGAACAATCCGCCAATCGCCAGCAGGACGGCAACGACGCTCAAGAAAATCCGCGTTCCGCGATAATCCTGTTCCGCCATGGTTCACCTCACGTTCTCGCGGGATTATAGGCTGCCGGCGCAAGGCACATGGGTAAGGCAGAAGGCAAAAGGCGGCTTCAGCCGTGCCGAACAGACACAAGGCAAATTGGGCTTTATAGCAGTTCCACGGTTGACGCACCCTGATGTCATCATTGCCGCGATGAGTTGGGCGGTATCGTCTGCTCTTATGCGCAAGCTGCCACTTCCGCCTTCCAAGTTTGTGAGCTCGGGGGCGCAGATGCTGGCCGGAGGAGTGTTGCTGGCTCTCACGGCGGCCGCGCTGGGAGAATTTCGTGATTTTCATCCCTGGACGGTCTCACGCGCAGCCTGGCTCTCCTTGCTCTACCTGATTGTCGCGGGCTCCATTATCGCGTTTACGGCCTACGTGTGGCTGATTCATCATGAATCGCCAACCAAAGTCGGGACCTACGCGTACGTGAATCCGGTTGTGGCCGTGCTGGTGGGATATTTCCTGGGCGGCGAATCGCTTGGCCTGCGAACGATTCTGGGGACTCTGTTTGTTCTGATCAGCGTAGTGGTGATCACGACAACGCGAGTGAAGAAAACGGTAGCGACACTCGAAGTAGAAGATACAGGGCAACTCCCGATTGGTTGGCAAACCGGAAATTGGCCGATTACTTCAGTGTGGCCCGTATGCGAGAAAAATCGGGGGATAGGTTAGGCCACGTACGGCTCTGGATTTGAATCATTCGGTTCCGGCTATCCCCCAGAGCTTACTGCTCGGTCTTACTTGCGGCGGCCTCTTTCGCGAGTAGTCTCTGAGCCTGATGATCTCCGCTATTGGCTTCTTTGGCAGTCTGAGCCGGAGTCTCCGTAAGTTCCTGCAGCGCTGCCTGGGCAGCACTGCTTATCTGAACAGTATCCGTGATGGTTCTGGTGGTGGACTGTGGTTGTGATTGAGTCGGTTTCTGACTCGGAGTCGCGGACTTTACCACAGGTTGGGTTTGGGTTGCGCTAGCGGTTGTCAGATTGGCTTGGGTTGCACTGGTCATAGCACTAACCATGTTCGAGTTCCTTATGTCCTCAATAGCTCTATCGGCAAGCACGAGAGAAAACTCTAACAGTTGTTTCCCCGCCGACTGGCTGGTCCGACGATTTCGGGCGTATCGTCGGCAAGCCGGAAACTGGCCCACTGCCGGCGACACTTGCAAAACCCGTAACTGACAACCGATAACCGACCCCTCAACCACCCCGGATTGCTACAATGATCACCATGGACTCCTTCGTCATTGCAGGCCGCTCTTTCCGTTCGCGCCTCATCGTTGGCACCGGCAAATACAAGTCGGGCCAGGAAACCGCGCGCGCCATCGAGGCCAGCGGCGCCGAGATGGTTACCGTCGCCGTCCGCCGCGTCAACCTCGACCGCAGCAAGGAATCGCTGCTCGACTTCATCGATCCGAAAAAATATTTCCTGCTGCCTAATACCGCCGGCTGCTATACCGCCGACGAGACCATTCGCGCCGCTCGTCTCGGCCGCGAGGTCGGACTCTCCGACTGGGTCAAGGTGGAAGTCATCGGCGATCAGGCCACCCTCTATCCCGATGTGCAGGCAACCATCGAAGCAACCCGGGTCTTAGTCAAGGAAGGCTTTACTGTTTTGCCGTATACATCTGATGATATTGTGGTTGCTAAGCGTCTCATCGATGCAGGCGCGGCCGCCATCATGCCCCTGGGCGCGCCCATCGGCAGCGGCATGGGCATCCAGAACCAGGCCAACATTCGCATTCTGCGCGAAATGCTCAGCGTGCCGCTGATCGTGGACGCCGGCGTGGGCACCGCCTCCGACGCCACCATCGCTCTGGAACTTGGCGCCGAC
>JAIQFM010000176.1 GCA_020073285.1 Terriglobia bacterium | reverse complement strand
GCTCCATGTCGAGGATGGCGGGCAGGACTTCGTACTCCACCTTGATCAGGCGCAGGGCTTCTTCCGCGATGGCGCGCGACTCGGCGGCAACGGCGGCGACGCGGTCACCGACAAAGCGAACCTTCGAGTCCAGCAGATATGTATCGTAAGGCGATGGTTCCGGCCAGCTTTGGCCGGCGGTCGTGTGCGCTACGCGCGGGACATCCTTGTAGGTAAGCACGGCGTGCACGCCGGGCAGCGCCCGCGCCTTGCGGACGTCGATGCGCTTGATGCGCGCGTGCGCGTGCGGGCTGGGCAGGATTTTCCCGATCAGCATGCCCGGCAGGTGGATGTCGTCGGTGAAGCACGGCCTCCCGGTCACCAGCTTCACGCCGTCGGTTTTCTGCAGCGAGTGGCCGACAACGAGGTGACGACCGGCGGCGGGAGTTTCTGCGCAACGAACCGGTTCGGCGCCGGCGGCGGCAAGCACGGCTTCCACCGGCTTCTTGAAGCCGGTGCAGCGGCAGAAGTTGCCGGAGAGCATTTCGCGAACTTCTTCTTCGGTGGCGTGCGGATGTTCGCGCAGCAGCGCCTTAGCGTTGAGGATCATGCCCGGCGTGCAGAAACCGCACTGCGCCGCGCCGTGGTCGAGGAAAGCCTGCTGCAACGGATCGAGCGTGTCGCCGCGCGCGACGCCCTCGACGGTCGTGATTTCGCACCCCTTCGCCTGCGCGGCAAAAAGCATGCACGAGTTCACCGGCTTTTCATTCAGCAGGACGGTGCAGGTGCCGCACTCGCCGGTTTCGCAGCCGCGCTTCACGCCGAAGTACCCTTCGCGCCGGAGCACGTCGAGCAGCAGGTCGCCGGGGGCGATGGTCCAGGCGCGGGTTTCGCCGTTGATGCGAACTTGGATGTCCATGGAATTCTTGCGCTGTCCGTTGCGGCTCATAGCGCGCACCCCGCTTGCTGGGCGCACTCGCGCAGCGCCCGGCGCGCCAGCACCTGGCTGAGTTCGCGCCGATACTCGGCCGGCGCGCGCTGGTCGGTGATGGGCTGCACTTCGCGCGCTACCGATTCCGCCGCGCGTTCAATCAGGTCGGCGGTGATGGTCTGGCCGGCGAGCAGCGCTTCCGCTTTCTCCGCCCGCATCGGCGCGGGAGCCACGGCGCCGAGCGCGATGCGCGCCCATGCGCATGTTCCGTCTTTCGCAATGCCCAGTCCGGCGGCCGCGTTGACAATGGCGATGTCGGTTTCCGTGCGCCCGAATTTCTGAAACGACCACCCGGCGCGTCCTTTGCATTTGGGGACGAAGATCTGCACCAAGAGTCCGCCGTTGATGCGGCGCCTTTGCGGCAGGGCAAAGAACTCGCGCAGCGTCATGCGGCGACGGCTCTTGTCGGTCTGCAACACGACCGCAGCATCCATGGCGAGTAGCGGCGTCGCGGTGTCGGCGGCGGGCGAACCGTTGGCCAGATTGCCGCCCACCGTCGCCACGTTGCGAATCTGGATGGAACCGCAGGTCGCGGCGGCGCGGGCGAGAATGCCGCCGGCGATTCCACGCACGACCGGAGAATGTTCCAGCGCTGCCATCGTGCACGCGGCCCCAATGTCGCAGCCGTTCGGATCGCGGCGGATGTAGTCGAGGCCGAGATGCGTGACGCCCACCAGGAAGCGGATGGAGCGGTCGCGCAGCAGGGTGAGATCGGTGCCGCCGGCGACTACCCTGCCCCGGCCCTTGCCGTCGTGCAGCAGGCGCACCGCCTCACGGACGCTGGTCGGCTGATAGAAGGCTTGGATGTGGTCGAACACTGCGTTCTCCAGTCTCCGCGTGAGGGGACACGAGCGAGAACTGCCAAAAATGGCCGGTTAGGACAACCACTGAATATATCAAAGCAGCGGGGGGTGGCCAACGATTCTCGCCGCGATGCGGCGGTGGCGGTTCAGGATCGGCGCCAGCGAAATCCCTTGCAGACTGCCGCCTTCCACGACGATCCGCCCTTCGATGATTAAGGTGCCTACGCGTGTGGGCGCGCACAGCAGCAGGGCGGAGAGAGCGTCCTCGGCGCCGCTGTATCCGATGTCGCGCAGGTCGAACAGGGCGATGTCGGCGCGCTTGCCAACCGCGACGCTGCCGATGTCGTCGCGGCCCAGGCAGCGCGCGCCCTCCACGGTTGCCATGCGCAGCGCATCGTGCACGGTGATGGCGGAAGCGCCGCGCGCCAGGCGGTTCAACAACAGCGCTTGGCGCGCCTCGGCGAGCATGTTGGAGCTGTCGTTGGAAGCGCTGCCGTCCACGCCCAGTCCGACCGGCGATCCGGCGCGCTGCAACTTTCCGGCCGGGCAGATGCCGGAGGCCAGGCGCATGTTCGAGGTCGGGCAGTGCGCCACGCAGACGCGCGCGCGTCCCAGCCGCCTACATTCCGCGGCGTTGAAATAGATGCCGTGTGCCACCCAGGTGTCTTCATTCAGCCATCCGCAGTCGCGGAAAAAATTCAGAGGGCGCTGCCGGAATCGCTTTAGGCAGTACTCCTCTTCATCGCGCGTCTCGGCCAGGTGCGTGTGCAGCCGGACGCCATGTTGGCGGGCGAGCGCAGCGGTCTGGCGCATCAATTCGGCATCCACCGTGAACGGCGAGCACGGCGCCAGGGCAACGCGCAGCATCGAGCCCGGCCGCGGGTCGTGGTACTTGCGGATGACGCGCTCGGAATCTTCCAGAATTTCGTCGGTCGTCTGCACCACCGAATCCGGAGGCAAACCGCCCCGGCTGACTCCCACGTTCATGCTGCCGCGCGTGGCATGAAAGCGGATGCCGATGCGGCGCGCGGCGGCGACCTCGGCGTCCATCAGCTTCTTCTGCCCGCGCGGGAATAAGTAATGATGATCGGCGGTGGTGGTGCAGCCGCTGAGCATCAGCTCGGCCATGCCGACCAGCGCCGCCGTGTTTACCGCCTCTTCATCAATGCGCGCCCAGCGTGGGTAGAGCGTAGTCAGCCAGTCGAATAGCCCGGCATTGGCCGCTGCGGTGCAGGCGCGCGTGAGCGTCTGAAACAAATGGTGGTGGGTGTTGATCAGGCCGGGCACGGCCACGGCGTAGGGAGCTCTTATTGTTTTCGCGGCGTGCAGGCCGGGCGGAACGCGCGTGCCGATCTTCTTGATCTCGCCATTCTCCACATAGACGAACGCGCCGCGCAGCAACGCGTCTCCTTCCATCGTGACCAGGGTGTGAATGTCGCGGACGAGCAGCGAATTGGGCGTGGGCTTCGGGCTCATGAATGGGCGGCGGATTTCGCTGTGGGAATCAGCTCCTGGCGCGCCAGGATTTCCTCCAGGCCGCTGCCGTCGGGCGGAACCTCGAACGGATTGCCGACCGCCCGCCGCGCTGCGCGAACGTCCTTCAATCCGCTGCCGGTCACGACCGCCAAGGCGCGACAGGTGCGCGGCACCAGGCCTTCCGCGACGGCGCGCTTGAGTCCGGCAACGGCAGTAGCGGCGGCGGGTTCGGCAAAGACTCCGGTGAGCCGGCCGGTGTAATTCATGGCGTCGAGTATCTCGTCATCGGCGACGTTGATCATCGTGCCGCCGGATTCCTCGATCGCCATCACTGCCTTCTTCCAGTTGCGCGGCACTCCGACCGCGATGCTGTCGGCGATGGTTTTCGGTTCGATGGGTTCCATCGGCCGGTGGGTGCGGAACGCCGCGGTGACCGGAGCCGCGCCCAGCGCCTGCACGCCCAACATGCGCGGCGTGCGCGCGATCAGACCAATGGTTTTCAGCTCGCGGAACGCTTTCCACGCGCCCGCGATGGTACACCCGTCGCCCACCGACATGGCGATCCAATCCGGCGGCTTCCACTCCAACTGCTCGGCAATTTCCAGCCCGACGGTCTTCTTTCCTTCCACCAGGTAGGGATTGATGGCGCAATTGCGGTTATACCAGCCCCAGCGCTCGCACGATTGCTGGCACAACTCGTACGCCTGCTCATAGCTGCCGCCGACGCGCAACACCGTCGCCCCGAAGATCAGGAGTTGGGTGACTTTCGGTTCGGGCGCGCGCATCGGCACAAAAATCGCGCTGCGCAGTCCCATGCTCGCGGCCATGCCCGCCAGCGACGACGCAGCGTTTCCGGTGCTGGCGCAAGCGATGATCTTGCGCCGCTTCTCCGCCGCCTTCACCACGCCGACCGAACTGGCGCGGTCTTTCAGCGATCCGGTGGGATTGCGGCCATCGTCCTTGATGAGCAGTTCGCGCACCCCGATATGTCGCGCCAGCCGATCGGCCGCCATCGTCGGCGTCCAACCCACCGCCAGCGACGGAAGCTGTGCGCGGTCGTCGATGGGCAGCAGTTCGCGGTACCGCCAGTGGGTAGGATCGGCGCGCGCCGCCAGCTTCTTGCGGGTGAGCGCCTTGGCCATGGCCGGGTAGTCGTACTGCACATCGAGGATGCCGGTAATCCCGCACCGCGGACACGTGTAGCCCACGCGCGTGGAAAACTGCGTGCGGCAGAGAACGCAGACCAGTCCGGTGACGAAGTTGGCCATGATGCGAAGTCAATATACAGCGGATTGAGTACCGAGTACGTAGAGCCGTTTCATCTTTTGTGTAGCCGATGTCATCCCGAGCGAGGGAGGGCTCCCGCGCGTTTTTTTCAGCGCGGGAAACCCGAGTCGAGGGATCTCTGTGTTTCCTCTCTCGCCTTCAGACAGACTGGCTTGGTTCACCACCGAGTCACCGAGACTCCAGGGAGCAAATTGCAGAGTCTTCTCGGTGTTCCTCGGTGTCTCGGCGGTGGAGGATTAAGCTGGCCGCTCACCAGCGCAGCAGCACGATCTCGGAGCAGAAGCCGGGTCCCAGGGCGGCGAGCACGCTGTAGGCGCCGGGCGCGCCGCGGCGGTGGGCAAGGAAATCCTGCAGCACGCACAGCACCGACGCGGACGAAAGATTTCCCACCTGCCGCAGGCACTCCCACGACGGATCGAGCGCGCCCTCCGGAAGTTCGAGCGCCTCCTCCATCGCCTCCAGCACTTTGGGGCCGCCGGTGTGGATGATCCAGCTTGCGATGTCGCGGCGGCTCAGCCCGTGCTCGGCGAGGAACGAATCGACGTCGGAGCGCAAATGCCGCTTCACCACCAGGGGGACGTCCGGCGACAGCACGATGCGGAAACCGTTCTCGGAAATGTCCCAGCCCATGACCTCTTCGGTGTCGGGATAGAACACGGAACGGGTATCGATGATTTGCGGACCCGCAAGTCCGGTATCGGCGCCGGCGATCACCGCCGCGGCGGCGCCATCGCCGAACAAGCCGGTGGCAACCAGGTTGGCGGCGGAAACGTCGTCGCGGCGCCAGGTCAGCGAGCACAGCTCAACGCACAGCACGACCGCGATCTGATCGGGATAGGCCTTCACGTAATCGGCGGCGCGCGCAATGCCCCACGCGCCGGCCACGCATCCCAGCCCGAAGATCGGCGCCCGCTTGAGGTTGGGCGAAAGGCCCATGCGGTTGATCAGCAGCGCGTCCAGCGACGGGCTGGCGATGCCGGTTACGGAGGCGACATACAGCGCGTCGATGTCAGTGGGAGCGATGCCCAGCGGAGTGATGGCGCGGCAGATGGCGCTGTTGCCCAGTTCCTGCGCGTGCTCGATCCACAGCGCATTCGCTTTTCCCCAGGTGTCCACCGCGGCGTACGCTTCCGTCGGCATGACAAGATGTCGCCGCTCGACGCCGGAGCGAGCGTGCAGGCGTTCCAGCAACTCCGGACGCTGCAAACGCTCGCCCCAATATTCCTTGAGCGCGGCCACGATCGCCTGCTGGTCATAAACGTTTTGCGGAAACGCGCTGCCTGCGCCGGCAATTCTCATCCCACACCTATTCCAGCTTCGCCAGTTCCTTACGATAAAGATGATTCCGCGGGAAATTGGTTACCATGTCTTGCAGCAAGGCACGCGCGCGGACGCGGTCGTTGTCGCGCAGCGCGGCCACGGCAAGCAGCACGCGAGCATAGGGCAGAAGATAGTGGCCTTTCTCGGCTGTGACCCGCAGTTTTTCAATGCCCAGCGACTTGTCTGTCTGCGCTCCCGTGATGCGCAGGATCCAGCGCACCGGCGCGGGTTTCAGGCTGAGCATATAGTTCTCTACTCCGACCGCCAGATACGCATCGTAGCAGGTGGGATTTTCCGCCAGCAGCTTCTCGGCCGCCGACCGCCCCTGTTTCAAAAGCTTAAGCGCCTGCGTATCGCGCTTCTCGATTAGCGCCAGGTAATCGCCCTCCAGTCCAAACGCCATGATATTGGCCAACAGCGCGTTGGCGTCGTGCGGATCGCGTGCCAGCGCCTGCTGCGCGAGCCGCTTCGCCTTCGACAATTGCACGTCGAATGCCCGCTTGAGCTGCGGATCCGGCGCCGGCCGGGAACGGTTCTCGAACTTCTCGTCGTCCACGAACAGCTCGCTTTCCAGGATGTGCAGGCGGTCGAACTCGGAGAACAGGTGGGCGGCGGCATCCGACACTGGGCCCAGCGGATCGTCGGGATGCACTTGCTGCCACTGCTCGAATGCGCGGTGAGCCTCGCCGAATTGCAGGTTGTACATGTCGCGATAGCCCGCATCGAGCGTGGTTGGGGGCTGGTTATCGGCGGCAACGCAGGGCATCGCGCCCAAGCACAGCAGCACCGTCGCCGCGACTTTTAGACGGATTCCCATTTCCCACATCGGCGGGACCACTTGCTGGATATTAACCCGCCACAAAGGTATGAGTTGCGAGAAGGGCTGTCGTTACATGGCGCCCCCTATCTGCCCGTGGTTTGCAGATGTGGGGGTCCACTCAGAAACTGTTGGTGTCCCACATCTGCCCGCTTTTGGCGGATGTCGGTGTCAAATCAGAACTGCTTCTGCATAATCCCCACCAGCACGCGATTGCCGTCGGTCTCCAGGAAGAGCACGTTGTTAGTGTCCGCAATGTAAAAACTGAAGTTCCCGGTGGAGAACTTGCTGGAGTCCGTGGTCAGCGTAACCGAACCGCGCCCCGACGAACCCACCGAATAACCACCGGCGCCGCTGGCAAGCTTCGCCGCCGGGGCGAGCAGGCCGTTGTCGCTGATGTCCACCAGACTGGGGTCGCTGGGGTTGCCTCCGATGGCGCTGCCACCGTTCGGAACCGCGTGCCCCACGATGTCCTCCTCGCCCGGGTTGGTGGTGAAGTCGGTTCCGCTGAGGTTCAAACCGTAGTCGCCGACCAGCGATCCTCCGGCGAACGAGGCAGGGGGTTGCGGCAGCGCCCGGCCAGCGACGGTGTTCGAGGTGTCAATCTCCACCACGCTGAGCGCGCCGTTGCTTTGCGGGTACAGCGCAAACTGTAGCGTCGTCCCGCCCACCAACAGCGACGCCGTCGCGCGCCCAGTCGTCACATCCACCACGTTGTACGTTCCGGAAACCGCGAGGCCGCTCTGCGGATTGCCGTTCTTGTTGAGGTCCATGGTTCCGCTGGTCACGTTACCCGAGCCATCGAGCGTGATCGCTCCGCCCTCGCCGAACGCTCCGCCGCTCGTCGAACCCAGGAATGCGAACACGAATCCGCCCTTGAAGCTGGCGTTGCTGAACGGTCCCACCGGCTGCTTGAACAGGTCGCCGGCGAGCTGCGTGGCGGCGTCGGTTTCGATCGCCTTCACGTGCGTGGCGTCCACGATGTAATACGCGAAGTTTTGCGTGCCGATAGCGCCGGCGAGAATCATGGTTCCACGTCCGGCAGCGGAAGGCGCGCTGTAGGTGCCGCTCAGGCTCAAGCCGGTTGACGGAGCTCCGGCGTTGTTAACGTCAAGCACGCCGCTGCCGATCACGTTCAGTCCGGTGGAGGTGAGCGCGCCCGCCACCGCCAGCGATCCTGGCTTGTTGCTGGCGTTCGCCCCGGAGAGGTTTAACGCGTAGCTGCCGGTGAATCCGGCGGAGGTGAATTGCGACGCGTCCTGCAGGTCCATCGTCCCGCTGGCGCTGGGGATGCCGGAATCAAAGCGGATCACGAACACGTGTGAGTGGTTGATGGCGACGAACTGCCAATTCACGGTGCCGCCCGAGGTGACCACGCTGGCGTTGCCACGCCCATCGGTGCCGATGTGGTAAGTGCCGGAACTGATGGTCACCGAGGAGACGCCGCCGCTGTTGATGTCTTCCGTGCCGCCCGTGATGTTGCCGTTTCCGTCAAAGGCGATGCTGCCCGCGGCCAGGTAGGAAACGCCCGCGTTCTGCCCGGCCAAGGAGAACGCGTACTGTCCTTTGAGTGTTCCGTTGGAAAATTGCACGGTGACCACCGCGCCCGCCGGCGGCACGCTGTTGTCTTGCGCCGTGGCGGTGATGCTGACATTGCCTCCCGGCGGCGGCGAGGCCGGGGCGGTGTACACGCCGGCCGTGGTAATGCTTCCACAGGCGCCCGCCACGGCGGACTGGCAGCTCAGGGTCCAATTCACCGCGATCGAATTGCCGCTCACCGTCGCCGCAAATGTCTGTTGGCCCCCGGCGGGCATG
>JAIQFM010000175.1 GCA_020073285.1 Terriglobia bacterium | reverse complement strand
ATAACCGGTTAGAGCCTTGGCAATACGACAAGGCAATGTACCGCCGGCGCAACGAAATCGAGCGACTGTTCCGCCGGCTCAAAGGCTTTCGACGCGTCTTCTCTCGCTTCGACAAACTCGATCTCCTGTTCCTTGGCTTTATCCATTTCGCTCTGATCGTCGAAGCCCTCAGGTATCTAATTAGTGTTAACACGCCCTAGACCGGCAGTATCAGATGGCGGTTACCGAAGGCGCATCGGCGCTCGGCTCAGCCCTGGGCCTGTTTCTTGGATGGGTCGCGTACTACGGCATCTTCAAGCAGGGGGTCAAGTATGAGACTTTCTGCGCCGTGGTAGCAATAACAGGGATAGCGACTGCTGTTGCCGCATACGTGCTGCACAGGCTGACTGACACGGGTGGATGGTTGTCGATGTTCGTTGCTATCGCGGTCTTTATCATCGCCAGTTTCAGCTTGAGGCAGTCCTGACTTCATGGAACACATTGGCGCCATCAAGTCCGTTCCGGTAAGCTGCCGCCACAAATGGGATGAGGTCTTTCCTACTACCGCGCCAGATACTACGACCCCAATACCGGCAGATTCCTCAGCGAAGATGCCATTCGCCACAACGGTGATGGAAACTTTTACCGTTACGTTTCCAATTCTCCGTTAACATTCGTAGATCCCTCAGGTTATGAAGAACTACCGAAAGATCCTTCGGGGCTTGATCGGAATCGCTGGAAACCAGAGGACTCAAATGCTCCCGGGGCCCACGGAGACCCTGGCTCTCAGTGTTTCAAAGATCCTGCCGGAAATGCGATAGATTTCACGCCGGGAAAACCCGGAGCGTCAGGATGGGAAGGCAGGGATCATTGGCACTGGAATCCCTACGATCCGAAGAAAGGCAAGTGCGTGAAGGATAGGGATATCGGTGATCACGGTCATCTTGCTCCGGGTGATGAGATTCCTGATCTTCCGAAACCCATGCAGGACAGCCCATGGCGTCCGTTCCAGGGTCCTTTTTGGGATCGTGTTCGTGAAAAGCAGGGCGACATTGAAAATGAGCTTTGGCAATGGCTGAACAGGGATCCGGCCCAGAACCATCCGCTGTTTTACCCGCCGGCTGGAGGCAAATGTGGGTGCGAGCAGTGAGCGATGAGACGTGCAGGAAAAGCAAGGACGCGGTTATTCCGATGAATCCAAAACAGATCTCAGAGCAGCTCCCCAACGGATTCCACGGTGCTCTGATTGAGCGAGTTTCCGTGGACTACATTGGCAAGAACCTTGAATTCGTGTTGACGCTGCTTGTCCCCGACGAATCGAACCTCAGTGGGCATTCGCGTTTGCGCCGTGGCAGGTTGCAGGTGGAGGGTCTTGGGTATCTAACGTTGAACATGCCCGACCCGCACTCTGATTACACGAGGTCCGGCGGTTTCGAGATTCGCGGACTCTTAGATACTACGCCGAAGATTTGTCCCAGTCTTCCAGTTTTTCAGGCAGAGCTTGGCCCCGGCTTCTTTTTCCACAGCTTCTTCGTAGAAGAGTGGAATGGGTTCATCCATTTTGCGGGCACACAAGCGACTTTCGAGTGGCTCGAAGAATGAGACCGAACCGTGTTACGTGAATTGCTGTACAGCGCAAGGCATTACGATCACGATATCAAGGAATCCGACTGGTTGGGCGCTCGCTCTTTCGCCCGCTTTTGGCGAAGCATGGGACGTTCCATGGTATTACCGCGCCAGACACTACGATCCGAGGGGTAGGTTAACAGCCATTGGGTTACTAAATGGTACTAGTTAAAAATTCAACAGCAGTTCTCGCTTGCGTTCTTTCGGCAAAAACGATGCCCGAAATGAGTTCATTGCCAGCTCGCGTAGTTGCTCATCGCTGAAGCCGAAGGTCGCTTGCGCAAGCTGGTACTCGCGGCAGAGTGAAGTCTCGAACATCGCAGGATCGTCGGTGTTGAGCGTGACCATGATTCCGCGGTCGTAATAAGTCTTCAGCGGATGCCGCTCGGCCGCCGCGCAACATCCTGTGCGCAGGTTGCTTGTCAGGCAGATTTCGATCGGCACTTGCGTCTCTGCCAACCGCGTCATCAGCTCGCGATCTTGCCACGCGGTGAGTCCATGTCCGATGCGCTCAGCCTTGAGCGCGTCCAGCGCGCCGAAAATGGATTGCGGCCCGCTGGATTCGCCGGCGTGCGCGGTGAGATGCAGGCCATTGTTTCTGGCTCGCGCGTACAGATCGCGGAAGAGTTCGGGCGCGGCGAGTCTTTCGTCGCCACCGATGCCGATTGCAACGACGTTACGCTCGCGGAGCTGAACGGCTTTGTTGAACACTTTCTCGGCTGCCTCGACGCCGAAGTGCCGCACGGCGTCGAAGATCCACAGCAGTGACACGCCGAAATCGCGCTCACCGCGTTGGCGTCCGCGCTCCAGGCCCTCGAAGATAGCGTCGAAGTCGCGGTTGCGGTACAGGATCACGCCGACCGAGACATACACCTCGGCGTGGAGCACGTTTTCCGCCTTCAGCTTCTGCATCAGGCGATAGGTGATGAGCTCGTAGTCCTCGGGCGTGCGCAGCCATTGCGTGACGCGCTTGAAGGCGTCGAGAAAGGCAGTGAAATCCCGGTGTTTGTAGAGCTGCGCCAGGCGCGCGCGATCCACCGGCCCGCCGCCGTGACGCACGATCAGTTCGCCGAGTTCGTCGGGGCCAATGGAGCCTTCAAGGTGGAGATGAAGCTCGGACTTGGGAAGAGACTGGATGAAGGTCGACGGCTTCGCCGGTCCTTCGGTCGATCGGTCTGGCGGTCGCTCGGCTAACGGATCGACTGATAGACCGAAAGACTGAGAGACCGATCTTGGATCAGCGTCCATCTGCGTTGATCAGCGGCTAGTATTCGCGAACTCGCTGTGCCGCCGGCTCCACAGGAAGTAAATGCACAACCCGATCGCCAGCCAGACGAAGAAGCGTATCCAGGTGATGACCGTCAATCCGGTCATCAGGCCGCCGCAGAGCACCACCGAAATCAGCGGGAACAGCGGCACCAGCGGCACGCGAAAGCCACGCGGACGCTCCGGCTGCGTGCGCCGCAGGAAAATCACACCGAGAGAAACGAGCACGAAGGCAAACAAGGTGCCGATATTGGAGAGATCAGCGGCATCGCCGATGTCCACCACTCCAGCGGGAATGCCGACTGCGAATCCGGCGATCCAGGTGGACCAGTGCGGCGTTTTGAACTTCTTGTGCACGACGGAAAAGACGCGCGGCAGCAGACCGTCGCGCGACATGGCAAACCAGATGCGCGTCTGGCCGTACTGGAAGACCAGCAGCGATGACAGCATTCCGGTCAGCGCGCCGATGATGATCACCGACTGCCACACGCGGCTGGCGCCGAGTTGCTTGAGCGCGTAGGCGACCGGCGCTTCGGCCGCGGCGCCCTCGGTGAAGGTGGTGTACTTCATCATGCCGAGCAGCACCAGCGCGACGCCGACATAGAGAATGGTGCAGACGATGAGCGAGGCGATGATGCCGAAGGGAATGTCTTTCTGCGGCTCCTTGGATTCTTCCGCGGCGGTGGAGACGGAGTCGAAACCGATATAAGTGAAGAAAATGATGGCGCCGCCGGTAACTACGCCGGCAAATCCCGAGGGCATGAAGGGATGCCAGTTCGCCGGCCGCACCAGCATGCCGCCTACGATGAGGAAGATCACGATGGCGGTGAGCTTGACGGCAACCATGATGTTGTTGGTCTCGGCCGACTCGCGCACGCCGCGTACCAGCAGGATGGTCAGGACAAACACCACGAGGAATGCGGGCAGGTTGAAGTACGCTCCGGTCCATTTGCCCGAGGCCCAGACGGCGCTCGACCAGTGATCCGGCAAGATAATGCCGAAGGCCGCGAGCTGCGCTTTCAGATATCCGCTGAAGCCGACGGCCACGGCGACGTTGCTGACCGCGTACTCCAGAATCAGGTCCCAGCCGATGATCCAGGCGAAGATCTCGCCCAGCGTGGCGTAGGAGTAGGTGTAGGCGCTGCCGGCGATGGGGATCATCGAGGCCAGCTCGGCGTAGCACAGTCCAGCGAAGCTGCAGGCGACGGCGACCAGAATGAACGAGATCGCGATCGCCGGTCCCGCCGGAGGACGTCCGTGCATGAGCGCGCCCGCACTCGAAGCGTGACGCAGCCAGTTGGCAATCAGGTCGAGCACCTGCGCATGCAGGATGGAGGGGACCTCGAAGTGTTCGCCGGCGGCGGCGGTGCCGGTCAAGACGAAGATGCCGCTGCCGATGATGGCGCCGATGCCGAGCGCGGTCAGGCTCCACGGACCGAGCGTTTTCTTGAGCCGGTGCTCAGGGCGCTCGGAGTCGGAGATCAGCTTGTCGATGGACTTGCGGGCGAGAAGCTGGGAGCCGGTGCGTGCAGCGGTAGCGCGCGAGTTGGTGGTGGTTGGACCCAAAGAGAGTTTCAGTTTCGGTTTCAGTGAAGACGGCCCTCAGCCGCCGTACGCCGGCTGAGGGCGGGTTGTTAACGTTTCGCCTGGCCGCGCACCATCTTTTTCACCTTGCGCTTTTTCGAGCCGCGAGCGTAATCGCGCTTCTTCTTCGGTTTCTCGATCGAGGCCTTCTTGCGGGCCGCGCGCTTGATTTTCTTGCGTTCTTCTTTTGAGAGTGCTTCGGTGTTTGCCATGAGTTCTCTTTCCGATGGAATCAAATCGTGCCGTCCCTACAGGACTCGCATCGTTAATGCATCTCCTACCCAGCGCTGCCGCCCTGGGCTACCAGCGTACGTCCCTACGGGACTGAATTCTGCACGACGCTGAGAGCTGACGGCCGATAGCTGACAGAGCGTTTCACACGCGCTCCAATTGTGCATACTTCTCCACCAGCTTCTTCAGGCCGAATCTTGGGAATTGTACCGTAAGCTTGGCGTCGTCTCCGTCGCCCTCGCGCTTGTACACCGTTCCCTCGCCATATTTCGGGTGCTTGACGCGCTGTCCGGGACGAAATCCGGTGCGCCCGGGCGTGGCAGAAGCCTCGATTTTCGGGCGCGTGAATTTCTTACCACGCGAGGCGAAGAACTCGGCGATGTTGTCAATCGAGTTGTAGGTGGGATGCGAATTCGAGTATGCGGCGCGCTGCTGGCGGGGGTACGCCGGGCGCTGATCTTCGCTTTCGTAGTCGTAGTGTGTCGAGGAATAGTCGTCATCCACACGCGAGGGCGCGTGTGCCACACCGGGCGCGTGAGCCGCACGGTCGGTTTCGCTCCAGGCGGAACGCTGCGGCGCGCCCAGGTCGTCCAGCAATTGCGGCGGGATCTCCTCCAGGAAGCGCGAAGGAATGGACGCCTCCGGCATATCGGTCCCGTAGCGGCGGCGATAGCGCGCGCGGCTGACAATGAGCTGGTCCATGGCGCGCGTCATGCCGACGTAGCACAGGCGGCGCTCTTCCTCGATGTCGTCGGGATTGAGGAACGTGCGCGAGTGCGGGAACAGGCCCTCTTCCATGCCGGCGAGGAAGACCAGCGGAAACTCCAGACCCTTGGCGGAGTGCAGGGTCATAAGCGTGATTTTGGCGGAGGCGTCGTACTGGTCCTGGTCGCTCACCAGGGCGGCGTGATCGAGGAACTCCTGCAGCGACTCGCCGCGGTCGCGCGAGTCCATGGCGGCGTTGACCAACTCGCGCAGGTTCTCGACGCGGGCCAGGGATTCGGGCGTGTCCTCTTCCTCGAGCTGCTTGATGTAGCCGGTGCGGTCGAGAAGGTATTTGAGCAGTTCGGCGGTGGCGGAGCTAGCGGGGCCTCGGGCGAGGGCGCCCTCGGCATCAAGATCGACGCCGTCCTCGGAGGCAGCCCCGGCGAGGGCGCCGGGGCCTACAACCTGAGAAGGTGAGTCGGAATCCGAATCACCGGACACGGATGCGGCAGTGTTTATATTCGCGCCGAAGTTGAAGGAATCCTCGGCTTCGGGCGACGGCGCGGCTTCCGGCGCGGTGCGGTCTTCAATCTCGCTGCGGCTCTCATCGATGGAGTCGCCGAGCCACTCGGCATAGTTGCCGGCGAGCATGGCGCGTCCACCCGCAATGATGTCGCGGAAATTCTTCAGCGACGCGACGGCGCGCGGCGGAACCAGGCAACCGTTGACCACGTTTTCAATCGCGCCCCAGAGCGAAGTTCCGGTTTCGAGCGCGATGCGCTCCAGCGTGTCCAGCGTGGTTCGGCCGATGCCGCGCGCGGGCGTATTGATCACCCGCATGAGTGCGATGGTGTCGTCGGGATTTTGCACCACCTTGAGGTACGAAATCATGTCCTTGATCTCGGCGCGCTCGTAGAACGAGAAGCCCCCGACCACGTGGTAGGGCAACTGGTAGCGGCGCATGGCCTCTTCAAACAGGCGCGACTGCGCGTTGGTGCGATAGAGGACGGCGGCGCGGGCGCGAGCTTCATCCTTGCCATCCTGCGCCGATTGTCGCAGGTACTTGGAGAACAAGTCGGCGGCGAAGAGCGCTTCGTTCTCGCCGTCGGGCGCTTCGTAATAGCCGATGCGGTTGCCGCCCTGTCGCGAGGTCCACAGGTTCTTGCCCTTGCGCTTGACGTTGTTGGCGACCACGGCGGAGGCGGCGCTGAGGATGTTCTGCGTGGAGCGGTAGTTCTGCTCCAGGCGGACGATCTTGGCTTCGGGATAATCTTTTTCGAACTCGAGGATGTTGCGGATGTCGGCGCCGCGCCAGGAGTAGATGGACTGGTCCTCGTCGCCGACGGCGCAGACGTTGTGGCGCTCGCCGGCCAGCAGCCGCATGAGCTCGTACTGCGGGCGATTGGTGTCCTGGTATTCGTCGATCAGAATGTACTGGAAGCGGCGGTTCCAGTAATGCCGCACCGGTTCGGCGACCTTGAGCAGGCGCACGGTCTCCAGCAACAGGTCGTCGAAATCCATGGCGTTGGCCTTGCGCAGCTCCTGGCGGTAGATCTCGTAAACGTGCGCCACTTGCTCGGATTTCTGGTCGGAGGATTGCAGGAAGGTTTCCTGCGGATCGAGCATGTGGTTCTTCGCCCAGGAAATGCGCGCCAGCACGGAGCGCGGCGTGAGCTGCTTGTCGTCGAGGCCGAGGCGTCGGATGGCCTGCTTCACCAGGGATTGCTGGTCGGCTTCGTCGTAGATGGCGAAATCCTTGCGGTAGCCGACGTTGTTGACGCGCAGGTCTTCAATGTCGCGGCGCAACATGCGCACGCACATGGAGTGGAAGGTGGAAATCCACGGCTTGGCGAAGGAGCGCCCGCCGACCAGGTGCTCGACGCGCTCGGCCATCTCCTGCGCTGCCTTGTTGGTGAAGGTGACCGCCAGGATGGCTTCGGGCTGAACCCCCAGGTGCTCGATCACGTGCGCGATGCGGTAGGTGATGACGCGGGTCTTGCCCGAGCCGGCGCCGGCGAGGATGAGGATGGGCCCGTCGGCGGTTTCCACTGCTTCGCGTTGTTGCGGGTTCAGTTCGTCGAGGAAAGACACGTCAGTTTCAAGTTTCTGGTTGCTAGTTTCCAGTGTATTGCATTCGCGCACCGCCTTGCCGATTTCGGAGTACTAGAAACCAGAAACTAGCAACTAGAAACTGTTTCAGTGCGGGACCGTGCGGGTTACGCCTTCGCCCGGAGGCTTCGACTCGCGGCGCAGGCTGGAGCATTCGCGGCAGGGGCAGAACTCGCGCAGGAATTCCCAGGAGAAGATGCCGTGCTCGTGGCCGTCGCTCCAGGTGAAGCGGATGGCGTACTTGCCGACGCCTTCGGCCACCGTGGGCTTGGGAGGCGGCGTGAACATGGGCAGGGCGCCGGGAGCGGGCTTGGGACGCTCGCCAGGCTCACGGTTCTGCTTGACGCGCTCTTCGTTGCAGAGGGCGCAGGGACAGGCGTCGCGCAGATACTGAAACGAGTAGATGCTCTTGTGGCCGTCCATCCATTCGATGTCCATGCCGGTACCGTCCTTGAGATGGACTTTGACCGACTTGGGAGTGGGACTGGTGGGCGGAAGCATGAAGTTAGTATCGCACGAGAGACAGTACTGAGTACCGCGTACCGGGTACCGAGTGCTGAATCTTGGGTGAAGCTAGGACACGTTGGATTTCTTCCGGCGCGGCCTGCCATGGCGCGCGCAAATCTGATCGACAGATTTGGAGAAAGCATCGATTCTGCGGTGCCGCTCTTCGACGGGAAATTGCGCCGGGTGCTCAAGGACAAGGTCGGCGATCTTCCTCGCTGCTTGGCGGCGTGTGAGCTTTTTCCCGCGACGTGGCTTCGCGTCAGTTTTCATTGACGATTGTACCGAGCTTCCGTGCGGCGCTGGCAAAATCAGCGCAGCTCCTGTAAAATCGATATCTTGCCCCACTGGGAATGGAAGGATTCTGAGCCGTCATGGCACAAGTTTGCGATATCTGCGGCAAGGGACCGCAGTTCGGCAACAACATCAGCCACGCCCACAACGTCACCAAGCGGCGCTGGAACGTCAACCTGCGCCCGGTGCGCGCCAAGGTGAA
>JAIQFM010000174.1 GCA_020073285.1 Terriglobia bacterium | reverse complement strand
GAGGAGCACACGGAAGAAGACCAGAAGGTCATCGTGCGCTCCAACGGCACGGTCGGCTACGTCGGCAAGGACATCGCGTATCACCTGTGGAAGTTCGGGTTGCTGGGGCGCGACTTCGAATATCGCCGCTTCCATGAATATCCCAATCAGCATGAAGTCTGGATTTCCGCGGTCGAGGGAGAGCGAGATCATCCGCATTTTGGCGGCGTGAGCGCAATCTACAACGTGATTGACGCGCGCCAGGCGGAAGCCCAGAACACGGTCATCGAAGCGCTGCGCGCGCTGGGCTACACCGAAGCAGCGGAGCATTACACGCATTTTTCGTACGAAATGGTCGCGCTCACGCCGCGCTGCGCCGCCGAACTCGGCTACCAACTCAGCGAAGACGATTGGGGCAAATCGTACATCGAGGTTTCCGGACGCAAGGGCTTCGGCGTGAAAGCCGATGACCTGATCGACACGCTGATCGCGGCGGCGCGCAAGGAAGTGGACTCGCGGCACGCCGAGCTGCGCGAGGAAGAACGCCGCGGCATCGCCACGCAAATCGCCGTCGGCGCGCTGCGCTATTTCATGCTCAAGTTCACCAAGCCGAGCGTGATCGCCTTCGACTTCAAGGAAGCGCTCAGCTTCGAGGGTGAAACCGGACCTTATGCGCAGTACGCGGTGGTGCGAGCGACGAATATTTTTCGCAAGGCGGACGTCGATCCGGAAGCGGCGCTGCAAAACGCGAAGTCACAAAGGGAAAATTTCGCAAGGTTTTTTTCCGGCGAATCGGGAAATGAATTTTGGGAGCTGTGGCTGGCGGCAGCGAAAACCTCGCACGTCATCGAGCTGTGCATTGCGACGGCCGAGCCGGCCTACTCTGCCAAGCACGCGTTTCAGTTGGCGCAGGTGTTCAACAATTTCTATCACCGGCACCACATCCTCACCGAAGCCGATGAGGCCAAGAAGCAGTTTCTGCTCGCCACCACGGCGGTGGTGCGCCGCGAGCTGATGCGCGTTCTGGAAGTCATGGGAATCACGGTTCCGCCGGTGATGTGATGTGGCACACGCGCCCTCGCGTGTACCGGATAAGTAGCATGTGGAATTAGTAGGCCCCAGCGCCCCGCTGGGGCCGCTCTCACCTTGCCTGAAATCCCTGCTTCCGCGGGCGCCCTCGCCCGCGGATCCAAGAATTCAACCTAGGGCTGGTAAGCTACTTCCGTGTCTCGTTCCCTCAAGGCTCACATCCTGCTGGTGCTGGTGACGCTGGTTTGGGGCGCGACCTTCGTCCAGATCAAGGACGCGCTGCAGGACATCTCGCCGCTGCTGTTCAACGCGGTGCGCATCACGCTGGCGGCCGCGGCGCTGGCGGCGTTTTACCGGCGCCAACTGCGCGCCATGTCGCGGGAAGCGTTGCGCGCCGGCGTGCTGGTTGCCATCCCTCTGTGGCTGGGATTCTCTTTCCAAACCACCGGCCTGCGGCTGACGACGCCATCGAAATCCGCGTTTCTCACCGGATTCTCCGTCGTTTTGGTACCGGTGTTTCTGGCCATCGGCTGGCGCAAGAAGGTGAACGCGTGGACCGTGGCGGGCGTATTCATCGCCTTGGTTGGGCTGTACCTGATGACGGTACCGGCGGGGAATGGGAACGGGCTGAATCTGGAGAGCATCAACCGCGGCGATTTGCTGACCATCGGGTGCGCCGTGATGTTTGCGCTGCAGATCATCCTCATGGGTCGAGCCATGCAGAAGCACCGCTTCGAGGCGGTGGCGACGGTGGAGGCGATCACCTGCGCGGCGCTGATGTTCCTGACGGTTCCGGTGGTGGAGCAGGCGCACGCGGTGTGGTCGGGGCGAGTGATCGCGGCGATCCTGGTCACCGGGCTCCTGGGAACGGGAGCGGCGTTCACCATCCAGGCATGGGCGCAGCAATTCACGCCGCCGACGCATACCGCGCTGATCTTTCTGTTGGAGCCGGTATTCGCGTGGCTGACTTCGTACATCGTGCTGCACGAGCGGCTGGGCATGCGTGCCGGAGTGGGAGCGCTGCTGATCCTCGCCGGCATCGTGCTTTCGGAAATGAAGGGGAGCCAGGCGGAGTTGCATGCCGAGGTCGGCGAGGAACACGCAGGAGCGGCGAAGTCGGAGGTTTAGGTACCGACGTGCCGAGCATTGTAGCCTTAGCGTTTACGGCCGAGGCACGTTGATAGCCAGGAAAACTGCTATGATTTGATCGTCGACTCCGGAGTTTTCGCGCATGAATATCAATCTGACTCCCGAGCAGGAACGGATCGTCAACGACGAGCTGAAATCAGGTCACTTTCGGTCTGCCGAGGAAGTGATTGCCAAGGCCCTTGTTGCTCTTCGGGAAAAGGAACGCTCGACACTTGCCAGTGATAGCAACGGCCAACGCGACGAAGCTGTGCGCGAAATGCTCAACTTTGTCGAGAAAAACCGCACTCCCCTGCAGGGCATCTCTGTTAAGCAACTGATCCACGAGGGTCACCGTCTGTGAGTGATCTGGTGCTGGACGCGTCGTTGGCGCTCCAGTGGTTTCTAGAAGACGAGGCCGGTCGGCAGTATGGCCTCAGCGTCCTCGCAAGCCTCTCCACCAAACGTGCCGTGGTTCCGATCTTGTGGTTCTATGAAGTGGGCAACGGCCTTCTCATGGCCTACCGGCGGAAGCGGATCACACTCGATCAAATCGACGGTTTTCTGACGCGACTAAAGGCCCTTCCCATTCATGCAACTGTTCGGGAGTGTCGGCGCGTTTCACGTCGGACCTCGGGATTTTCAATGCGCCGAGATTCTACAGGAACGCGGTAGGCCACGGCGCAAATCAGCCGACCCGGGCGGCTTTGCCGGATTGCTCTTCCCGGAGGACCTTGAGGCGCTGACCACCGATGGAGAGGATGGCGCTCGCGGGAATGGGAGTTTTCTCGCGCGCCAGAACGAAGGTGCCGTTGGTGGAGCCGACGTCTTCGATGAAGAAGTCTTCGCCGCGGTGATAGAGCTTGGCGTGGGAGCGGCTCATGGCGGTGTCGGTGGGGAAGGTGTAAGTCGCTTTGGTGCGGCCCCAGGTGGTCTGCTGCTCGCGGATCGGGTAGCGCTTGCCGTCAGGATTGAGAGAAACGAACTCGGCGACCGCGCCATGCAGCATGGCCGACAATTCGCCAAGATTTTTTCCTGAGAGCGCAGCTTCGGCGAGGGCGGCTTCGTCGACCTGGAACTCCAGCACTTGGTTGCCGAAGCTGACGACGTCGCCGTGCTGCAGCCGGTAGGAGCCGATCAGGCTGAAGAAAGTGTCGGCCTCCGGCACCGGGTCCAGGAAAAGCTGGCCCGATTCCAACAGCAGACGGGCGTGGGGCGATCGCATGTACTCGTCGTTGGGGAAAGGGAAGTCGCACTGAGTGCGGCCGACGAGCGCCCTGCCGGAGAGAATTTCGAATTCGCGGCCAGGGCGGCCGTCGTTGCGAAGCTGGACCAGCTTGTACTTGACCCGGGTCGCGCTGAGAGCGGCCATGATCATGCTGTGCGAGCCCGAAGATTCCCCCGGCTGATCCCGCCAGATGACCTCGAAGAGTTCGCGCTGCTCGGATTTGCCCTTGAGGGAAAAGCGCCCGGCAAGCCGGAGGCGGAAGCGGTTGCTTTCGGAGACCGCTTGATGGAGAGTGTCGGAGATGAGAATCTGTTCCGGGCTGGCGGCGCTTTCCACGCGCGAGGCGACGTTGACGACATCTCCGAAAACGTCGTTGGATTTGACGATTCCGCGACCGTAATTTATGCCAATGCGGACCTTGACGCGGTGCGCCTCGGGCTTGGCGGTGCAGTCGGCGGTGATGGCCTCCTGCATCTCGATGGCGGCAGCGACGGCTTCGGCGTGGTCTTCGAAGGCAGCCATGATGGCGTCGCCGATGGTCTTGATGACGCGTCCGCCGTGGCGCTCGACCGCCTTGCCCAGCAGGGTGTTGCAGTGGTGCACCATGATGAGGCCGGCGGAGTCGCCGAATTTTTCGAAGTAGGCGGTGGATCCCTTGATGTCGGTGAACAGGACGGTGATGTTGCGGCGGAGCTTTTCCAACTCCGCGGCCTGATCCAGTTGCTGGGCGTCGAGATTAAGAATGCGGGTGACGCCGTCGTTGACACTCATTTGTTACCTTTTCCTATCTCGGCCCCGTTGCCTGTCTCAGCCTCGCTGCTTATCTCGGCCCCGCACGGGCCGTGACTGCTTGCAACCCACCTTCATCGCCCCAGGAATTTTTCCAGCGCTTCGACGTCGGCGGCGGCCATGTCGGTGTAGCGCTTGGCGCGTTCCAGGTCGTTACGGCTGATAGCGTCCTGGGCCTTGGCGAGATTGACTTTCATGCTTGCCTGCTTGGAGGCGATGTCGCCGCGCAACCCGAAGCCCTGGGCTGCCTGCTGCCGCTGCAGGTTGTCGAGACTGCTGTTGACGGCGGCGGAGCGGCCGGTGAGCTGATCAATTTCGTGCTCCACGCGGTCCAGTTCCTCGGCTTTGGCCTTGGCGGCGGCCGCTGCGGCTTGGGCGTCGGCGGCGGACTGCCCTCCGGTCTTGGTCGCGAGCTTTTGTTTTTTCGCCTCGGGCTTAGGTTCTTCCGCGGGCGGAGCAACCTCAGCCGGTTTCGTTTCCGCGGGTTGAGGGACGACGACGGCCGGCGGCTGCTGCGCGCCTGCGGCGGCAGCCTTTTTGCTCTTGGGCATGTAGAACCCTGCCGCGACCAGGGCGACGAGCACGATGACGGCGCCCAGGCTGATGTACAACCCGCGATTGCTGACGGGTTGCGCGGCGGCGGGAACAGGCGGTGGAGCGGGCGCAGCGACCGTGGCAGTCGGAGCGGCAACGGTCCTGGCGGCAGGCACAGGCGTGGGCGCGGGAACCGCGGTTTTCGGGCGCGTGATGGGCCCGGTGCGCACTTGCGGTAGGGGTGTGCGCGCGCCGGTCGAAGTCGTATCCTGCGAGCCCTGGAACAAGGTCTTGGATTCCTGCAAATCGCGGAGCGCGATTCGCACCGCGTTGCGGAACGCATCGGCGGACTGGAAGCGCTCCGTTGCAGACTTGGCGATCGAAGTCAGAATAATCTGATTCAGCCCGGCCGGCATTTCGGGCTGCAGTTCAATGGGTGGCGTAGGCGGCTGATTGACGTGGGCGGTCATGAGGGAAAAACTGCTGTCGCCGTGGAAGGGGCGGTCGCCGGTGACCATCTCGTAGAGAGAGATGCCGAGGGAGTAGAGGTCGGAGCGCTCGTCGGTGCGCTCGCCCTTCACCTGCTCGGGCGACATGTAATTCATCGAGCCGAGGGTGGAGCCGGGGGCGGTGAGCAGGGTAGGTTCGTTGTCGGTGCGGGCGATACCGAAGTCCATCAGCTTCACGGTGCCGCCGGGGGTGAGCATCATGTTGGCGGGCTTGATGTCGCGGTGAATGACGTGGCGCTGGTGGGCGTAGCTGAGCGCGTCCAGGATCTGGTCAATGTAGGTGAGCGCGTCGGGCACGGGGATGGGCCCGCCGGACAGCACTGCGGAAATGGGCTGGCCTTCGACGTACTCCATGATCATGACCAGTTGATTCTCGATGGTGAGAGCCGTGTGGAGGCCGGCGATGTTAGGATGGTTCAGGGCCGCCAGCACCTTGATCTCCCGCAGGAATCGGGCCGCGACTTCTTCCTGCCCGCTGATTTCCGGCAGCAGGATCTTCATGGCCTCCATGCGGTCGGTAATGACGTTGCGCACCTGGTAGACGCGGCCCATCCCGCCGGCCCCCAGAACTTTCAGGATTTCGTAATCACCAAGCCGCTTCGGAGTATCGTTGCTCATGTGTTGCTCCTGCATGCCTGCACTGAGAAGGTCGGAGGCAAGACATCTTTCACATGCATCCACCCCGCGAGAGAAGAGGATTATGAAGTCAAGCGGGGCGGGGGTCAAGGAGGAGGAAGTTTCGATGAATTTATAGCAACGAATTTATTAAGACTGCGTCTAAGCTGATGGAGAGCTACAAGTGGCTGAGTTGCGGTAATCTTGCCTATGGTGTATCGATTGGCTGTATCCTCGCACGTGGTAGGGCAATAAGTCGGAGGAAACGAGATTTATGAATTCGCGCGTCCGCGCTTACCTTGAGAGAATCAGAGCACAACGCTGGGCATCCACGCTCACGATTCTGCTCACCTTGGCGGTGGGCATGCTGATCGGCACCGTCATCTCCTACGGAGTGAAGGGGCAGGACAAGAGCAACTCCTCGTCCGATGCCGCGCCGCTGACAATCCCTTCTCCCAAGCAGTTGTCGAACCAGTTCACCCAGATTGCGAAGCAGATTGAGCCGGCGGTGGTGAACATCAACACTGAATCCACCATCCAGAACCCGCACCGGCGGCGTGCGCCCAGCCCGCACGGACCGGGCGGCGGCGGCGGCGACGACGAAGACAATCCCTTCCAGGATTTCTTCGATCGCTTCTTCGGCCAGGGCCAGGGAGGGCCCGACGGCGGTGGCCCCATCCGCCAGCGCTCGTTGGGTTCGGGAGTGGTGGTGGACGCCAAGGGTTACATCGTTACCAACCGGCACGTGGTGGAGAAGGCGGACCGCATCCGGGTGAAGTTTCAGGACGATCCCGCGGGAGCGCCGGGCCACGACGCCAAGGTGATCGGAACCGACACCGAAACCGATCTGGCTGTGATCAAGGTCGAGATGCCGAAGCCGTTGCCCTTCGCCAAGCTTGGCAACTCCGATGCCATGCAGGTGGGTGACTGGGTGCTGGCCGTGGGCAGCCCCTTTGGGCTGAATGCAACCGTGACCGCCGGGATCGTGTCGTACATCGGGCGCAACATCGTTCCGGGCCGGCAGTTCCAGTCCTTTGTGCAGACGGATGCGGCGATTAATCCGGGGAACTCCGGTGGGCCGCTGGTGAACATGGACGGCCAGGTGATCGGCATCAACACGGCGATCATCACTGGCGGCCAGGGCTACGAGGGCGTGGGGTTCGCGTTGCCGTCGAACACGGTGGCGCACGTGTACAACCAACTCATCGGGCCGGACCACCGGGTGACGCGCGGGTCGATTGGAGTGGAATTCGCCGCTGAGGCCAACCCGGCGGTAGCGCGCGTGTACGGCGTGAAGTCGGGTGTAACGATCGCCAATGTCGTTTCCGGAAGCCCGGCGGAGGAGGCGGGACTGAAGGTCGGCGACACCATCGTCTCCGTGGACGGCAGGCTAGTGAAGAACGGCGACGAGTTGGTGGGCGATATTTCCAGCCGCAGACCGGGCTCGAAAGCGAAGATCGGGTACGTGCGCAACGGCAAGGAGGAAGGCACCACGGTCACCATCGCCAACCGCGCCAAGCTGTTCGCCAGCCGGCTGGGCGAGGAAGAGGAAGGGAACGAAGAGGCGACGCCCAAACCCAGCAAGCTGGGCGCCACTGTGCAGAACGTCACGCGCGAGATCGCGGAGAAGCTTTCCATTCCGCCGGGCAAGGGCGTGATCGTCACCGAAGTGAAGTCAGGCTCGTTTGCCGACGACGCCGGGCTGAGCCGTGGCGACGTGGTTCTGGAAATCAACAAGCAGCCGATTAACAGCGAGGACGACTTCCGCCGTGTCCAGCAGGGCCTGAAGAGCGGGCAGGATGTGGTGTTCCTTGTCCGTCAGGGCAGAGGGCGCAATCAAGGCACGATCTTCCTGGGTGGGACGCTGCCGTAGGGCAGGCTTCAGCCGCGGACTTCGATGCTTCAGGCGCCGAACAGGGGTCACTGTACAGGTTATGACAAGGGCAGCCGATAGTCGCTGCCCTTTTTTGCTGCGCTCGGCGCCATCAATCGCTTGAGATGAGCTAAGCGAAACTGCTGCGATGCCGGAGTATCGCTAGCGAGGGAATCCGTCGGGTGGCTGGACATGATGGTGTGATGGAAGGCACAGACATCTTCAAATCAATGACTTACAAAAGGCAACTAGAGTGCTGGAGAGGGCCTTCCAAGGACATGGCCGACTGTGCCGTTTGCAGCGCGCGCGCTTTGTGCTTGAATGGCGTTGACTTCGCCGCATACAATTCCGGCTCCGGCCGAGATTATAGAGGTGATGTTTGAGGACCAACAACCGAACACGGGTTTTGAGCCTGTTGGTATGCCTCGCGTTAGCCACCGCGGTGGCGCACGCGGAAGGTCCTCGCAAATCTAAGACTTCCTCTATCAGCCACAGCAAGTCCAGTAAATCCAAATCCAGTAAATCCAAATCCAGCAATGCCAAGTCCAGGAAGGCAGCCAGGACGCCGCGCAAGCGCGGTCAGCAGGCGATGAACCCGGCGCGCGTGCGGGAGATCCAGTCGGCGCTCATCCGGGAGAAGTATCTGGTGGGGCAGCCGACCGGGATGTGGGACCAGCATTCCATGGAAGCCATGCGGCACTATCAGGCGGTCAACGGCTGGCAGACAAAGATGGTTCCGGATTCGCGGGCGCTGATCAGACTGGGGCTGGGGCCGGATCGAGCCGACTTGATCAATCCGGAAACGGCAGCCACATCGCCCATCCCCGGAGGCGGAAGCAGTTTGCCACAAAGATAAAAGATAGCGGTGAGTCAGTTGCGAATCGCGAGTTCTGAGCCGTAAGGCCCAAGAGAGTCGCTGCACTTCTGGGATACCTGCCGATCAAATTCTCGGAAAATAAGGGAGAGGCTGGCCGGTGACGACGGCGCGGGGGTTGTCGTCGGTCAGCGCCCGGGCGA
>JAIQFM010000006.1 GCA_020073285.1 Terriglobia bacterium | reverse complement strand
GACCACGCCATGGCTACCAGGATCACGCGCCGCAGGTTTCTACAGGGGACCGCGCTTGCGGCCGGAGTTACCACCGCCATCACGTCCACGGCTGACGTGCATCCGCCGGGCTGGCGGGGGGAGACGCGCGTCCAGCAAATCGCAACGAATTGCGAAATGTGTTTTTGGCGCTGCGGCGTGATGGCCGAAGTCGCCGGCGGCAAGCTGCTCAAGCTGCAAGGCAACCCTCATCACCCCATGACGAAAGGCAAGCTCTGCGCCCGCGGCAACGCCGGCGTTGCGCTGCTCAACGATCCCGACCGCCTGAAGTACCCGCAGATCCGCACCGGCGAACGCGGAGAAGGGAAGTTCAAACGCGTTTCCTGGGACGAGGCGCTGGACTTTCTTGCCGCTCGCCTCAAAGACTTAAAGCAAAAGTACGGTCCGGAGAGCGTCGCGCTCTTTCCCCACGGCGTCCACTCGGGTTTCTTTGCCACGCTGATGAAAGCGTATGGCACGCCGAACTCGGCGGAGCCGGCGTTTGCGCAATGCCGTGGGCCCCGCGATATCGGCTACCAGCTTACGTTCGGCCGCCCCGTGGGTTCGCCGGAGCCGGTGGACCTGGAAGAATCGAAATGCATCGTTCTTATCGGCAGCCACATCGGCGAGAACGTCTTCACGTCGCAGGTCACCGCCTTCGCCGAGGGCCTGGCGCGCGGCGCCAAGCTCATCGTTGTCGATCCGCGTTTTTCCACCGCCGCATCGAAGGCGAACTTCTGGCTGCCGATCAAGCCAGGCACGGATACCGCGTTATTGCTGGCATGGATGAATGTTGTCATTTCCGAGAAGCTCTACGACAAGGCCTACCTCGATCAGTACGCCACGGGCTTCGCGGAACTGGCGAAACACGTCGAGCAGTTCACTCCGGAGTGGGCGGCGCCTATTACCGAGATCTCTGCCGCGCAAATTCGCGAAACGGCGCACCTCATGGCGGAAGCCAGGCCCGCAGTCGCGCTGCATCCCGGACGGCACGTCACCTGGTATGGCAATGACACGCAACGCGCCCGGGCAATGGCGATCTTGACGGCATTGCTCGGCGCGTACGGCCGCAAAGGTGGAATCTACTTGCCCACCAAACTCACGGCGGGCAGGATTCCCCTGCCACCTATGCCGGAGTCCGAAAAAGGCGCTGCCGACCGCGTCGGAAATGTCTATCCGCTGGCTACCGAGGAAGCGTATGGCCTCACCCACGGGCTGATTGCGGCGACGCAGACTGGCAAGCCGTATCCCATTAAGGGATGGGTGGTGTACGGGCAGAACGTTCTGGAAAGCGTGCCCATGCGCCAGAACACCGTCGCGGCGATCAAGAACCTGGAATTCATGGCGGTGGTGGACGTTTTGCCCATGGAAATGACCCGCTACGCCGACCTTGTCCTACCCGAGGCGACATACCTGGAACGCTACGATCCGCCGGCGATCGTCACTACCCACAAGCAGCCCTATATCTCGATCCGCCAACCGGTCGTCGAGCCGATGTACGAGTCCAAGCCGGGCTGGTGGATTGCCAAGCAGATGGCCAAGCGCTTCGGACTCGAGAACTATTTTCCGTGGCGCGACCCCGACGATCATCTCCGCCAACTGATCGCTCCTCTCCATATCAGCGAGACGGAGCTGAAATCGTTAGGCGCAGTTTCGTTTCCCGGCAAGCCATACATCGAGGACCGCAGTGAGAATGAAGGTCCTCTTTTCCCGACGCAGAGCGGCAAGATCGAACTGGAGTCGTCGGTACTGAAGGACTTGAAGCTGGATGCGCTGCCCAAGTACGAGGCGGTGCCGGACCCGCCCGACGGATACTTGCGGCTGATTTACGGCCGCGCGCCGGTGCACTCGTTTTCGCGCTCGGCGAACAATGCCTGGCTCGACGATCTGATGGCGGAGAATCCGGTGTGGATCAGCGGCGAAGCCGCGAAGCGAATCGGAGTGCACGACGGGCAGAAGGTCGTCCTGGAAAACCAGGATAGTGTGAAGAGTCCCGAGGTGACGGTCAAAGTGACGCCGGCGATCCGCAGCGACGTCGCCTACACCGTGCATGGTTTTGGCCCGCAGGCGCCCGGTCTCAAAAAGGCTTACCAGCACGGGTTTTCCGATAATGCCCTCATGACGCGTGTTGCCATCGACCCGCTCACGGGCACGACCGGCATGCGGGTCAATTTTGTGCGCGTGCTGCCGGTGGAGAAAGGTTAAGAAACATGGCCAGATATGCGATGGTCATCGATCAGGAACGCTGCGTAGGTTGCCAGTCATGCACGGTGGCTTGCAAGTCAGAGTGGGATGTGCCAATTGGGTTCGCCCGGACGCGGGTGCGCCCGGCCGGATTGCTCGGGACCTATCCGAACTTCACCTCGGCGTTTTTCGTTGCGCAGTGCAACCAATGCGAGCGTCCCTCCTGCATTCCCGCCTGCCCGACGGGCGCAACCTGGCAGGATGCCAACGGCGCCGTGCGCGTCAACCGCGACCTTTGCATCGGCTGCGGTAGTTGCGTGGCGGCGTGTCCCTATGGCGCACGGTACGTGAACCCGGATCGCGGTGTGGTGGACAAGTGCGACTTCTGCGCGCCCCGCCTGGAACACGGGCTCGAACCCGCGTGCGTGGCTACATGCCCGGCTAAGGCCAAAGTGTTTGGTGACATTGAGGACCCCGGCAGCGAAGTGTTCCGCCTGGTTTACCGCGCGGGCGCAAAGCGCATGGAAACCGCGGACATAGCTATCGGACCTAACGTCTATTACACCGGCAAGCGCGAGCACCTGGAGATGGCGGCCGCTTCATTCGCTCCGACACCGCCCAGAACGGTTGCCGCGGCCTTGGTCTGGACAAGGCTGGCGAAGAAGCTCGTCTACCTTGCCGTAGGCGCAACGTTCCTCGGACAGGCCGGGGCATTCTTCCGCCAGTTGTCAGTCGGCGAAAAGCAGTTTGACGAGTAGAGGGCACATGGCTACCAACATCATTCCCGCTTCTCCCTACGCGCTCACCGCCGGGCAAGCCGAGGCGCTGGCGCAACGCCAGGTAAAGAAGCACCACGTGGCGATCGTCCTGCTTCACTGGTTTAACGCATTCGTATGGCTCATGGAACTGGCAACCGGTTCGGCCATCGTGGTCTCGCCTTCGTTCGCTTTCATGCCGCATTGGTACCTGGTCATGATGGAGAGCATCTTCGGCTCGCGGGCCAACTTGCTCAGAGTGCACATGGCGGTTGGCCTGACATGGATCGCCGTCTTCATCGTTTACGCCGTCTTCGGCTGGCGCGACTACCTGCACACCGAGGTCTTGAAAAAAGAAATCGGTCTCGACGCAGACGACTTCCGCTGGCTGCGCATTCGCTTGCTGCGTCTTGTCGGCCTGACTTCGGAGGCTCTGCCGCCGCAGGGCGCTTATAACGCAGGGCAAAAGCTCTATGCGGTCATGGTGTATGCCATGGTGCCGCTCATCATGGTTACCGGACTGATCATGACGTTTCACCTGTTCAGCACCTCGATGGTGCAGTGGTCGATGGTGTTGCACTTCCTCGCCGCCGGCATGGTCGTGTCCGGCCTGATGATCCACGTTTACATGGGCGCGGTTTTTCCCGAGGAGCGGCCGGCGTTTTATTCGATGATCACCGGCATGGTTAACGAGCTGTATGCGTTTCGCCATCACTACAAATGGTGGCGCGAAGTTAAAATGCAGCAAGCAGATTGGGAGCAGACAATATCCGCAGAGGAGGACCGCTCGCATGACACGCTCGAAACGGGCAACGAGTCGAAACCGGAAGCCGGCGCTGCGAACGGGGCGAGGTGAGATAGTGCGGAATAACAATGGCAAACAGGTTGACAAGGAGATTTACGTCCTGCAATCGCGCATCTGCAAAGCGTTCGCGAATCCCATCCGCCTCGAACTTCTCGATCTGCTGGCCGAGCGCGACTGGTTCGCCTCCGAGCTGCAGCAGCGTTTGGAGATCAGTAACCCGAACCTCTCGCAGCATCTGGCGGTCCTGCGGACGGCCGGCGTCGTGTCCACCCGTCGCCAAGGCAAGCAGATGCTCTGCTCGCTAGCCATGCCGCAGGTCAAGAGCGCCTGCCGGATCATTCGCGATGTGTTGCGAACGCAAATCCATAGCCGCCAGTCGCTGGCTGTGTGACGGAGCGGCGCGGATGAGGATGCCGCTGCGATCAGGGGGAACTCGGAGTGGCGTCACTTGTGCCCGAAGCGGGCAAGTGCGGTTCGTCGACGAGTTGCCGCAGTATGTCGACTACTTCGAAAACGGCGCAGTTGAAGTACTGGGCTACGTTGTGACGAAACATTGAGCCCGGTTCCAACATTTCGGTGACCGCCCGGTTGATCTCGTCGAAACTGCGCAGCATGACGCCATAGCCATGGTTCCGGATCCACTCGGCGTTGTAACGCTCCTGCGGAAGCGTCCAGGCGTTGCACACGACGATGACGGGCAGCCCGCATGCCAATGCTTCGCTGACGCTGCCCGGCCCGGGTTTGCCGATGAAAAAATCCGCCAGGCGCATGAAGTACGGAATCTCGAAGGTAAAACCTTCGACATACCGTCTCTTGCCGGTGCGCATGCCTCGTAGTTTTGCCGCCAGATCCTTGTTGCGTCCGCAGATGAAGATGAATTGCAGAGCGCCCGGGTAATGCTCGAGGCGACGGGCGATCTCCAGCATGTCTCTCGAACCTTGGCCGCCGAAAAGGACCAACGCAGTCGGGCAATGCGGATCGAGCCCCAGGCGCTGCCGCTCCTGGCTGCGATCGATGTTGCGGCTCTCGTAAAACCTCGGATTCAGGATCATGCCGGAAGTCCGGAAGACGCGGCCGTTGCTGTGGCCCAATTTGCGCGCCTGCTCCACGGCACGCTCGCTTCCGCAGACCAGGTATTCCAATTCCCGCACAATCCAGATGTGACGAGGCGAATAGTCGGCAATGTCGGTCATCACGGTGACGAACTTCGCGCCAGGCAAGCCTAGCTTTACGCTGGCCGCGAGCTCGCGGTTGAAGTTGGAAATTACCGAGACGACTACGTCGGCGGGGTGGTGGCGCCAGTACTCGGCGAGTGTCGAGACCAGGCGGTTGTGCAGTACTCGTATCGCGCCGTGCAGCGCCCACAAGAGCTGCGGCGAACCCAGCGTCCAGCCGGAGGCCAGCATGCGGTTGTAAACGTCCTGCACGCGAAGGCCGGTCAGCCGGCGGACGAAGTCATGCCGATCGAGAACTTCCTGCAGATTGAGGGTGGAAATCTCCCAGGGGCGTTTCTGACGTTCAATGACCGTCAGCAGCGAGTCCATGGCACTGCGGTGACCGCCGCCGGCGTCGAAGTAAACGAAGGTGAGGCGTTGCATCCTGGGCGCACCCTCCTGCTTCTCGTCGCGGTTTCCGCGGAACGCCACGCTAGGCCGAGGCCTGGGCAGGCGGAAAGAGTTGGCGGACGCGTTCAGAGACTTCCGTACCCCACTTCGACAGCACGGCGTGCGCCCCGAGCGAGTAGAAATACTCGGCGTCGAAAGGAAAACGATCGGGCGGGTGCAACACGATGCATGGCGGCCGCCGGTCGCCTCCGGTGATTTGCAACACGCGAAAAGCGTCAAGATCGGGCGGATGATGGCCGATGACCAGGAGGTCGTAGCGTTGCTGCTCGATGAACTGCCGCACCTCGTCGAGCCGCCATGTCACCGTAGTGTCGAATCCCGCCGTTTCCAGCAAGTGCTCCAGCCGCAGCAGGACATCCTCGTCGTGATCTACCACCAAGATGCTGCGCCGAGCTCCCATTGCGTTCTCCACGAAAGGTCGACCAGCGACATCCAGGTTCGGAACGTCGCTGGTCTTGGCCGTGCTCATGTCGCGAATGTAAGGGAGATTCATTGCTTAACGATGACGGCTGTGTAAATATCCGGTTAAACCGCTGTTGCTCAGTTCGATTCACGCCTGCGACGGGGCATCAGCAGGCGGATGCTCTGTGGGGCGAACCTCAGCTCGGCAGGCAAATTACCCACCAGTTCACCATCTACTTCCGTGAGCACGTCGGTCGCGGCTGTCCCTGGCAACGGATCGCAGATCACGGTCGTCGCTTGGACCACTTCGACGTTGCCGATCGGGCTCGGTGCGCCGCCGAACTGGCGCGCCAATAGCTGGAGTCCATACCTCAGATACGTTGCGCGGCGTTGCGTCTTGAACAGTACGAGCCGGAATACTTTGCTCCTCAGCGGATCTGTCCCGTTCTTTTTCAGCAGCGGGCCGCTGAAATAGCCGACCCTCTCGACGATGACTTGGGACACGGTCTCTTGGCGGCGCTCGCCGCTTTGGATATCGTCGTACTGGACGCGGAACAAAGGCAGCGGATCGGGAGAGAACAGAAGCTGCCGGGCGGCTTCCGCGTAGTAAGCGTTGATGCCAAGGCGCTTTTTCCACGCCAGGCTGACGCCGCAGATCACGCGGGCATCCGCCCCGATACCCGCGGCCACCGTGAAGTATCGGCTCACCGTCGCTCCGCTAGCGAGCCGGCTGGACAGCAATCCAACCGGAACCTTCGTCGGCGTCGCACCGACCAGGTCTTGTGCGATCCGCGCAACGTCGCCGCTGAGTCCGATGTCGCGCGAAAGCACGTTCCCGGACCCGAACGGAACAATGCCCACGGGCAAGCTGTCGGCGTGGAGCATCGTGGCCTGCAACAGATCGTTGAATGTGCCGTCGCCGCCCGCCGCGAGTATGGCTTCGCAGCCGCCGGCAATCGCTCCGCGTACCACGGCGGACGCACATCGCGGCGTGGAAGTACTGTACGGACGCAGCTCCACGCCGCGGGCGCGAAATGCGTGTCGCAGGCGCTGCAGGCGTGTCTGCGCCCGCCGGCTGGTTCCACACGAAAGGTTGTAGAGAAGCGCGAAGGTTCTCATCCGCGGGCCGCGGTGAATGGTTCACCCGGAGCATCCGCCCGCATCGGGTCGGCGATTTCCTCCGCGCTTTCGGGCTCGCGTGGAGGCGGCACGAACTCACCCAGCCGGGCGCCCCTCTCATCCACCGCAGCATAGGTCAGGTGCTCGTGCGTCCAGGAGCCCGTGTTGAAGTAACGCACACCGCCTTCGCTTACCTGGTATGCCTGATGCGTATGTCCGCAAAACACGACGTCGTCACCGCGTGCCTGCGCGAACGCCAAGGCGCCCGCCGCGACCTTTGGCGTCAGTCGAAGCCACCGCGAGTTGAGGCGATCCAGCCAGCGCGCGATCTTGCTGTCCTTGAAATCGACCTTCTGGATGTGCAGGTAAATCAACCCGCCTAGTGCGCTCAGCACCGTGCTGTCCACCAGAAAACGATCGAACTGGTGGCCGTGAATGCCGCGATATTTCACGCCGCGGTAGTGCCACCCGTATTCGTCGTATACCCGCACGCCGACCAGGTGCGACATCAACTGCGCCAGGCCGCGATCGTGATTCCCTTCGACCCATACGACTTCGACTCCACGTTTTGGATTCGACAACTTCCGGATCAAGGAAAGGAACTGCCAGTGCTCTTTTTTGAGCCGACGGAAATTCAGATCGCAGAAGATGTCTCCCAGCAGAATCAATCGATTGAACATGGCGGAGCGCAAGAACTGCATGGCCTCGCGGGCACGGCTGGTCTCCGATCCCAAGTGCAGGTCGGACACGAGAATCGTATCGGCGATAACGGCGTCCATACTCTCATTAGAAACCGGCCTAGGTTAAGGTTCGATGACAGCCGTGTTAATTGACGTTGACAGGGCATACCAGAACCTGGGTGGTTACCGGCGTGCCGATGTTGATCGGGCCACGAAAAAAGCCCCGGCAGAGGTCGCCGGGGGCTTGACGTGAGCCGGCACTTCACCCGCGGTTGCGGTCAGTCACCGTCATCGGCGCGCGCTCACGCAGCCTAGGAGATCCGTGATGGCGGTTACCAGCCGCTCGTTGGGGCTTTTGTGCCTGCCTTCGCCGGTCACTGTCACGCAGTTTTCATACTCCAGTAATCCTCCGTTCACAAACTCAACCTAGCATTGGCGACCATTAGCTCTTCGCATGGCCTTGGCGGTTCGAGCATGGTTGCATGAACCTGTACTTCGTGAGACACGGGAGCGCCGGCACGCCCAAACCACACCCACAGGAAGATGCGAAGCGTGGGCTGGATCGAGAAGGTCGGCGGCAATGCGAGTTGATCGGCAAGTTTCTGGCGACGCTGGGTATCAGATTCGGCGAAATTGTCTCCAGCCCGCTGAGGCGCGCGTCCGAATCGGCCGCCATCATTGCCAAACCGACCCGCTATAAAGGCAGGATTGCGCTCACACCGGCATTGCGGCCGGACGGCGTTTATGAACGCTTCCTCGAACTGCTGTCCGATATGCCAAGCGGCGCTTCCGTGTTGCTGGTTGGGCACAATGTCAAGCTGGCGGAATTCATCGGCAAACTGATCGGCGACAGTAGTGGGCGCGCGCGCATTCATCTGAAAAAAGGCGCAGTAGCTAAGGTTGTAAAGCGGCGCAAGGGCGCCGCCGCGCTGCAATGGTGTCTGACGCCCAGGCTGCTCCGCGCGTATCTGGCGGAGGAAAATAGCGCGCCGCCTGGCTCACGGAGCGATGCGAAATGACTCAAGACCTACCACGGCAAACCGTCTTCGTCGTTGAAGACGACCCGGACGTGAATCGTCTGATTCGCACCAACCTGCAAACGGCGGGATATATCGCCGAGCCCTTCTCCAGCGTGCTGTCCGCCCTGGCCAAGGCCAAGGTGCGACCGCCGTCGCTGTTTCTGCTCGACATCATGTTGCCGGGCGAGGACGGGCTTGAATTTTGCCAGCGCCTCCGCAGCATGCCGGAATTCAGCAAGATCCCGGTCATTTTCGTGACCGCAAAGGGGTCGGAAGACGATCGCATACTCGGACTCGAATGCGGCGGCGACGACTACATCACGAAACCATTCAGTCCTCGCGAATTGGTGGCTCGCGTCAAGGCCGCTCTGCGCAAACATGGAGAGGATCCGGCAATCGTAAGAATCGGGGATCTCGAGATCGACACCGCGGCGATGCTGCTCCGCGTACGCGGCGAAGAAAAGACTCTGACCACGGTTGAGTTCCGCATCCTCGAATTGCTCGCTCGGTCGCCCGGGCGAATTTTCAGTCGAGAGGGAATTTTACGCACCATCGGCAGCGACTCATTTGAATCCAGCCCGCGTGCGGTGGACGCCTTCATCAGTAAAATCCGCGCAAAGATCGAAAACGATCCCCGCAATCCTATTTATCTGCTGACAGTGCGTGGCGCTGGATACCGTTTTGTCGGCAGTTCCCAGGTTTCGAGCGATCGAATCGGTCGCCGCTAATCGCGGCTTCGGCAGGGGCCGCGACTCGAAGCGACAGGGGCGCCGCGGATGCTGGACCCCCGGTATTGACCGCAAACACCCGGTATACTCGCAGCGACAGTGGGGTATGCGGGGCGCCGTTCCCGACAACGGCGCCTTGGATCGCACAACGGCGCACTCAGTCGAGTAGTACCACGAACCGCGCTTGCCATGGCGGGCGTGACGCTGGTGGACATGGATGTCGTCCGTTTCCTGGGGACTTGCGAATCCGAAACGAAGAGCGGCGACCAAGGTCTTCTGGAAACCAACCCTAAACGAGCCGAAACAGAGCATCTCACAACAGGAAGGAGAGTTTCGATGCCATATATTACCGTCGCGAAAGAGAACTCGCACAACATCGATCTCTACTACAAGGACTGGGGAACGGGGCAGCCCGTGGTCTTCAGCCACGGCTGGCCGTTGAGCGCGGATGCATGGGAAGACCAGATGGTGTTTCTGGCGTCGCACGGCTACCGCTGCATTGCTCATGATCGCCGTGGCCACGGCCGCTCGAGCCAGCCCTGGAACGGCAACGATATGGATACCTACGCCGATGATCTCGCGGTGCTGGTTGAAACGCTCAATCTGCAGGACGCGATCCATATCGGCCACTCCACCGGTGGTGGCGAAGTCGCCCGCTATATCGGCCGCCATGGTACCCAACGCGTCGACAAGGCCGTGCTGATCGGGGCCGTGCCGCCGCTGATGTTGAAGACGTCCGCCAACCCCGGCGGATTGCCGATCGACGCATTTGACCAACTCCGCGCCGCCGTTCTTGGCGACCGTGCGCAGTTTTTCAAGGATCTCAGCGCACCGTTCTACGGCGCCAACCGGCCGGGCGCAAAGATCTCGCAAGGCCTGCGGGATTCGTTCTGGCTGCAAGGAATGCTGGCCGGATTCAACGCGGTCTTCGACTGCATCAAAGCATTCTCGGAGACGGACTTCACCGAAGACCTCAAGAGGTTCGATGTGCCAACGTTCATCCTGCATGGCGACGACGACCAGATCGTGCCCATCGGCGCCTCGGCCATGCTCTCGTCCAAGATGGTTAAAGGCTCAACGTTGAAAATCATTCCGGGCGCGCCGCACGGCATGTGCTCGACTCTCAAGGACCAAGTCAACCGCGAACTGCTGGAGTTTCTCGGGCAGTCTCAGAAACAGTCTCGAGTGGCCTGAGGTCGGGACACTGCGGCAGCATTCTGCATGCGCGACGGGCTGCCGCAGTGCCGCATTTAGAACTCTTTGACGGCGGGGGTGTGAAGCACAACCGATTTCGATTCCATGGAGGCAATCATGACGGACTACGAGCCGACGCCCAGAGAGCCAGCCGCCTGAGACGTCTCCGCTTGCGGAACGTCAACGGATTGGGTCTTCGAAATCCTACGATAGCCCGTCCATAACGAAAGCGGAGTTACCTTGCAGAGGCGAAGACCTTTGTACCAATGGCGGGGAGGAAACGCATTCGAACCGCTCGCGGAAGTTAGGGCCGACGAGCAATTGCGTCCCATCACCGAGCACGACAGAGGTCAACTTTCCGCCCTCGATGGTGCGCTCCCGGATCGCCCCTTCGTTCACCACAACGGAGCGGTGGATGCGGCGGAAGCCCGAGTGCTTCAGCTTGGCTGCGAGGTTGCTGATTGTCTCTCGCAATTCGAATGTGCCCGCCGTGGTATAGAGCTGGACGTAGTTGCCCGCAGCCTTGATCCAGAGCACGTCTTCGGTACCGATCGAACGCTGTTCCCCCCTCTCATCCGCGACGTCAATCTGTGTCAGTAGCGAGCTGGAACTTCCCCCGTGGGCCAGGTAAGCGCCGAGCAGGGCGGAGAAGTCGGCCACCTTAAGCTGCAGGATACGCGACGTTGCCAAGGCCAGCGCCTCGGCCATCTGCGCCTCGCGCAACGGCACTGCAACGTCGCACACCACGCGTTCCGACGCCATGCGGCCGGCGGCGATCGTGATCAGCAGCGGGAAGGCTGTATCGGTAAGCTCCGGCGCGCAGGCGGAGCTGCAAATCGCGAGTTCCGGCAAATCGCGCGCGACCGCCCCGGCGCATTCGTCACCGGTCCCGGTTTCAGCGGTGACGTCGTAAGCAGTGTCGCTTTCCACCATCCGGCGCAACAACCCGCGGCGTGAGACATCGTGATCGTAGATCACCGCGCGCATCCTCGACCGGCGTCGCGCAGGGAAAGGTCCATGGTTGAACATAGCTGGGATCCTCGCCTTCTTATGGCAATCTGACGGAGGCAAGCTCGATTTGTTTCGCGCCTTGGGACGGATAACGGGTTTTGCGACGCGAACCCCCTCATCCGGCCGAGGAGCTGGGACGGTTTGGTGTTTCAATTGATCCCGGGAGCGCGAACGCTGCCGTCGGGCGGCAGAGCCCGCGGCGTCCGCCAATTTCATTTCCTGATACCGAAAGGACGGCCGGGGCGTCCAACATGCAGACGTGTACCCGCCGGCCGCTACGCAAATCTATGACAGCCTTGAAGCAGCGCTTGGCAAAAGTCGAAGAGCAGATGAAGTGGGCACTCCTGTTTGCCATGGTATTGGCATTTCTGACCGCCTTCCGTGACATGGCCGCCATGGACGACCGCCAGGAGCTTGTGATTTGGATTTGGGGTTTCGCGGCGCAACTCACCCTGTTCCTCTATTGGGCCCTGGTTGCGCCGTTGGTTCTGCATGTCATGGATTGGATACGCCGTACCGGCCACAACAAGCTCCAGGCGATCGCCATCCATCTTGGCCTGTACGGTTTCCTCGGCAGCCTTTTCTATGGGGTTGTCGGGCTGGTGAACATCAAGTTGTGGCCCATGTACGGCAACACCTTCACCTGGGCAAAACTTATTACCGCCAAGACCTTCGGCGTCATTTTGTTGAATAGCGCGCTCAAGTATTACCTGCCGGTTCTGCTGGGCGGCATCTTGTACGCGTATTACCGCGGAATGCGCGAAGAGGAACTGAAGGCTTCAGAATTGAAGCGGCAATTGTCGGAGTCGCAGTTTCGTTTGTTGAAAATGCAGTTGCATCCCCATTTTCTTTTCAACGCGCTGCACTCCATCTCCGCGCTCGTCTACACCGATCCGGCCCGGGCGGATCGCATCATCGCGCAGTTCAGCGACCTGCTGCGCCTCTCTCTTGAAACCACCGAGGTGGTGATGGTGCCGCTCCAGGAGGAGTTGCAGTACGTGACGAAATACCTCGAAATCGAGCGGATTCGGTTCTCCGACCGTTTACAGACGAGCTTTTCCATCGAGCCCGGCACGCTTTCCGTCGACGTTCCCAATCTCATACTCCAGCCGCTGGTCGAAAACGCCATCAAGCACGGCACGTCTAAGCTCTCCGGAGGCGGCAGCATTGAAATCAAGGTTTACAAGGAACGCGGCGGATTGGTGATCGCGGTGGAAGATAACGGTCCCGGCTTCGCCAAGAATGGCGCTCCGGGGGGCGTGGGCACGCGCAACGTATGCGAACGGCTCCAGCGTCTGTACGCCTTTCGGGCGCGCCTGACCATGAAGAACCTGCAACCGCATGGCGCGCGGCAGGAACTATTCATTCCCGTCGACGACGTCGGGGCGCTGTTCGAAGCGCGTTCGGCGGAGCACAGAGCGATCTCATGAACGACATCACGACGCTGATCGTGGATGACGAACCCCTGGCACGGGAAAAACTGCGCATGCTTCTCGGGCACGATCCGATGTTTCGGGTTGTTCAGGAGTGCAGTACCGGTCGCGAGGCGATCCAGGCAATCTATGCGCATCGGCCGCAGGTGATGTTCCTGGACGTGCAGATGCCGGACGTCGATGGCTTCGGCGCGCTGAACTCGATCGATCTGGTTACGCGTCCGCTGGTCGTCCTTACTACCGCCTATTCCAATTACGCAGTCCAGGCATTCGAGGCGGAAGTGCTCGATTACCTGTTGAAGCCTTTTGACGAAGAGCGGCTCGGGCGCTGCATCCGGAGAATCAAGGCGCGCCTGTTGCAATCCACGCCCGCCGGAAACGCCGCCGATACCTTCCACAAAACCTCCGATGCGATTGACCGTTTCCTGGTGAAATCGGAGGGCAGAATCCTGTTTTTCGACGCCAAGGAAATCGATTGGATCGAAGCCGCGTCCAACTACGCCGAAATCCACACCGGCTCGCAATCGTTCCTGATCCGCCACACCATGAATGAACTGGAGAGAAAGCTCAACCCGATGCAGTTCCTCCGCATTCATCGCTCCTTCATTGTCAATTTGGCCAAGATCCGCGGTGTACAGCCTTGCAGCAGCGGCGAATACATGATTCGCCTGCAGAGCGGCAAGGAACTGCCTTCCAGCCGGGGCTATCGCGACAACCTCGCTTCCATTCTGAAAAACGCCATTTGATTCGGACGCGCCATTCGGTCGCACTCCGATATTTCATAGTGTGACGAACCTGGTGGGGCGCTCGTCACGGGACGAAGAAGAGGCATTCCACTCGCAACCCAACCTGCCGGTGGGACGTGTCCTCCCACTAATCGCCACCGACCCTCCTACACAGTTCATCTGTCCCTCGCCCCCAGGCGTTCGTACCACACCCGCGCCCGCGGCTACCTTGGCAATGTTCTTGCACAGTGTGACAGCACGCGGTGCGGGTTTCGCGCCGATTCGACACTCAAGGAAACACAGCGCGGTCGGATGCGCAGAGGAGAAATTAAAGATGACAAACGTGCTCACACATCGGCGGCGAACCAGACGAGGCTTTGACCGCTTAGCGGCGGCGGTGGCTGTCCTGCTACTGCTTTCAACGGCGGCACTGGCCCAGTTTGAAAAAGGGATTATCGCCGGCACCATAACCGATCCATCCGGCGCGGTGGTTGTTGGCGCCACGGTGACCGCGACCGGCGCCGACACCAACGCGGTCCGGACGGCCACCACCGACGGCACCGGAAGTTACACCATCACCAATCTCTCCCCCGGAACCTACGTAGTCAAGATTTCGCAGTCGGGGTTCGGCGAAGTTAAGCAGAATTTCCAAGTGTCTCCCGGCGTGCGCTCCGTCCTGGACGTCAAGTTACGCGCGGCCGGAGCGGAAACCACGGTCGAGGTGGTTGGCCAGGCCGCGGCCCAAGTCGATACCGAGAGTTCGGCGATCACGCAAGTTGTGGACAACAAGCGCGTAGCCCAGTTGCCCTCGCTCACCCGCGATCCCTATGACTTCGTGCAAACGCTGGGCAATGTCGCCCAGGATTCGTCTTCCGGGGGCGGCGGCAAGGACCAGATTACGCGCGGCGCCGGAGTCGCGATCAATGGGCAGCGTTCGTCCGGCGTTGACATTCTGCTGGATGGTGGCGAGAACGTGGACCTGTTCACCACCAAGGTTGGCCAATCCGTCCCGCTGGATGCGGTGCAGGAGTTCTCGGTGACCAGCAGCAATTTCACCGCGGAATACGGCCGAGCCACCGGTGGCGTCATCAACGTGGTCACCAAGTCGGGGACGAACTCATTCCACGGTTCCGTCTATGACTTCAACCGCATTTCGGCGCTGACCTCCAACGACTACGACTCCAACGCCAACGGGATTGCCAAGCAGCGCTACACCCGCAACCAGTTTGGCTATTCCATCGGCGGACCGATCGTCAAGAACAAGTTGTTCTTCTTCAGCAGCACCGAATGGCAGCGCGTGCGCAGCGCCGCCACCGCCATCGCCGTGGTCATGGACCCCGCGTTCCTGGCGGCGGCTTCGCCTGCCACACAGGCGTTCTTCGACCACCCCTTTCGTTCGGGGCTGACAACCCTCAGAAAGTTGAACGGCGCCGACGCCGGTCTGGACTTTTCGGCTGCCGGATTCGCCGCCACCAACCCCATGCTGGCCGCCTACGGCAATAGCGCGCCGCTCTTTGACAAGGTCAGCTACACCGTCCCGTCGGATTCCGGCGGCGGGGCTCCCCAGAACCAACGCAACATGATCCACCGCATCGACTACCACCTGTCGGATAACACCACCATCTTTGGCCGCTACGCGCTGCTCAGCCAGAATGAGTTCGCCGGCTTCCTCAACAACAGCCCGTATGAGGGCTACGACACCGGCCAGACCAACTACAACAACAATGCCATGCTGTCGGTCACCCGCGTCTGGAGTCCGCGGCTGGTGAGTGACACGAAGTTGCTGTTCAACCGCCTCAACAACCTGCAACCGCTCTCGCCGAACCAGCCGGTGCAACCGACGCTGTATTTCAGCTCCAGCACGGCGGCCAAGGTGAATGGCGACTTCGTCGCCCTGCCCGGTTACTCGGAATTCACGCCGGGTAATGCCATCCCGTCCGGCGGGCCGCAGAACGTCGCCGAAATCTCGCACGCCTTCACCTGGCTCAGGGGTAAACACGAGTTCCATTTCGGCGGCGAATACGTCTACACCCGCGACAATCACAGCTTTGGCGCCTACCAGAATGCGGTGGAAGCCCTGAATGCGCCGAGCTTGATCTCCGGCGGGTTGGAACTGCTGCTGCAAGGACAAGCGAACTGGTTCCAAGTGGTGGTGGATCCTCAAGGCAAGTTTCCGTGCAGCAAAGACGCCTCGGGAGCGACCATCGCCACCCCGGATTGCACCATCACCCTGCCCGTTGGACAGCCGCCGTTCGGCCGCAGCAACCGCTACAACGATATGGCCTTCTACGGACAAGACACCTGGAAGGTCACACCCAGACTTACGCTCAACCTGGGCCTGCGTTGGGAGTACTACGGGGTGCAGCACAACAAGGACGCGCATCTGGATTCGAACTTCGTCTTCGGGAGCGGATCCAATGTGTTCGAGCAGCTCCGCAACGGGCGGGTGTACACCGTGGCCGCCACCCCGTTTAGTCCGGCCAGTCCCGTCGGCGGCCTGTGGAGTCCGCAGTACCACAACTTCGGCCCGCGCATCGGTTTCGCGTATGACGTTTCCGGTGACGGAAAGACCGCATTCCGTGGCGGCTACGGCATCGCCTACGAACGGAATTTCGGAAACGTAACCTTCAACGTGATCCAGAATCCCCCGGGGCAGTTCAATTCCATCTTTAATCCCAACCCAGCCGGTATCACCACCAGCAACGTCGGACCGTTTGCCGGAACCGGCACCAAGGCTCTGCCCAATGCCAGCCTGCGCTATGTCCGGCAGGACATCCCCACGGCATACACCCAGATGTGGAACCTGTCCCTGCAACATCAGGTACTGAGGAACTCCGTTCTCGCCCTGGAGTACACCGGAACCCACTCGATCCATTTGTACAGTATCGAGAACACGAACCAGGCTGGAACTGGCGTGGTGTACCTGGGCAGCGATCCGACGATAAATCCGATTGATCGGCTCAACCGCCAGTACGGCAACATGAATACCCGCGGCGCCAACGGCTTCAGCCACTACCACGGCCTGAGCACGCGCTTTACCTCCAGCAACCTGTTCAACAAGGGCTTGGACATCGTGATGAATTACACGTGGTCGCATGCCATTGACAACATCAGTTCCACCTTCAGCGAAACTCCGCAGGCGGAGGGATTCCTCGGCCTGCTGGATCCATTCAATCCGGCCCTCGACAAGGGTAGCGCCGATTACGACGCCCGCCATCGCGTCGCTCTCAGCGCGGTGTGGACCGTGCCCTTTGCCAAGGGAACGCATGGTGTCGTGCGCCAGGCGTTGGATGGCTGGGAACTTGCGCCCATCCTGGTGGCCCGCACTGGGAATCCGTTCACGGTGTTTGACAGCAACGGCTTTCTCGGGACGGACACGATTGCGTCGCGCTATATACCCACCGCGGCATTCGACCTGGGCGGCAGCTCCAGCACTTCCAGTCCGACTGCGCCCAACACCTTCGTGTACAGCAATCTGCCCGGTTCGAACACCTACAAGGACCCGCTGGTTGGATCGGGTGAGTTACCCACCTGCGACATGGTTACCAATGCCGCCGGTCACCTGGTCTCCACCGGCAAGAACTGCCACTACCCGTCCAACATGGCCGGGCGCAACACCTTCCAACAGCCCGGCTGGTACAACATCAACTTTTCCATCGGGAAGTACTTCTCGATCAATGAACGCCTTAAACTGCAATACCGCGCCGAGTTCTACAACGCCCTGAATCACTCGAACTATTATGTTCAGACGAGTCAGGCGGATGCGGGCTTCTTCGGCACGGGCGTCCCCTTCCAGATTTTTGGCAAGAAGGGCGTCAATCCTGCATTCGGCGTTCCCAACGAGCGTCGCTTTATCCAGATGGCGCTGCGTCTCACCTTCTAGATAACGGGTCCGTTTCGGAGGGGAGCCTGCGGGCTCCCCCATTTTTGACTGCCCGGCCAGCGACTACATCGAACCCTATGCTTTTTTTCTCGGAGGAGATAAGCCGTGACTGCGGCCCGCTCCAGGCGTGCTTGCAGCCCTGGCGGGTGTCGGACGAAATTGCGCCATGGTCGTCTGAAACGCCCGCGTCGTAAGCTCTTCCAGGGGCATTTCTCGCGCTTCTTCGGAAAGGACCTCGATTCCCCAAGGGCCGCGGTAATCCGCCGTCCGCATGCAAGCGACGAAGCCCTGAACGTCGAACTCCCCTTCGCCGCAGAATCTTCTGTGATTGACAGTATCTTCGTGCAGGCTCCAGGGTGCTTCCAAGGTCCCGTCGTTGAGTTCGATCCCGAGCACATGCCGCGCGGGGACTCGGGCAACCTCCTCAAAGGGAATCCGCAGTTTCACCAGGTGCCAGAGGTCGAAGACGATGCCGCCGTCGGTGCCTTCGACCAGGCGCAGCGCGTCCGGGAGCGTGTCGATCATGGCAAACGGCATCAACTCGAACCCAATCTTGGTTCCGTGATTGGCCGCCTCCTCGCAGAGCGCGGCGAAGGTCTCAATGAGGCGCGGCATGGGACACTCCTCGCGATAAAAATCGCCGACCTTGATATGCTTTGCCTGCATAACTTCGGCGGCTCTCAGCAACTTCTGCTTGCGAAGGTCGGATTGCTTTTTCCTCTCGCCCTCCAGGAACCAGTCGCTAAGGAATTCCAGTTCGACATATTTCATGCCGTTATCGTCGAGAATGGCCTTCATCTCCTGGAGAGTTCTGCGCTGGAGGATGTAGTCGATGTCGGCGTGCCACAATCCGAGCCCCTTGAATCCGGCCGCAGCCGCGGATTCCACCCTGTCCTTGAAATCGAACGGGCTGTATTCCCGGTCGGTATGCGGAAAGGTGCGCCCGGCGATCGTCCAATAGGAGGCGAGCAATTCGATGTCCGAGCCATTGTAGCCGAATGCATTATTTTCGGTAGTAGGAACCTTTTGGTAACATAGCCCGTGATAACGAGCTTGCTTGACGCTGCTTGGAGAGCGGTATAGCTTCAGGCGACTCGGCGGGAAAAAGAATCCATGAGCAAGATTCAGAATGCGACCGGTCCTCTGATCGCGCCGTATCGGCGGCCACAGCCGGGCAGCCAGCCGGAGCTGCTCCATGAGCCCTACCGGTCCACGATCCGACGCGCTCCCAGCAAACCGCCCATCCTGCTGCCCCATACGTTGTCGGAGGTTACCGGCCCGCTCCATGGCCACGAGGAGATCGGCGAGACGGACAACGACCTGACGCGCCAGCATGCGGGCGAGCCGCTCGGGGAGCGCGTGATCCTGAGTGGACGCGTGCTGGACGGTGACGGACATCCGGTCCCGCACACACTGATCGAGATTTGGCAGGCCAACGCGGCGGGGCGCTATTTTCATCAGCGCGACCAGCACCCCGCGCCCTTGGACCCGAATTTCAGCGGCGCCGGCCGCACCCTGAGCGATGCGAACGGCGGCTACCGCTTCGTGACGGTCAAGCCTGGCGCCTATCCCTGGCGCAATCACTACAACGCCTGGCGCCCCGCCCACATCCACATCTCTTTGTTTGGGCCGGCCTTCGCCACCCGCCTGGTCACGCAGATGTACTTTCCCGGCGATCCTCTGCTGGCCCTCGATCCGATCTTCCAATCCATACGCGATGAGCGCGCGCGCGAACGCTTGATCTCCAGGCTTGACATGGAGACGGCGCAGCCGGAGTGGGCGCTCGCCTACCGCTTCGATATCGTGCTGCGCGGCCGAGACGCGACTCCGCTGGAGGCTTGAAGTGGATCTGATCCCAACCCCATCCCAGACCGTCGGGCCCTACTTTCATCTCGGACTCACCGGGGGGAGGTCAGTGGCCCGCGTGGCCGGGGAAGCCACGAAAGGCGAGCGCATTGCGCTCACCTTCCGCGTCCTCGATGGTGACGGTGCGCCCATCAACGATGCCATGATTGAAATCTGGCAAGCGAACGCGGCGGGGAAGTATCGTCACCCGGACGACCCGCAGACAGCGCCGATCGAAGACGACTTTTGGGGCTTCGGCCGGCTGGCCACGGCGGAGGATGGTCGCTGCCAGTTCGAGACCATCAAGCCCGGCCGCGTGCCCGATTCCAGGGGCGTGCTTCAGGCGCCGCATATTAATGTGACGGTCTTTGCGCGCGGATTGCTCAGGCACTTGTGTACGCGGGTGTACTTCGCCGACGATCCGGCCAACCGGCAGGATCCTGTCCTGGCCCTGGTTTCGGAGGAACGCCGTGCGACGCTCCTGCTACATCCCGATCCTGGGCGGGCGGGACACTGGCTCTTCGATGTCCATCTCCAGGGTGAGCGGGAAACCGTCTTCTTCGACGTGTGACACTCGCCGGCCATGGCCGGCGAGCGCTTCGTCTATGATACGAGCGAGGAACAACCCTGCATGCCGGCGCGGTTGATCGAGAGTCTCGCCACCACGGATCCCCTCGCCGATTTGTTCTCCGATGAATCTGTCCTGCAGGCGATGCTGGATTTTGAAGCTGCCCTGGCCCGCGCCGAGGCGCTGGCCGGCGTCATTCCGCAGGCTGCGGCGGAGGCCATCGCGGCGGCGGCGGCGAAGGCTGGCGCATTCGACGTGTCCGCGCTGGCGCACGACTCCATGCGCGCCGGCACTCCCGGCATCCCTCTGGCGAAGGCGCTCACCCAGCGCGTACGCGCTTCCAATCCGGACGCCGCGCGCTTCGTCCATTGGGGAGCGACGAGCCAGGATGTCGCCGACACCGCGCTGGTGCTGCTTCTCAAACGAGCCCGGCCGCTGCTGGAGGCTGACCTCACACGATTGCAGCAAGCCTTGCGACACTTGGCGGAACAGCACGGAAAAACGCTGATGCTCGGGCGGACGCTGCTGCAGGCGGCGCCGCCCGTCACCTTCGGGCTCAAAGCCGCAGGCTGGCGGGGAGCAATCGTGCGCGGCCACGCCCGGTTGGCAGCCGCTTTTGAGGAGGCTTTAGTCGTGCAGTTCGGAGGCGCCAGCGGAACCCTGGCGTCGCTGGGCGAGAAAGGGCCTGCCGTCGGCAGAGCGCTGGCCAAGGAACTCGGACTAGGCTATCCCGATGCGCCTTGGCACACGCAGCGCGACCGGCTGGCGGCGCTGGTGTGCGCTTGCGGGATCCTCACCGGCTCTCTGGGGAAGATGGCGCGCGACGTCAGCCTGTTGATGCAGGGCGAGGTCGCGGAGGCTGCGGAGCCCGGCGAAGACGGTCGCGGCGGCTCTTCGACCATGCCGCAGAAGCGTAATCCCATCGCTTGCGTTCTGACCTTGGCGGCGGCGACTCGCGTTCCCGGACTGGTGTCTGGGTTTCTCTCCAGCATGGTGCAGGAGCACGAGCGTGGGGTTGGCGGCTGGCAGGCGGAGTGGCCTACCGTAGCGGGCGTGATCCAGGCGACGGGGCTGGCGGTCGCGTCGATGGCGGAAGTAGCCGGTGGCCTAACGGTGGATGAAGCGCGCATGCGCGCCAACATTCAAAGTACGCAGGGTGCTATCTTCGCCGAGAAAGCGATGCTGCTGCTGGGCGAACATTTCGGGCACGACGCCGCCCACCAGCTTCTCGAAAAAGCCACGCGCAACAGCCGCGCGCAAGGACGCCGCTTGGCCGAAGTGCTCGCCGAAATGCCCGAGGTCAACAACCACATCGCGCCCGCAGCCCTCCAGCAGCTCGAAGCGCCCGAACAGTATCTCGGCGCCGCCGAGGAATTTCGAGCCGGGCTGCTGGGGAAGCAAAATACATCCGAGTAGGGAGTCTGCCATTGCCCTTCGCGACCATAGACAGCACCCGCCTCTTCTACCGACTTGAGGGCGACGAAAAACGTCCCGTCCTGGTCCTCTCGCACTCGATTGGCGCCGATCACAGCATGTGGGCGCCGCAGGCATCCGACCTGCTGCCGCATTTCCAACTGCTGCGCTACGACACGCGCGGCCATGGCGCATCCGACGTTTCCCCCGGCGAGTACTCGATCGAGCGGCTCGGCCGTGACGTGCTCGGTCTTGCCGAGGCGCTCGGCATCTCCCAGTTCGCTTTCTGCGGGCTCTCCCTCGGCGGCGCGATCGGCCAGTGGCTGGCGGCTCATGCGCCGGATCGTGTGACCAGCCTCGTGCTAGCCAACACTTCGCCGCAATTCGGTCCGCGCGCCAACTGGGAAGACCGTATCCAAAAAGTGAGAGCCGGCGGTATGGCGGCGATCGCCGATCTGGCGATGGGTCGCTTCTTTTCCGGGGAGACGCTGGCACAACGGAATCCCTACGCTATGTCGGTGCGGCGGGTGTTGCTGGGAACCGATCCCGGCGGATACGCAGGCTGCTGTGCCGCGCTGCGCGATACCGACCACAACCGGCTGCTGCGCGAGATCCGGGTTCCGACCCTGGTGATCGCCGGCGACAAAGACCTATCCACACCCTGGGCCGGACATGGGGAAATCCTGGCGCGCGAAATTTCAGGGGCGCGGGTTGTTCGTCTGCCGGCCGCTCACCTTTCCAACCTTGAGCGGCCACGATCGTTTACGGCAGCGTTGCTCGATTTCCTCCTGCCGGCCACCCAGACCTATGCCGATCCTCGGGAAGCGGGCTCCCGAGTGCGTCGTTCGGTACTGGGCGACGCACATGTGGATCAGGCTACCGCTGCCGCCAACGAGTTCACCCGCGAGTTTCAGGATTTGATCACGCGCTACGCCTGGGGAACCATCTGGACCCGCCCCGCTCTCGACCGGCGCACGCGTCGCCTGCTGGTGGTGGCCATGATGGCGGCCATGGGACGCTGGGAGGAATTCAAGCTGCACGTCCGCACCGGCTTGCTGCACGAACTGGAGCCTTGCGATCTCAAGGAGGTCCTCCTGCAGGCGGCCATTTACGCCGGCGTACCGGCTGCGAATACTGGTTTCCACCTCGCCAACGACGAGATCGAAAAAGCTCGCGCCGGCCATTAGGGCTCGATACTCTCCCCGATGATACAAAGTACCCTTCCGGTTCCTACCTCTATTCTTGGGGATGAAGTGCTAGACTCGCCGCGCTCTTAACACTCCACTGCAGTCTTGGGACACGACATGGGAAGCTACAAGGTGCTGGTCTACAGCCTGCGGGCCGAGCTGGTGCTGGCGGTCTTGGTTCTGCTGCTTGCGCCATGCTGGGGATGCCGCTCGCGCGACGGCGCTCGCAGCAAGGCCGCCGGGGCAGAGGCCGGCGGGAAAGCGGCGAATGTAGATGGCCTTCGCATCCGCAACGCCGACCAGGAGCCCGGAAACTGGATGACCCATGGGCGCACCTACAACGAGCAGCGTTTCAGCCCGCTCAAGCAGATTAACTACCAGAACGTCGGCCAGCTCGGTCTGGCCTGGTCCTACGACCTGGACACACACCGCGGACAGGAGGCTACGCCGATTGTCGTGGACGGCGTGATGTACTTCACCACCGCATGGAGCAAGGTGGTGGCGCTCAATGCGGCAACGGGCGCGCGGCTGTGGTCCTACGATCCGCACGTGCCCGGCGAATGGGCGGTGAACGCCTGCTGCGATGTGGTGAATCGAGGCGTGGCGGTGTGGCAGGGCAAGGTGTTTCTCGGCACCCTCGATGGCCGCTTGCTGGCGCTCGATGCCGCCACCGGCAAAGTTGTTTGGGAGAAGCTCACCATCGACCGCCAGTTCCGTTACACGATTACCGGCGCGCCCCGCGTGGTGAAGGGCAAGGTGATCATCGGCAACGGCGGAGCGGAGATGAGTGTGCGCGGCTATGTCTCCGCTTACGACGCCGAAACCGGCGACCTGGTCTGGCGCTTCTACACCGTACCCGGCGATCCCGCGAAGCCGTTCGAAAGCCCCATCCTGGCTAAAGCCGCCAAGACCTGGACCGGGCAATGGTGGAAGTTCGGCGGCGGCGGAACCGTTTGGGATGCCATTGTCTACGATTCTGAACTCGACCTGCTATACATCGGAGTGGGCAACGGTGCGCCGTGGAACCGTCGCATTCGCAGCCCAGGTGGTGGCGACAATCTCTTCCTGTCCTCCATCGTCGCCCTCAAGCCCGATACCGGCGAATATGTCTGGCATTACCAGGAGACTCCCGGCGAGATGTGGGACTACACCGCCACCCAGCCCATTATCCTGGCCGACATTGCCATCGGCGGCGAGACCCGCAAAGTGCTGCTGCATGCGCCCAAGAACGGGTTTTTCTACGTGCTCGATCGCACCAACGGGACGTTGATCTCGGCGAAGCCTTACACCTACGTCAACTGGGCCAGCGGCATCGACATGAAGACCGGGCGGCCCCTCGAGACCGCCATCGCGCGCTATCCGGGCCGCGATCCGGCGCCGGTGGTCCCCGGACCGCTGGGCGCGCATAGCTGGCAGTCCATGTCCTATAGCCCGCTTACCGGGCTGGTCTATGTTCCCATTCAGGATGCCGGTTTCAAGTACAAGTCTCCCGACCATTTTGAGCTCAAGAAGCTAGCCGCTAATTACGGCGTCGATGTGGTCGCGGCAGAGTTACCACAAGATCCGAAGACGAAGAAGGCCATCATCGACAGCGTAAAAGGCCGTCTTATAGCCTGGGACCCAATCCAGCAAAAACAAGTGTGGGCCGTGGAGCGGGTTGGTCCATGGAACGGCGGCACGCTGTCCACGGCCGGGAACCTGGTGTTTGAAGGCACTTCGGACGGGAAGTTCGAGTCCTATCGCGCGGACACCGGCGAGAGGTTATGGACGGCGCCCACGCAGACCGGAGTGGTTGCCGCGCCCGTGAGCTACACGGTGAACGGGGAGCAATACGTTGCCATCCTCGCAGGCTGGGGTGGAGTTTATCCGCTTGCGCTGGGCGAGATCGCGCTGAAATCCAGCACGCTGGGGAATCTGAGCCGCATGCTGGTATTCAAGTTGGGGGGCAAGGCGAGTCTGCCGCAGCGGCTGACGCCGGAGCGGCCCGCGCTGCATCCGCCACCGGCCACGGCCAGCCTGGCGACGGTGCGCAGCGGGGAACGACTGTTCCAGCGCTATTGCGCGGCGTGCCACGGCGACGCGGCGGTCAGCGGTCAGGTGCTCCCCGATCTCCGCTATTCCAGTACTCTGGCCAGCGAGCAGTGGTTCTACATCGTGCTTGGCGGGATGCTGAAGTCCAACGGCATGGTGTCGTTCGCCCGTGAGCTTTCGCGCCAGGATGCGGCGGACATCCGCGCCTTTGTCATCTTCCGCGCTCATCAAAGCCTGGCTCAAACCAAGTCGCAGAGAAGCAAATGAGCGGTTAGCGTTACGGGCCGCCGGGCGGCTGGGTCACCGAGACTGTCCCGGCGCCTGGGTTCGTGCCAACTCGCGGGCGATGATCCTGCGGGCATTGGCGCCGCCGGCGTCGATCTTCAGGTTCAGGAGTTGCCGGTCGGGACGGCGTTCGATGTTCTCCTGCTGGGATTCCAGGATCTCGACGTCTTCCGCAAACACTGCCGCCTGGCCATCGCGGATGCGGAACGTCAGGCCGCGATCCTCGATCTGGAAATCGCGGACCATCCCCCAGTGATACCAGGTGGTGGTGTCCGACTCCGGGGTCATCAGGTTGACCACGATGCCGGTGACGCCCTGCGAACGATCCCCCTGGGGAGCGCCCGTCCCCGCCAGCGCGACGCCGACGTCGATCATCACGTTCGCGGGCAGCGAAAACCGGCAGATCTGCCAGCGATCGCATTTCGCAAACGACCGCAGGTTGGCAGCCCAGAAGGGCGGAGGATCGATGTTGTGCATCCATCGCGTCACGGTCACCGATTTCTCATCGCTGGTAGCGTGGATGGGGGCCTCGACGATCTCTTGCTGGCCGATGCTGGTGGGGTGAACGTGAGTCTCGTGCGAGAGGTCCATCAGGTTATCCACCAGCAACTGGTAGTTGCACTTGACGTGGTAGGTGCCTCCCTCAAAGATCCAATTCGCATCCGAGCACCAGTGCAGGTCGGGAATCTTGCTCGTCTCGGCTTGCGCCGGATCTCCGATCCACACCCACACAAAACGGTGCTTCTCGACCACGGGATAGGCGCGGACATTCGCATCCTTGCGGACACCTTCCTGGCCTGGCATCCACACGCATCGACCGTTTTCGTCGAATTCCAGCCCGTGGTATTTGCAGACCAGGTGGTCGGCCTTCAGGAACCCCTTGGAGAGCGGCAGCAGGCGATGCGGGCAACAATCCTCAAACGCGCATACGGCGCCGCTGGTCTGGCGATACAGGACGATGGGTTCGCCACACACGGTCCGCCCGAACGGCGCTCGCTTGATCTCGTGGTCCCAAGCCACGGCATACCAGAAATCCTGAAGGAACATGGACGCCTCCCTGCGGCGGTTGCCATCGCCCCCGGCACCCCTATCTGAGGGAGGAATTATCGCATACGTCTCTTTTCGTAGCGTACTCATAGCAGCCGCCCAGCAATTCGCTTGTAGCCGCCAGTTTTTCCGGGTAAGCTCTGTGCCCGCATCGCCCCAGGAGGTTCCGCCATGTATCGCAGCGATGTAGTAGGAAGTCTCTTGCGTCCCGACTACTTGAAGGAGGCGCGCGAGCAGCACGAGGCGGGACAGCTTGCCCACCCTGCTTTCAAGCGGGCGGAAGATCGTGCCGTGGACGAAGCCGTCGACCTGCAACTCCGCGCCGGCCTGGAGGTGATCACCGACGGCGAGATGCGCCGCTACGCCTTCTACGGGCACCTCATCGACGCGGTCGAGGGCTTCGACAAATTCGGCGGCTGGGCCATCCCCTTCCGCAACGAGCAGGGTGAGGAAGTGGTGTTGAAGCGGCCGGTCGTGGTCTCTCGGCTGCGGCGCAAACGGCCTTTGTGCGCGGAGGAATTCACCTACCTGCGCGCCCGCACCAGTCATCCCGCCAAGACCACCATGATCAGCGCGCAGCAGGCGGCCGCTTATTACGACAAGGACAAGTCCCAGGGCGCTTACCCCAGCATCGAGCCCTACCTGGCGGATTTGGTCGACATCTTGCGGCGCGAAGTGGAGGAGCTGATCCGCCTGGGCTGTACTTATATCCAGATCGATTCCCCGCAGTACGCGGCGTTGCTGGACCCGAACTTGCGCGAAGGCTACCGCCAGCGCGGCAACGATCCCGACAAACTGCTGGATCTTTCCATCGACATGGACAATGCGGTGATCGGCGATCACCCGGGCATCGCGTTCGGCTTGCACCTGTGCCGCGGCAACCATCAAAGCAGCTTCTATGCCGCCGGCGATTACGGCCCCATCACCAAGGTTTTTCGCAACACCCGGTTCAACCGCTTCCTGCTGGAATACGATGACGAACGCTCGGGCGGCTTCGAGCCGCTGCGGCAGGTGCCGGAGGACAGAACCGTGGTTCTGGGGCTGGTGAGTTCCAAGCGACCCGCGCTGGAGAGCAAGGACGAGTTGAAGCGCCGTATCGAGGCTGCGGCGGCTCTGGTTCCGATGGACAGGCTGGCTCTGAGCCCGCAGTGCGGCTTCGCTTCCACCATGGAGGGCAACCGCCTGACGGCGCAGGATCAGTACGCCAAGTTGCGCCTGGTAGCGGAGACCGCCGCGGAAATGTGGGACCAGGCGGCCACGGTGGCTTCGCCAAGCGCGTTGAAGACAGCATGAGTGCCCACGTCAAACGAAAACGGCGGCGCTCGCACCCCCGGGATCGCTCTTGACAAGAGAACGGTCGTGAACGATACTTTCGCGCCGCGGTCAACATGACGCGTCGAAAGAGTAAGAACGTACCTCCAGTGGATGTAGGGTTTATTTAGATACTAAACGGCCTTTAATTATTTTTAAAGGTGACCCGCGCGCTTGGTTGGGCGCTCATCTCAGCCTGGAGGTTTAGTCATGCGGGGACGTCTTGGGCTGCTCCCTGTATTTACTCTGGCCGTGGTTTTAGCGGGCGCCGGTTCGGTGCGGGCGCAAGTCAGCGTGGCCACCTTGAACGGCACGGTTCGGGATCAGACTGGTGGCGTTGTCGGCCGGGCGGCCATCAGTCTGCGCGAGGTGAACACCAATCGCTCGTACTCGGCCGCCTCCAATGATGCCGGGTTTTACGCTTTGCCCAATCTCCCGCCGGGAACCTATGACCTGAAGGTCTCGTACGCGGGGTTCGGCGACTACACCCAGAAGGGTCTGATCCTGACCGTGGGGCAAATTGCCACGGCGGACGTGGTCCTGAAGGTGGTGGGCAAGGGCGAGCAGGTGGTGGTGACCGGCGAAATCCCGATCATTGAACCCACCAGGACGGAAATCAGCCAGGTAATCGATACCCGTCAAATTGAAACGCTCCCCATCAACGGGCGACTGTTCACTGATTTCGCGCTGCTGACCCCCGGCGTGGCCACCAGTCGCACCAGCCTGGGGACCACCTTCACCGATTACGAGACGACACAGATTTCCTTCGGCGGGCAGCGCTCATTCAGCAATGAGATCACGGTGGATGGCGCGGACTTCGTGAATGAGATTACCGGCGTGCAGCGCGCCACGCCGCCGCAGGAATCCGTGCAGGAATTCCGGGTGGTGAACAACAGCTTTGGCGCGGAGTACGGCCGGGCGCTGGGCGGCATCGTCAATATCGTCACCAGGTCCGGCACCAACGACCTGCATGGCTCGCTCTACGACTATTTGCAAAGCGATGCTACTAACGCCAAGTCTCTCCTCCAACCCGCGCCCTTGCCACACGTATTGCGTCAAAACCAATTCGGCGCCACTCTGGGCGGCCCGATCAAGAAAAATCAAGCCTTTTTCTTTATCAACTACGAAGGCAAGCGGCGTGCGGAATCCCCGGTCTATCCGCCCAGCCTTTACAACAACATCGTGGCCGTTGACCGAGCCAAGGCTTACCTGGGGCTTTCGCCCGAGGGCTGCTATCTGCCTCTCGCCCAATGTACGGGATCACCGCAGTCCTATCTCAACTCGGTGCTGAAAGCGGCAAATAACGACTATGGGTTTGCCCGTTTGGACTACCAGATCAACACTGCCAATCAGGTGGCAATCCGTTACAACATTGAGGATGCTCGTGATTTGGGCGAGTTGATCGGTCAGACCGAAGACGGCGGCGGGGTCGGGACTCCCAGCGGGGCGAGAAATCTTTTCGTCCGCGACCAGTCCCTGGCTGGCAGCCTCACTACCCAGTTCAAACCCACGCTCGTCAACACCGTCCTCGCCCAGTGGGCGCGGCGCCGCTATAACTTCCCCGGCGCTTCCGGAGAGCCGGACTTAAGCGTGGTCAACGATCTCGAGTTGGGGCACAACTTCGGGACCTTTGACGCCATTTACGAAAGCCGGGCAGAGTTTTCTGATTCGCTCTCCTGGGTGAAAGGGAACCACATCGCAAAGTTCGGGTTCGATGGCAACTACGTGTGGGACTACAACAACTACCCCGGGTTCACACCCATGCGGATCTTGTTTACAGACCTGAACTGTGTGGTTAATCTTGCCAACTTCGTGGATTTTGGAGGTGGCCCGCCGCTGCCCCCGCTTTCCACCGCGCCATGCCCGCTGCCGCCCCAGGCGGATGGTGTCGCTTTCATGTATTGGGGCACGGCGCTTCCCAGAACCGGCTTCACCAACGGTTTCGCTCCCCCAGCCGCCACTGGGGGCGGCTTCGGCACGGGCTGGCCCAATGCCATTCCCACCAACTTGTCCAGCAATTACGGCTATGCCTTGAACCACGGTTATTGGGGCTTCTTTGCGCAGGATCAGTGGCGACTGACCCCCAAGCTGACGGTCAATTACGGCCTGCGGTGGGACTTCGAATCGGGTCTGGGCGCGGTGATCAAATCGGATTACAAGGGCTTTGCTCCCCGAGTCGGACTGGCCTATTCCCCGGAAGGAAAGACCGTCGTCCGCGCCGGCTTCGGGATCTTCGTCGACCGCAACAACCAGACCTTCTTCTTCGTCACCGGAAACCAGAAAAACATTCCTGGATACCTGTGCAATCCGCCTGGCGCGAATCCGGCTTGCGCGGCAGCAGGATTCACCTCCGGCGTAGTTGTTCCGCAGATCCGTCAGGGAGCCGAGACCGGCGGATGGCAACTCAACGCGCTCCCCGGGTACCCGGGGACGCCGCCCAACGTGTTGGCCGGACTGGCGGCACTCTTCCTCTCCGGCGCGTCATATTTGCCGGTTAGTCTCTCCGGCCCCTGCGTTTTTGGAGCCGCGGGGCCGGCCGGCGCTTGCGGTGTGGGTGCCGGGGGCATTCAGAAAGACGGACGGCTGCCCTATGCCGAACAAGCAAGTCTGGAGATCAATCGGCAGTTCGGTAAAGGGTTCACCCTCAATCTCGGGTATCTGTTCGTAGGGGCGCACAAACTGGTTCGCGGGAACAACATTAACGTGCCGTGTCCATTGGGCACGAGCAAGCCAGGCAATCCCGCGTACGCTCAGGGACTGCTCAATCCTGACGGCAGCCTAACCAACTGCACGGGCACTCCCACCCGCGGGCCATTCGGTCTCGGGCCATTTTTTGCCACGCTAGCCAATCCGGCTGGGCTGGAATTTGGAGTGCCGGAGGCGCCCGGGGCCGCCACGCTGAGCGCCGGGCTTTTGGATTACAACAACAATGTGGTGAATGCTACCTACCACGGCTTTACGGTCACGGCGCTGGAGCGGTGGGCAAACTATCTAACGCTGACGGCCAACTACACCTACTCGCATACCATCGATGACGGCAATTTCACCACTTTCATCAACCTTCCGGTAAACCAGTTCAATTACCGTGCGGAGCGTGCCAACTCGAACCAGGATGTTCGCCACCATTTGGTCGCCAACCTGACGGCCAATGGCCCGGAGCACAGCTTCCTGCGTCAGTTCCAGTTGAGCAGCATCGTCACCGCGCAATCGGGCCGCCCCTTTACCTTGTTTGTGGGGCAAAATACCTTCGGGGACGTCGCGGGACTCAGCACCGACCGGGTGGGCGGGGCCCCGATCGGCGGTACTTGCAGCTCCGTCGCCGACTGCAACACCGTCATCAGCAGAAATACCTACGTCGGCGACAGGCTGTATTCCTTGGATTTGCGCCTCTCTCGTTATTTCAATCTCGGCGAGCATATGAGGCTTCAGGCGACGGTGGATGCTTTCAACCTCTTCAACCGGCCCAACGTGGACGAAGTGAGCTCCGTGTATGGTTCGCCTGCATTCTGCGGCGCCGTTCCGCAGCATTATAAGGACGCCACCACACTGGCCATTCAGAGGGGTACCGTATCCTGCGCCGCGCAACAAGCCGCCGGAGGACCAGGAGCGTGGCTCGCCTTGGGGCTTTTGCCGGTCCCGATTCCCGACACACCAAGTCCTTCTTTTGGCAAACCGAGAACCACGCTGAATCCGCGGCAGTTTCAGTTTGCCCTGAAGTTTACTTTCTAGTGTTCCGTAGCCAGGCGGAGATCTGGCTTATCGAGGAGGAGCTGATGGCGCTGTTAACAAGGGGCTTGGCGGTATGCGTCCTCGCAGGAACGCTCTCTTGTTGGTCGCAAGAACCGAAACCGGAGATCAAACGAGCCCCCCCTCCCCTGACTTCTCCGGCTTCAGGGAAGGAGATGTTCGCGGCCTACTGCGCTGCGTGTCATGGCAAGGATGCCAAGGGCGACGGTCCGGCTGCGGGCGCTCTCAAGACGCCGCCCGCCGACCTGACCACATTGGCCCAGCGCAATGGCGGCAAATTTCCCTCGTTGAAAGTTCTGAGCATTCTCCGCGGGAGAGCCAGGGTCACGGCGCATGGCACGCAGGAAATGCCCGTCTGGGGACCAGTGTTCTGGACGATGAGCCAGGGAGACGCCGGCCAAGTGCAGCAGCGCGTAGGCAACCTCAGCCACTACCTCGAGTCGCTGCAGGTCAAGTAGGCAACCACTGGAAGCGGGACCAGCACGTTAGCTTTCCCACTTCCAGTCGTGGTAGCGGCGCCGCAATTCCGCCTTTTGCAGCTTGCCGGTCGAGGTGTGCGGCAGTTCATCCACAAACACGAAAGCGTCCGGCAACTGCCACTTGGCGAACCTGGCGGCCAGGAACTCGCGCAGTTGGCGGGCGTCCAGTGTCACTCCGTCACGCGGTACCACCAGAGCCAGCGGGCGTTCCTGCCATTTGGGATGGGATACCGCGATCACCGCCGCCTCGCGCACGTCAGGATGCGCTACCAGCGCGTTCTCCAGATCCACCGAGCTGATCCACTCGCCGCCCGACTTGATCAGGTCTTTGGAGCGGTCGGCGATCTTCAGATAGCCCTCGGCGTCGACCGTGCCCACGTCTCCTGTGCGAAACCAGCCATCTTCGCTCCACTTGTCTTTCTCTTCCGGAAGGTCGTAGTAGCTGGCCGCCACCCAGGGCCCGCGCAACTGCACCTCCCCCAGCGTGGCCGCGTCAGCGGGCACTTCTCCAGCTTCGTTAACCACGCGCACGTCAACCAAGGGTACGGGAATACCAGCCTTGGCCGTGATCGCGAACTTTTCCTTCGCGGGCCAATCCTGCATGTAGGACTTCATCTGGCTGGTGGTTGCCTGCGGGCTGCTCTCGGTCAGCCCCCAGCCTTGCTTCAGTTCGATGCCGTACTGGTCGAGCTTGCGGATCAACGCCAGCGGAGGCGCCGCCCCGCCCACCAGCACCCGCAGAGGTCCCAGCTTCCAGCGCCCGGGATGCTTCTCCAGGCACTCCACAACGTTCAGCCAGATCGTGGGCACGCCCGCGGACACCGTCACCTTTTCGCGTTCCAACAGTTCCAGCAGGCTTTCCGCATCCAGATAAGGGCCGGGCAAAACCAGTTTGCATCCAACCATGACGCCGACGAACGGCAGACCCCAGCCGTTCACGTGAAACATGGAAACGGCGGGCAGGAGCACGTCATGGTGGTTGATAGCGAAGTTGTCGGCCATCGCCAGCAGCATGGTGTGCAGCACCAGCGAGCGGTGGGTGTACACCACTCCTTTGGGACGGCCGGTGGTCCCCGAGGTGTAGCACATGGAGGCGGCTTCGGTTTCCTCCAGCGCGGGATAGGAAAAATGGCCTGGGGCGGCCGCGTTCAGGAGGCCCTCATAGCTTTCATACCCAGCGGCTACCGGCTTAGCGCTGAGCGGCGCCACGATTACGCGCTCGAAGTTAACCGAGTTCGCAAACTTCTCATAGACCGGCAGAAGGATGTCGTCCACGAGCAAGAACCGGTCTCCGGCATGGTTGGCGATATAGGCGAGATCGTGCGGCGCCAGCCTGAGGTTCAAGGTCTGCATTACGCCGCCGCACACCGGTATCCCGAAATAGGCTTCCAGGTGCGCGTAGTGGTTCCACATCAAGGTGGCGACGCGATCGCCGCGCCTCAGGCCGCCATTCCGCAAGGCCTCAGCCAGAGTGCGGGCGCGGTGATAGAAGTCCGCGTAGGTATTCCGGCGCAGGGAACGGTCCGGCAGGCGGGAGATTATTTCGGAACGCGGGAAAAGCCTTCCCGCACGCTCCAGGATGTGGATGAGCGTGAGCGGATAATCCATCATGGTGCCGCGCATGTGCTCTCCCTCCTCGAAGCGCACGCCGCCACGAAATCCAGCCGTGGGCAGCCCACACACAACCCCAGGGATCGGCCGCCAGCCCGCTTGCTTTCGGCTTGCCAAATTCCCGCTCCGCAATTATAACGGACGCTCCGTAGAGTCCCATTTAGCCCCTTACAGGTGAAAATGCAACTAGGGAGCGGCTTCGGGCATATGCCAAGCCGGAACTATCTGAACAGGAAGATTGAAACCGCGACCTTCAAAGAGATCCAGGAACTCCAGGAGGCCAAGCTCGCGCGGCAACTCGACTACCTCTTGAGCCGCTCATTGTTCTATCGGGAAAAGTTTCAGGCAGCGGGAATCCGGCGCAGAGATTTTCGTCGGCTGAAGGATGTGGCCCGGTTTCCTCTTACCACCAAAGAGGAACTCCGAGAGAGCCAGGCGGCGGCTCCGCCGCTGGGCAAGCACATCGCGTGCCGGTTGGAGGATGTGATCCGTGTCCATAGCTCTACCGGCACCACCGGCAGGCCCAGCTTCATTGGTCTGACCCGGCGTGACGCTCGCATGTGGACGGCCTTGACGGCCCGCTCCTTCTACACCCAGGGCGTCAGGAAGACCGACATCGTGATTCATGCCGCGGGGCTCACCCTCTTCGTCGGCGGCTTGCCCGCGAAAGACGCCATTGAATCGCTGGGGGCCATGTTTGTTCCCATCGGCACCGGCGCCTCGGAGAAAGCCTTAATGGCGATTCAGCTCTTGGGAGCGACGGCTATGCACTGCACGCCATCCTATGCGACGTACTTTGCCGAATGGGTGCGGCGGCAAGCTCACCTCGAACCGCGAGCGCTCGGGCTGAAAAAGTTCTTCTGCGGAGGCGAGCCGGGAGCCGGGATTCCCGCCGTGCGGACAAAGTTGCAAGAGGATTGGGGAGCGCGGGTCACCGAGGGATTAGGGAACGCCGATATGGCGCCCATCATCTTCAGCGAATGCCCGCAGCAGTCCGGGATGCACGGCAACGGACAGGAGTATGTCCTGGTCGAGATCATCGACCCGGAGACGGAAGAGGCTCTTCCCATCGAGCGGGGCGTCTCCGGCGAACTCGTCTATACCAGCCTGGAGCGGGAATGCGTCCCCTTGCTGCGCTTTCGCACGCGCGATCGTGTCACCGTACTCGACACTTCCTGTCCCTGCGGGCGTACCAGCTTCAAACTCCGTTGCATTGGTCGCACGGATGACATGCTGATCGTGCTCGGAGTCAACGTGTTCCCCTCGGCGGTGCGCGACGTAGTCTCCAGCTTCCATCCCAGAACCACCGGGGAGATTCAGATCATCCTGGAGCAACCGGGGCCCAAGGTGGCGCCACCGTTGAAGGTGGTAGCCGAGTGCGGCGGTGAAGGCGGCGATTGGAATGCCCTCAAGACCGAGATCGAGCGCGAGATCAAGGCTGTCTTGACCGTGTCCGCTTCGGTGGATCTGGTTGCGGCCGGAACCTTGCCGCGACATGAGATGAAGGGTCAGTTGCTGAAAAGAGCCTATGAGAGCAGGGCGGCAGGGTGAGAGTCGTCGAGTACAAGCGGGCGACCGACCCCATGATGAGAGGTTTCCATGTTTAGCGTCGATATCGATGTCGGCGGAACTTTGACCGACGGCATCTTCGGCGACGGAACGCGTCTGGTGTGCGCCAAGGTGGACTCGACGCCCCACGACCTGACGGTTTGCCTGTTCGACTGCCTGACACAAGGAGCCACGCAGCTCGGCTATCCCGACCTGGCCGACTTTCTCGAGCAGGTCGAACTCTTGCGCTGGTCCACCACGCTCACCTCGAACGTCCTGGCGGAACTGCGCGGCCCCAAGATTGGCCTGATCGTGATCAAGGGGCACGAACGGGATCTCTACGGCGACCGGCGCTGCAGTCCCGCCCTGCATCGCATCGTGGACGAAAAGAACGTCCTGGGGATCGCCGGCACTAACTCCTCTGAGATTGTGGCCGCGGTGCGCTCCTTGCTGGAGAGCGGCGTGCGCAGGATCTGCATCAGCCTGCAGGGTGCGCTACAAAACTCCGAAGAGGAACAGCGGATCAAGCGCGCCATCGACGAGCAATACCCCGACCACTATCTCGGTTCCGTGCCCGTGCTCACCGGCAGCGACATCTGCCAGAGCCCCGACGACATGACCCGCACCCACTGTGCGCTCATCAATGCCTACACCCACAGCGCCCTGGCATCCACACTGTTCAAGGCGGAAGACGAGCTGCGCTACAGCCTGGGGTATTCCCGCGCTTTCCTGATCAGCCATGTCAACGGCGGGGTCGCCGGCGTCTCCAAGACCCGTGCCATCGACACCCTGGAGTCCGGTCCCATCCTGGGGATTTACGGCGCCAACTATCTGGCGAAGGCGTATGGGTTGAAAAACGTGATCGCGCTGGATGTGGGAGGCACTACCGCCAAGATCGGCGTCATTCAGGATGGCGAGCCAGTATATTCGCGAGAGAGCGATTGGTTCGGCATTCCCGTGCGCGTCAGCCTGCCTTATCTCCGATCCATCGCGCTCGGCGGCGGCAGCGTGGTGCAGGCGACGGATGACGGTGTGACCCTGGGGCCGGGGAGCATGGGGGCTTTCCCGGGCCCGGTCTGCTACGCGCTGGGCGGTGAGAAGCCGACGTTGACGGACGCGTTCGTGACCGCGGGACTCATCGATCCGGACCGCTTCCTGGGTGGCGCCAAGCGCTTGGACCTGGAACTGGCCAGGGGCGCCATCGACTGCGGCATTGCCCGGTCGCGCAGGCTCTCGATCCATGAAGCCTGCCGCGCCATCATTGAGCGCGCGTACGACATGGTGGCGGAGCTGATCTCGAACGCCGGCGACGAACTCGAACAAGACTTGTCCGATCACGTACTGTTCGCCTACGGCGGAAATGGCGGCCTGTTTGCCTGCGGCGTCGCTGCCCGTGCCGGACTGAGAGATGCCTACTTTCTTGCCCTCGGTCCGGTGTTCAGTGCCTTTGGCTCCTCCGTATCCGATATTGCGCACGTCTATGAGCGCCATTGTCATCTGCCGCTCGAGGACGACGCCGATTTGACTTCGCTGAACCGCTTGGTCGAAGAAACCTGCGCGACTGGGGCCCGGGACCTGCTGGGAGAAGGGATCAAGCCCGACGGCGCGGAATATTCGCTGGAGATGGAACTGTCGCAAGCGGGCGGGCCGAACGTGAACATGAAATGCCCCGGCCTTCGTTTTTCCGGCGTGGAGGACCTGCGTCACGCCCTCGGCCTGGATCGGCGCGGGGTTTCCCTGGAACTGGTTCGCCTGCGGATGAAGAAGACCATCTTCAAACCCGCCTTGCTGCCGCGGACACTGCAGCCGGAGGAATCCGGCGACGCCCTGGCGGGCGCGCGCGCGGTCGCCTATGGCAGCGGCACGGGTCAGGCCAGCGTTTACAGGTGGGAGTCGCTCCAGCCGGGAAACAAGGTCCAGGGCTGCGCGATTCGTTTCTACCAGGCGCTGCCCGTCCTTCTACTGCAGGATGTTGCCCGGCTCAGGGACGCATTTCCCGCTATCCTGAACAGCACTCGGAGTTGGTTTTTGTGTCCGGCGCTGGACAAGAGCGAGCCTGCACTTTGGAGTCTCGGCAGCTCCAGGAGCGCAACCATGGGGATGGCCTTGCCGCCCTGTTTCTTCGAGGGAAGTCATCCCGCAATCGCGACCTCGGTATCCTCGATTTGCGGGGGTCCGGCGGATTCCAGGCCGGCGCTTCTGACGTCCTCGGCAGACATCTCTCCCAGCGCTGACCCGAAACAGGTGGCCGCCGCTTTGCAGGCTCTGCGGGTTGCGGCGGCTGGATAGAATGAACCTGAAGTCACCAGTCCTGAGAAAGAGCAGGCAAGACGAACTTGATCACTGACTGCCACGTCCACATCTGCCCGCTGCATATGTTCAAGCCCGCGGCGCTAGAGTCGATTAAGAAAGGCCGGGCGAATTTCGACCAGATCGCCGAGTTCTGCGAAGCTCCCAAGCCGTTTCTGAAGTATTTGGACGCCGCGGGGGTGGACCGCGCGGTGCTCATCAACTACGTTGCCCCCGAGGTGATTGGGTTCACCGCCGAGGTGAACCAGTACATCGCAGACTACACCCAAGAATGTCCGCAACGATTGATCTCCTGCGGGGGGCTGCACCCGCGGACCAGCAAAAACATCCTGGCGGACGTGGAGCAGATCCTCCGCCTCAAGATCCGCAGCATCAAGATCCATCCGCCCCACCAACTCCTCTTTCCCAACGATTACCTGCACGGGGTCAAGGAACTGGAGATCGTCTACCGCGCGGCCGAGGCCAATGGCATTCCCATAATCTTTCACACTGGGACTTCGATCTTCGCCGGGGCGCGCAACAAATACGGCGACCCCATCTACCTCGATGACGTGGCGGTGGACTTCCCCAAGCTGAAGATTGTGATGGCCCACGGCGGGCGGCCGCTCTGGATGCCTACCGCCTTTTTCCTGGTGCGGCGCCATCCCAATGTCTTTCTGGACATAAGCGGGATCCCGCCGAAGACGCTGCTCAAGTACTTCCCGCGGCTGGAAGAGATCGCGCAACAGACCTTGTTCGGCACCGACTGGCCGGGGCCGGGCGTGCCCGACATCCGCAAGAATCTCGAAGATTTCCGGGCTTTGTCCCTCAGCGAAGAGGCACGGCAGCAGATTCTGGGCCGTACGGCCTCCGTCATCTGGCCGGCGGAGTAGCGTGGACGCGAACCCCTGCCTGCGGCTACTCCTTGGTGTGGGTTCCGTTGCCGTTGCCGTAGCGGGCGCGATGTTTGTTCCCCCACGCCGACATCAGCTTGAGGATGGGCTTCAGGCTCTCCCCGTGTTTGGTGAGGGAATACTCTACCTTCGGCGGGACTTGCGCGTACACCTTGCGGTGGACGATGCCGTCGCGCTCTAACTCTCGCAGGTGCTGGGTCAGCATCTTGCGCGTCATCCCTGGGATCAGTCGCTGGATTTCGCTGAAGCGGCGGGTCTTGCGCTCCAGAAAGAACAGGATCGACGGCTTCCATTTTCCGCCGATAATCTCCGTCGTCAAGGTCACCGGGCAATCGAACAGGTCCATAGTCTCTCCCGCGATACCAAGTCACAGAAAGGTACCTACTGGCTTTCCTAATACTTTAGCCTAAAATCGCGGTTCACGACAGGGTGAAGCGCACTTTTTGCCGTATGCGGGCAATTGACTATTTCGATCGAGGCGCGGACGCCGCACCCGCCCGGACCGCCATCGTGGACGGCAACGCCTGCTACTCCTACGCGCACACGCGTGCCATCACCGAGCAGATCGCGCGCGCCATGTGGGCGAGCGGCCTGCGGGGTGAACAAGCGGCCGCCATTTACTCCCACAACGACGCCCGCGTACTTTTCTGCATGCTGGGTATTATGCGCGCCGGCGCGGTCTGGGTTCCGATCAACTACCGCAACTCGGTGGATGCCAATGCCGAATACATGAAGTACGTGGAGACGGTCTGGCTCTTTTATCACAGCGCCTTCCGCGGGCAGGTGGAAGAACTCAAGGAGCGCGTGCCCACCCTGCGCAATCTCGTCTGCCTCGATAGCGAGGATGGCCGGAATCCCTCTCTCGAAACCTTTTTGAAGTTGGGAAGCGCGGAATGCGGCGACTGGGGCGATCCTCACGGCAACCCGGATCGTCTGGTGGGCCTAGTGCCGACCGGCGGAACTACCGGGCCGGCGAAAGGCGTCAAGGTGACCAGTCTTGTCTGGGGAACCATGACGGAGATGGCCACCCATTACTGGCGCTCGGACGCCGTTGACCCGGTCTGCCTCAACGTTGCGCCGTTGTCGCATGCCGCCGGCGTGGTGGCCTTCACCATGTTCGCTCTGGGAGCCACCAATGTCATTCTGCCGAAGTTCGATGCGCTGGAAGTTTTGCGGGGTATTGAGCGCTTTCGCGTCACCCACCTCTTCCTGCCGCCGACCGCCTTCTACAAGCTGCTCGCGCACCCGGAGGTCGGCAGCTTCGACTATTCAAGCCTGCGTGTCTTCCTGCTCGCCGGTTCTCCGGTATCGCCCGACAAGTTGCGCCGAGGCGTTGAACTGTTTGGACCGTGCTTGTGCCAGTGCTACGGGCAGACCGAGTCGCCGATGTTGCTGACCTGGCTGGATGCCGGAACGGTGGCCGCCGCTGCCGCCGGGGAGCATCCCGAACGCTTGCGCAGTTGCGGCAAGGCTACTTCCGCGGTGCGTCTGGCCATCATGGATGACCAGGGCCGCATTCTGCCGTCCGGCGAGGTGGGAGAGATCGTGGCCCGGGGTACGTTGGTGACCCCCGGCTACTACAAAATGCCGCAGGCAACGGAGGAAATCCGCGCTTACGGCTGGCATCACACCGGCGATCTCGGCTACCGGAATGAGGATGGGTACTTCTACATCGTCGATCGCAAGAAGGACATGATCATCACCGGCGGTTTCAACGTGTACTGCGCCGAGATCGAAGCTGAGATCATGGCGCTGGCCGAAGTCGAGCAGTGCGCCGTGATCGGCGTCCCGGACGAAACTTGGGGAGAGGCGGTCAAGGCCATCCTCGTACTGAAAGAGGGAGCGGGTCTGACCGAGCAGGATGTGATCCACCATTGCAAGCGGCGCCTGGGCGGCGTGAAATCGCCGAAGTCAGTCGAGTTCCGGGAGGAAATTCCCAAGACACACGCTGGCAAGATCGATCGCAGGGCCATTCGCCGACCGTATTGGGCGAACGCCGACCGGGCCGTGCATTGAGTGAACGAGGACGATCAAATTGAAACCACGCATGGACGACGTCTGCATCGTCGGTATCTACAGCACTCCGGTGGGCCGATTCTTCGGGAAATCGCCCAAGGAACTGGTTCGCGAGGCCTACCTGGGCGCGCTCCAGGACGCGCGCCTCGACGGTAGCGCCATCGGCCACATCTGGTTCAGCAACATGATGCTGGACTTCTGGGGACAGCCCAACGTGAAAGGCCAGGTGTGCCTCATGCCGCTGGTGGAGGAAGGCTTGCTGCCCGTGGGCGTGGCCACCACCAATGTGGAGGCAGCGTGCGCCAGCGCCAGCCTCGCCGTCAATGGCGCCTGCAAGGACATCCTCTCCGGACAATGTGAGCTGTCTCTCGCCATCGGCATGGAGAAGATGTATGACCCCAACCGCCGCGCCGAGTTCTTCGTGCGACTGGAGAAGGGCACCGACTTCCTCGACCCCCAGCCCTGGGTTGACATGTATCAGAAGATGGCAGCCAGTTGTGGCGGGCACTTCCAGCAGGCTCCCGATCGCTCCCTCGCCATGGACATCTACGCGCTGTGGGCGAAGGCCCACATGGCGCGGTACGGCACCACGGAGCGGCAGATTGCTCAGGCTGCGGCCAAGAACCACACCAACTCGGTCGGCAACCCGCGGGCGCAATATCGTTTTCCGATGGACGCGGACGCGGTGCTGGCCGACCGCATGGTGGTCGAACCGCTGACGCGAGCCATGTGCGCTCCCATCGGCGATGCCGCCGCCGCCGCCCTCCTCTGCTCGCGCGATTTTCTCCGCAGTCTGCCGGAGCCAGTGCGTAGCCGCGCGGTGCGGGTGCGCGGACACGCCGTCGCCGCCGGACGGATGGAAACCTCCTGGGACGAGGAACACGCGGCCGGCCGCGCTGCCCGCCGTGCCTATGAAATGGCCGGTCTCGGCCCCCAAGACTTGGACGTGGTCGAACTGCATGACGCCACCTCGTTCGCCGAAATCCACACCCTGGAAGACCTCGGCCTGTGTCCCCGTGGCCAGGGCGGTCCGTTCACCGCCTCCGGCGCTACCGCACGCGGCGGCGAGCTTCCCGTGAATCCGTCTGGCGGGCTGGTATCCAGGGGACACCCCATCGGCGCAACGGGTCTCATCATGCTGAACGAACTGTGCTTTCAGTTGCGGGGGGAGGCCGGCGAGATCCAGGTTCCGAATGCGCGTGTCGGCTTGGCCGAAAATGGCGGCGGGCTTATTGGTAACGATTTCGCCGCCTGCGCCGTAACGATCCTCGAGGCAGTGAACTGACAAGGGGGGCGGACATCGTCACAACTCTCAAGGTTCCCAAGACGGGCGGTATCCCGACCACCAAGGCCAGCGTGGTTCGCTGGCTCAAGGCGGAGGGAGATGCCATCCAACGCGGCGAACCCGTGGTAGAACTGGAGACCGAGAAAGTGAGCTACGAACTGGAATCTCCGGCGGAAGGTGTGCTGCTCAAGATTATTGCCCGCGAGGCAGTGGAGGTTCCGGTGGGCGAGCCGCTGTGCCACATCGGCCAGCCGGGAGACACCCTGCCCTCATAAGTGAAGGAGACGCGATGCCAACGAGCGACGATCTGGGAAGCGATCGGCTGATCTGGATGTACACGCAGATGCTGCGCATCCGCGAGTTTGAGGAGCGCGTCAAGCGCACCTTCCTCGAACATCCGGGAGCCATGCGCGGCCACACCCACTTGGGCGATGGCGCGGAAGCCAGCATTGTGGGAGCGCTCGCTACCCGGCACGAAACGGACTTGGTCATGCCGAGCTATCGTTGCCACGGATATCCGATTGTGCTGGGCAGCTCGCCATGCAAGATGATGGCCGAGCTTTATGGCCGCAGCGACGGCCTCTGCCGAGGGTTTGGAGGGTCCATGCACCTCGCCGATCCCGCCCACCACTTTCCTGGTACGTCCGGCATTATCGGGCAGAGTATCGCGCACGCTACCGGCGCTGCCCTCACCGCCCAGGTGAAGAACACTGGTCAGGTCGTTTACTGCTTCTTTGGCGATGGGTCCACCAAGCAGGGCGCCTTCTTCGAGTCGCTGAACATGGCCGCGGTGTGGAAGCTACCGGTGGTTTACGTGCTCGAGAACAATGAATATCAGGCCTACACCCACATCAGCCTGGAAGACGCTAACCACCTGGCGGGTGATCCTCTGTCGAAGAAGGCCGCTGCCTTCAGCATCCCCGGGATCACGGTGGACGGCACCGATCCGCTCCAGGTCTACGACGCCGTGCTTGCGGCGGCCGACCGCGCCCGTGCCGGAGCCGGGCCCAGCCTGATCGAATCGAAGTTTTACCGGCTCAGCGCGCACGGCAACGCCATCAACGTTCCGCCGGCGCCAACGCAATTCCCGGAACACGAAGCCGTAGGCGTGTACGGCAAGAAGTCGGAATATCGGCAGGCACAAGCGGCCGATCCGATCCCCCGCTTCCGGGACGAGCTGATGCGCAAGGGGATGCTGGCAGACGCGGAAGCCCAGCGCATCGCCGACACAGTTCGCTGCGAGATGGACGACGCCGTGCAGTTCGCATTGGCGAGTCCGCCTCCTGCTCCCGAAGAGGCCACCAACTACGTGTACGCATAGGAAGGTCTTATGGCACGCGAAATGATGTACGGCGAGGCGATGGCTGCCGCCATCATCGAGGAAATGCAGCGCGATCCCGACGTGGTTTTCTATGGCCAGAATATGGCGATGACACCGCGCGATCCCATGCTCAAGCTGTTCGGCAGGAACCGCGTCCGCATTGCGCCCATTTCCGAGACGGCTGAAATCGGCATCGCCGTGGGAGCCGCCATAACCGGGCTTCGGCCCATCGTCGAGCTGTGGATGAACGAGTTCATGCTGGTGGCCATGGACCAGGTGGTGAACGAGGCGCCCAGGCTGCGCTACATGTCCGGAGGCCAGGTCAAAGTCCCCTTGGTGTTGAAGGCGGGCTTCGGCTTCGCAGCCGGCTGGGCCGGCCAGCACTCCAATTGCCTGTACCACATGATGATGGGCTGCCCCGGACTGAAGGTGGTCGTGCCGTCCACGCCCGCCGACGCCAAAGGCCTGATGGCGGCCGCCATCCGTGACGACAATCCCGTCGTCTACCTGCACAACTACATGCTGACCCTGGAGCAGGGCGAGGTTCCGGAAGGCGAATACGTCATCCCGCTGGGCGTTGCAGATGTGAAGCGGGTGGGCGCCGACATCACCATTGTCGCCACCGGGTGGATGGTGAAAAAGTCGCTGGCTGCGGCCGAGCGACTGGCGGCGGAGGGCATCAGCGCCGAGGTAGTTGACCCACGCACCCTCGCGCCGCTGGATGTGAAAACCATTATCGAATCGGTAAGGAAGACCGGCCGGCTGGTGCTAGTGGACCAGGCGCCGCGCCACGCCTCGGCAGCCGCGATCATTGCCGCCGAAGTCGCCGAGCACGGATTCGAATCTCTGCGCGCGCCCATCAGGATCGTTTCCGCGCTCGATACCTCGATTCCCTACAGCGAGCCGCTCGAAAACCACGTTCTGCCCAACGAGGAGAAGATCGTTGAGACCGTGAAGGCGGTGCTCTTCAAGCAGGCAGTGCCGCCTGAGCGGCCGGTAGAAGCTTATCTATCGTGCCCCGAGGTTCAGGCGCAGGCCGGCGCGCACCAGGATGGGCGGCGCCACGTTCAGCACCGGGGTGCGAGCGATGTCATAGCGCCGGTTCAGCAGGTTGTCCGCGGCGACGAATACCTCGACGGAGCGCCTGAGCGGGTGTGAGGCCGTCGCATCCATGGCGAAAAAGCGGCGCAAGGGGAGCGTGTTGCGGTCGTCGTCATACTGCACTCCCACGAAGCGTCCTTGCACCCCCAGTGTGATCCAGCCCGGTTTGAAATAGCGTGCCTGCACTGCCAATCAATGACTTACAGGGGTGGCATTTTTGAGGTGTGCCGTAAAGTGTGCCGTGAAATTTTTCGGCCGGCATCATCCTCTCCGCTCCTCCGATGTTTCCGTTTAGTTTAGCGCTGCCCGCACGATGTCCAGCTCGGGATGCTGGAACTGCATGGCCGTTTTCACATCTTTGTACATCACCGTCGCAAGGTTCAACCAACTGTCATAACCGTCCATCATACCGTCACTTCTACCGTGTGCTCCTGGTGGTCATCAACGAGGGGAATAGCCGTGTCGTCTTGCCGAACGCCATCCACCTTGACGCCTTTCGCGCTCCCTGCATCGCGCGGTTGTGTGACCGTGATGTGATAGACCGTCTCGCGATAGCGGTAGTGAACCTTGAACCGCTGCCAATCCGCGGGAAGGCACGGCGCTAAGCGCAGTTTGTCGACTTCCAGTCTCAGCCCCAACAGTGATTCAAGGATAAGCCGGTACATCCACGCGGCGGAGCCCGTGTACCAAGTCCACCCCCCGCGGCCGATGTGGGGAGAGAGAGCATAAACGTCAGCCGCAATCACATAAGGCTCCACTTTGTACGTGCCAATGGCCTCGGGAGACTTCGCGTGTTTGACGGGATTGATGATGTCGAATAGCTCCCATGCCCGGCGATTATCGCCCAAGGCAGCGAACGCCATGGCCGCCCAGATTGCCGCATGAGTATACTGCCCGCCGTTTTCCCGCACGCCGGGGACGTATCCCTTGATCGACCCGGGATTCAAGTCCGATTTATCAAACGGCGGATCCAGAAGTTGGATCAGTCCACTCTCACGGTGAACGAGACGACGATCGACCGCGTCCATCGCCATTCGGGAGCGCTCAACATTGCCCGCTCCGGACAGAACCGCCCAGCTCTGGGCAATCGAATCGATCTGGCATTCGGCATTGGTTGCCGACCCAAGCGGCGAACCGTCGTCGAAGTAAGCCCGGCGGTACCACTCGCCGTCCCACCCATTCTGCTCGATGTTCCGGCGCATTTGCGCGGCCTCTGTCTGGCACCGCTCGGCGAAAGAGACATCGCCCCGAAGGCGCGACACTTCAGCGAACTGCAAGAGCACGGCGTACAAAAAGAAGCCCAACCAGACGCTTTCGCCCCTGCCGTGTTCGCCAACCATATTCATGCCATCATTCCAGTCTCCGCAGCCGATAAGTGGCAGTCCGTGTTCACCCACTCCGAGACCCCTGAGAATCGCTCGGGTGCAGTGTTCGTACAGAGTGGCTGCTGTTTGCGATTGTGCAGGCAGGTCCCAGTATGAGTCTTCCTCGGCGCTCACCAAGCGGCCTTCGAGGAAGTGAGCGGGTTCATCGAGCACACCGGTGTCGCCGGTGCTCAGCACGTAGCGGCAGGTAGCCAGCGGCAGCCACAAGTAATCATCCGAACAGTGAGTACGCACGCCTCGGCCGGCCGGTGGATGCCACCAATGCTGGGCATCGCCCTCCTCAAACTGCCGGGACGCGCACAGCAGCAGGTGCTCGCGCACGAGGCGCGGCTGAGCATGGATGAGCGCCATCATGTCCTGCAGTTGGTCGCGGAAGCCGAAAGCGCCGCCCGGCTGATAGTGGCTGCTGCGTCCCCAAAGACGACACGCCAATACCTGGTAAACAAGCCAGCCGTTCGCTAGCACGTCGAGAGACGCGTCGGGTGTCTCCACCTGCACTGCGCCGAGGGTGTGCGTCCAGTACTGCCACACAGCTTCCAGGGCGCCTCGGGCGGCACCCGACCCGCGGAACCGGCGAACCAAGCTGGTCGCATCCTCGGCGTCCTGCCCCATGCCGAGCGTGAAGACGATCTCGCGTTCTTGCCCACCGGCAAGTTCGAATGGAACCTGGATCGCCGCACAGGGATCCAGCGCGGCCCCCGCCTTGCCGGCGAGCCACGACCGGAACATCGCAGCCGGACTTCGGAGAGTGCCATTGCGTCCGAGGAACTCAGTCCGATCGCACGTCACGGTTTGCTTGGGAGCGTCCGCGGCGAAGAAGCCCACCCGGCCGGCGTACTCCGTGTTATACGGGTTACGCGCGAACAGGGCGGCGCTATTCGGGGCAATTTCGCTCGTAACGTGCATCGACGTTTTCGGCCGCAGGTCACCCAAAACCCATTCCACGTATCCCGTAACGGAGAGTCGGCGCGAGCGATCCGACTGGTTTCGCACCTTCAACACCGCGAACTTGATGGGCGCATCCAACGCCACATAAACCCACAGTTCCGAGCGTATGCCGCCTTCCGTGTGTTCGAACACGCTGTAGCCGAATCCGTGCCGGCTGATGTAGGGCGTGGCGCCGCGGCTAGGCCATGGTGTGGGCGACCAGAAGTGGCCGCTCTCTTCATCACGGAGGTAAAACGCTTCTCCACTGGAATCGCTCACGGGATCGTTATTCCAGGGAGTAAGGCGGAACTCGTGGGCATTCTCGGCCCAGGTGTTGGCGGAACCGAGCTCGGAGATCACAGTTCCAAAGCGGGGGTTCGCTAACACGTTGACCCATGGTGCGGGAGTCGTTTGCTGGCGCGTCGTTGTAATCACGTACTCACGCCCGTCGGGGGTGAATCCGCCCAGTCCGTTGGAGAAGATGAGATCGTTGCGAGGCGGCACGGCGGCGGCGGCGAGTTCGGCGCGATGCGTGCGGGCCGGCGTAAGGCGCGGAACCGCTGCTTCCAGCGGCCCGAGACGGGTAACTTGATCGGCGAGCGAGCCTCGCATATCAGAGATCGTGACGCGGGCTACGGTTTGAATCAGAATGCGATCTTCGGGGGAAATCTGGTCCGCGGAGCGTACGAAGATAGCGCCGGTCCGGCCTGCCGGAATGGTTTCGATGCCGGCTGCAATCAACCCCATGACCTGTTCGTGGAGTTCTTGCCTGTAACCTGCGTGCTCTTCGTTCCAGATCACCAGGTCCACGGGCAAGCCTTTCAGGCGCCAGTAGGCATGCGCCTGGACGAGTTGGCGCACCAGATCGATCTTGTCTGAGTCTCCAATCTGCAGCAGCACGATGGGCAAGTCACCAGAAATGGAATAGCCCCACAACCCGGATTGCCCGCGGCGGTTCTTGATCAGCACGCTCGGATCGGCGCGCAGCAAGGAATTGGCGTAGAGGATGGAGCTTGCGAGGCGGGCATACAGTTGCGCATCCGCCTCGGTGGCATTGATTTGCCGCAGGAACACGTCGCTGTGTGTCCATGCCAGATCGAATACCCGGTCCGCGAGACGCCGGTCCTGGTATTTGTCAACCAGGCCCAGGCATATTTCGCGGGTGTCCCCGATGCCGGTCACGATATTGATCGTTGTCGTTTCTCCGGGATTCAGAGTAACTCGATGCCGGATGGCAACAACGGGATCCAGCACCGAACCTTCACTGCCCGAGAGTGGGATGGAGTCGCTCATCACCCGCGGAGCGGCGATCGTGTTTCCGCGCCCGATGAATTGCATTCGGTCAGTTTCATAGGAAACTTCTCCAATGTCGGCACCGTGCACGGCCATCAGATGAAACATCCATGGTGCTTGCTCGTCGCGCGAGCGTGGACGGCGCGTACAGAGGATCGCGCGCTGCTTGCGGAGGATTTCGGTCTGAACAAATAGATTGCTGAAGGCCGGATGGAGTGCGTCGGCCGCCGAGGAGGCGAGAACCACTTCCGCGTAACTGGTCACGTCGATGGCCCTTCGTGTCCAAGAACGGTTCGTAATGGCGATGCGACGCAGTTCGATGTCGTCCTCGGGCGAAACGGCGACCTCCGTATGGGTCAGGAAGTCATGGTTGCGACAGCGGAATTCGGCTCGCGCCTCCGAGAAAATAGCTTCGTATTCTTCCGATGGGTCGCGGGTCGGCTGGTAAGCGGTCGACCAGAACTGCCCGCTCGCGACATCCTGGAGAAAGCAAAATGTTCCCCAGTTGTCGCAGGTGGTGTCCTCGCGCCAGCGCGTGACAGCGATGTCCTTCCAGCGACTGTACCCACCTCCCGCGTTCGTGACCATGACGTGGTATCTGCCGTTGGACAACAACTGCACTTCCGGTATCGGCGTGTTCGGGCTCTTGAACAAGCGCACCGGGGCCTCCGTACCCGTGGGAGTCGTGCGCCCATCGGAGGATTCGGCCGCATGCGTGTAGAACGCGGTGGCTCTGGGAACCCGCTCCTGGAGCAGCAAGGCGGTTGCCTGGAATAACGGGTCCGATTCAAACCGCTTCTGCATCGGCCGATTCAAGAGCAGATAGGCCAGCGACAAGACAGTCATGCCCTGGTGATGCGCCATGAAGGAGCGAACGATGGCGCTCGCTTTTCCTCGAGGCAGACGTGAAGGCGTGTAATCGATCGCTTCATAGAAACCATATCTGCCTTCGGCGCCTTCCGCCGCGAGCCGTTGCAGATTCAGACACGCCTCCTCAGGCGCCACCATGAGCGCAAGCGCCGAGGCATACGGCGCAATCACCAGATCCTCGGCGAGGCCACGTTTCAGACCTTGACCGGGAACGCCAAAGGCACGGTACTGATAATTGAGGTGAACGTCTGTCGTGTTGTAGCCCGATTCCGAAATACCCCACGGCACGCCGCGCCCTTTTCCATACTCGATTTGCCCATGGACGGCCGCCTTGTAGGTTTCATCGAGCAATGAGTTGTCATAGGTTGGCA
>JAIQFM010000173.1 GCA_020073285.1 Terriglobia bacterium | reverse complement strand
AAAAGCTGGTCGGCGACGGAGACCAGGTAATCGAGCCCGTGCTCGTTCAGCAGCGCGCGGTGGAATCGGTACGCCACCTTGCGTAGCTCGGCGGTGTACCAGCCGCGCGAGGCGACCTCCTCCTTAAAAAAACGCTGCACTTCCTCGGCGTGCGGCGCCGAGGCGCCGTCCTTGATGACGCGGCGGACATGGTCGGCGATGTAGGAAGGGGATTTCATCCTGCTTCATTATGACAAATGGGATGACACAAATTCGATCGTGCAAAAGCGAGAGGGTGTAAGTCGGCTTTGCCTGGCAGGCAGAAGCCATTCAACTCGAAACTTGGTTTTGCGACGGCTTCCAGAAACTGGAAACTAGAAACTATGTCTTTGCTTTTGCCTTCAGCCGGACTTGGCCGTCCTGCATCACGAGCGAAAATTCAACGCCCAAGCAGTTGTGCTCGCTGCGGATCTGCTCGGTCTTTTTCTTGACGAAGGCTTTGAAGGAATCGAAGCTGTTGGGATCGACTGGCTGGCCGGCCTTCTTTCTGGCTTCCATCATGGCGTCGAAGAGCGACTTGACGGCCGCGTGGTCAGCTTCGGCGTCGGAGCAGTGGATCTTGAATGGCTCCTCCACGGCGCCCGCTTCGAGGGCTGCGGCAGCCGCTCTCTCTTCCTCGCGACGCATGCCCTGAATGCCGAGGACGGCGTCCTGCGGGCGGCGGTAGCCCTCTTCCTTGATCTTCATCTTCTGGCGCCACAGGTCGCTGAACAGAGCGTAGCGCTGGACGATGCCGTTGTACTTGAAGCGCTGCGGGAAACTGAGCTTGGAGGAGTCGCTGTACTTCTTAATCAGGTTCTGGACGCGCCACTCGGTGTCGGCGGGCGGTTTTTTCGAGCCGCCGCCGAAAAAGATGTCGTACTCGATTTTCAGCCGACGGACGTTCTGCTCCAGGGCGTTGAGATCCTCGTCGACCGTCACTGGCATCTCCTGGGATGGGCCTGGGGGGGCCGTGGCGGAATATACCACTTCTAATTTCCGATTTGCGATGGCTGATTGGCGGGCGCAGCGGCACATCTCGACAATCAGCTTTCCGGGAAGCGGGAGCAAGGCAGGAGCCCCAACCCGAAATGCGAATCGGCAGCTATCCCAACCCCGGCTAGTTGCATCGTAAAGTAATGACAAGGTTAACGCGATAAGTCGCGTCTACAAACGGTAAATGGATAACCGTATTCCGATCGTAATCGCCGATGACCACGCGGTGTTGCGCGAATCCCTCGCTTTGCTGCTGAACACGCAGCAGGACTTCGAGGTGGTGGGCAAGGCGGCCAGCGGAGCGGAAGCTCTGCAAATGGTAAATCGGAATCATGCGCAGGTTCTGGTTCTGGACCTTTTCATGCCCCATACCGACGGTTTCCAGGTGTTGCGCGCGCTCGACAAGGCGGGCAGCCAGGTTGCGTCGGTAGTGCTCACCGGATCGGAGAACCAGTTCGACTACGTGCATGTAGTCCGGCTGGGCGCCCGTGGGCTGGTGTTGAAGCGAGAAGGCCCGGAGCGGCTCTTTGCCGCCATCCGTTCGGTGGCCAGCGGCGAACTCGCGTTTTCGGAGGATCTGGCGCAGCAGGTATTGAGCGCGATGGCGGGCGAAACGAAGCAAGAACCGTCCACGATGCGGCGACTGTCGGAGCGCGAGCGGCAGATCGCGGCGCTGGTGGCCCGCGGAATGAAGAACAAGGACATCGGACGGGAGCTGAGCATCAGCGAGAACACGGTGAAGAGCCACCTGCAGTCCGTCTTCAACAAGACCGGGGCGCGCGACCGCTTGGAGCTAGCGGTGATCGCGCTCTCCGAGCTCGGCAAAAAGGTGGCGTAGCAAGGCTGCGGACTTCGGCTTCAGGCTCAAGGCAGAAAAGACAAGACACTGCACTGCGGAGATTCGCGGTGGTCCGGAGCGGGTAGTCCGCAGCCCGGTTGCCCCGGACCGCGGACTGCGCTTTTCCGTGTACGAACATTGCCGCAGCGCTAGCGAGTGACGAAAGCGCGCTCTGTCTGCCTGGGCTTTTCGACCTTCCGCAGTTCGTGTCCGAGGTAGACCTGCCGCGGGCGGGCGATCTTCTGTTCGCGGTCCTCCAGCAACTCCTGCCACTGCGCCAGCCAGCCGGCCATGCGCGGAATGGCGAAGAGCACGGTGAACATATCGGGCTTGAAGCCCATCGCCTGGTAAATGATGCCGCTGTAAAAATCCACGTTGGGATAGAGCTTGCGGGAGATGAAGTACTCGTCCTCCAGGGCGACCCTTTCCAGGGCGATGGCGATGTCCAGCTTGGGATTGCGGCCGGTGACCTTGAACACGTCCTCGGCGGTCTGCTTGATGATGCGGGCGCGGGGATCGTAGTTTTTGTAAACGCGATGACCGAAGCCCATCAGCTTGCCCTTGCCCTCCTTGATGCGCTTGACGTATTCGGGCACGTTTCTGACGTCACCGATCTCATCGAGCATGCGCAAAACGGCCTCGTTGGCGCCGCCATGAAGCGGGCCGGCAAGCGCCGAAGCGGCTCCCGCCGCCGACAGGTACGGATCGGCCTGCGAGCTGCCGACCGAGCGCATGGCGTTGGCGGAGCAGTTCTGCTCATGGTCGGCGTGGAGGATGAAGAGCACGTCGAGGGCGCGGGCCATCACCGGATTGGCAACGTACTTGGGTTCCACCATCTTCCACAGCATATTCATGAAATTTTCGGTGTAGCTGAGATCGTTGTCGGGATAGACGATCGGGTATCCGAGGCTGTGGCGATAGGAGTAAGCGGCCAGGGTGGGCGTCTTGGCGATGAGGCGCACGATCTGCATCCGCCGGCACTCGGGGTCGGAGATGTTCTTGGCCTCGGGGTAGACGGTGGAGAGCGCCGCCAGCGCGCTGACCAGGATGCCCATGGGATGGGCGTCGTGGCGAAAGTGGGAGATGAAGCTGCGCGTCCCCTCGTGCACCATGGTGTGGAACGTCACTTGCTTGACCCACTCCTGGCGTTGCTCGGGCGTAGGCAGTTCGCCGTTCAGCAGGAGGTACGCGACTTCGAGGAAGGTGCAGTTTTCCGCCAGGTCCTCGATGTTGTAGCCACGGTAGCGGAGGATGCCGCGGTCGCCGTCGATGAAGGTGATCCTGCTGTGGCAGGAAGCGGTATTCATGAAGGCTGGGTCGTATCCCATGAGACCAAAATCGTCGGGGCCGGTCTTGATCTGTCGCAGGTCCATGGAGCGAATGGTGCCGTGTTCGATGGGCAGCGTGTAGCTGCGGTTGGTGCGGTTGTCGATGATGGTGAGGGTATCGTTGGCCATGAGTTCCTCCTCGGCGAACGCCCGGACGGAGACCGGCGGTCCCGGAATCGTTAGATGCAATCCGCCACGGTAGCCCTTTTTTGGGCGGTTGGCTAGGGAGTCGCGAGTTGCGAGTTGCGAGTTGCGAGCGCCCGTCGCTGGCATTCGCGAGCCGGCACTGGCGACCACTGTGCTAACGTAATCGGTTTGCCAGCATGATAGTCGGGACCGGCATCGACGTTGTCGAAGTGCCTCGCATCGCCGCTGCGATTGAGCGGTTCGGCGAGCGCTTTCTGCGCCGCCTCTTTACCGAGAATGAAATCCGCTACTGCGAGGGCAAGGCGAACCGCATCGAGCGTTACGCGGCGCGCTTTGCCGCCAAGGAAGCCGCGCTCAAGGCCATCGGAACCGGCTGTACGCATGGCATCGCGTGGACCGAAGTTGAGGTGTGCCGCGAACCCGGCGGGCGCCCGACGGTTGCCTTCAGCGGTAAGGCAGGCGAGTTCGCCGCGCGCCTGGGAGTCAAGCGCGCGGCCCTGTCCCTGTCGCATACCAAGGAACATGCGATCGCAACGGTGATTCTGGAAGATGGGAATCGGGAGTCAGGAGCCAGGAGTCAGTAGTCGCGCGGCCCTGTCCCTGTCGCATACCAAGGAACATGCGATCGCAGCGGTGATTTTGGAAGATGGGAATCAGTAGTCGGGAGTCGGGAGTCGGCGGCAGGCCGGATTTGGCTGACTCCTGACAACTGACTCCCGACCCGTTTGGAGAGTTCATTGGACGAAACCGTTGTCGTACCGCAGCAGCAGGCAGCCGAGCTTACTCCTGACGCGCAGCACCGCGTGTATCTCGCCGGCGTGCTGGCGATGAGTTTTTCCAGCTTGCTTTTGGAGCTGGCGCTGACGCGGCTGTTTTCGGTGATCCTCTTTTATCACTTCGCATTTCTGGCGATTTCAATCGCGCTGCTGGGGCTGGGCGCGGGTGGCGTGTTTGCCCACCTGGCAAAGAACTGGCTGGCACGCTTTGACACGCGGACGTTGGGCGCGTGGGTTGCCGTGATTAATGCGATCGCCCTGCTGGCGGTGCTGGAAATTGATCTGCACACGCCAGTGTCGTTGCAGATCGGCGGACGGAATTTCGCGTCGCTGACGGTGGTGTACCTGACGTCGGCGGCGCCGTTCTTTTTCACCGGCCTGCTCTTCGCGGTGGTGTTCGCGCGGCAGACCTCGGGTATCACGCAGCTTTATGCGGCGGATTTGTGCGGCGGAGCGCTGGCGTGCGTCGGGGTGGTGCCGCTGCTGAATTTCATCGGCGGCCCGAACGCGATCATCTTCGCCGCCGCGGCATCCGCCGCCGCGGCGGCCATCTGGGCGCCGACGCGAAAGATGCGCCGCTTCGCGATCGCGCTCAGCGCGGTCATCGTGTTGGTCATGGCCGCGAACTACTCGGGCAGGCTGGTGGACATCGTCTATGCCAAGGGTATCCGCCGCGACAAGCCATGGGTGAAGTTTGCGCGCTGGAACGCGATTTCCCGCGTCGAAGTGGACGATCAGGGCAGCGCCAAGGTCATCGTCATCGACGCCGACGCCTCCACATACATCATGAACACGGACCCGCACGACTGGCGGCCGGACTACCAGCACGACCTGATGTCGGCGGCGCCCGCCATCGTCAACATCCTCCGCCCGCGCGGCGACTACGCCATCATCGGTCCCGGCGGCGGCGTGGACGTGCTGCGCGCCCTCGCCAATGGCAGCCGCAACGTTACCGGGATTGAGATCAATCCGATCATCGTCAACGACATCATGCGCGGACGCTGGGCCGATTACTCCTACCACCTCTACGACCAGCCCGAAGTCCACATGCACGTCGGCGACGGCCGTTCCTGGGTGCGCAACGCGCGCCAGCAGTTCGACGTGGTGCAGATGACGCTGGTAGATACCTGGGCTTCGACAGCCGCCGGCGCGTTTGCCCTGAGCGAGAACAATCTCTACACGGTGGAGGCGTTCCAAGAGTACTACGAGCATCTCAAACCCGACGGCATCATCGCCATCACCCGCTGGGAGTTCAAGCAGCCGCGCGAGGCGCTGCGTCTGGTCTCGCAGGAACTGGAGGTCTTGAACCGCGCCGGACAAACCGCCGCCGCGCACTTTCTCATCGTCTCGGAGCAGGCTCTCAACGCAGACGGCGTGCCGGTCGCAGTGTTGTTCAAGAAGTCGGCGTTCACGGCGGCGGAAGAAGCCGCAGTCCGGGCGCACATCGCGCAATATCCCGACCTGCACATTCTCTATGAGCCGTCGGACATGGGTCGCGCGCAAGCGGAGCACAACGCGTTTTACCGCTTGATCGCTTCCAGCAACCCGCGCCAGTTTGCGGCCGCGTACAGCTACAACGTCGCGCCCGCCTACGACAATTCGCCGTTCTTCTTCTTCACCTTTAAGATCGGGCAGTTGCTGAAGGGGAAGCGCGGTGAGGGGAGCCCGATCGACTGGAAGGTGAACCTCGGGATTGTGGTGCTGGGAATGGTGCTCGTGATCGCGACCGCGGCGGTGCTGCTGTTCCTGATCCTTCCGCTGGCATTCGCTCCCGCACACGCGAGGGCGCGTGCGCCACATGGCGTTCGGCTGCTGTACTTCGTAGCGATCGGGCTGGGCTACATCCTGGCGGAGATTGCCTTCATCCAGCGCTTCGTACTTTTCCTCGGCCACCCGACGTACGCGTTGACCGTGGTCATCTTTCTGATGCTGCTGGCCAGCGGCGCGGGCAGCCTGTTGTCGCGGCGATGGCTGCTGGATCCGCTGCAAGTGCGGACGGCGTTGGTGGTGGTGATCGCGCTATTGCTGGCGTACGTGTGGGCGCTGCCGCCACTGCTGCGGTCGTTGGTCGGCTTGCCGTTCGTGGTGAAGCTGATGATCAGCGGCGTGGCGCTGATTCCGCTGGGGCTGGCGATGGGCATGCCGTTTCCCAGCGGGCTGCGCGCGCTGGCGGCGGGCAGGTCGGCGGACGGCAACACCATCGAGTGGGCATGGGCGTTAAATGCAGCGTCCAGCGTACTCGGTTCGGTGCTGGCGATGGTAATCGCGCTGCAATTTGGCTTGAGCTGGACGCTGGCCTGCGGCGCGCTGGCGTACCTGGCGGCGCTGGCGCTGTTGCCTCGACTGCGACAAGTTCCGCAGGTCGGCTAGATTACAAAACTTTACGTCGGCAACAGAACTCTTTACACCACCGTCATGGGGCATGGTTTATTGTGAGTAAGGCCTGTCCCGCGGCCTCGGATTGGGGTTTCCCTGGGGCATATAATCACGAATTGCGGGGCGTCTTCATCGCGGGAAACGGCATCTACATTAGTTCTTCCCTCGCGCGCGGCCGTGGCTGACGGGAATTCCGAATGTCTCGTGTAAGAATCGTCGTAATCCTTGCCTGCATTCTGCTGGCCGTGATCGCCACCGCGGCCCTCATCCGCACCAAGAAAACCCCCAAGGGGCCGGCGCCCAACGCGGCGAATCGCGGCGTGCCGGTGCTGGCCGAACCAGTGGTGGCGCGCGATGTGCCGGTGTACCTGCGCGGGTTGGGATCGGTGTCGGCGTTCAACACGGTCACGGTGCGGGCGCGCGTGGACGGCCAGATCACGAAGATCAATTTCCAGGAGGGACAGGAGGTCCAGCAGGGACAGTTGCTGGTGCAGATCGATGTGCGCCCATTCGAGGCAGCCCTGCACACCGCGGAAGCCAACCTGGCCAAGGACGAAGCATCCCAGGCCGATGCCAAGCTAAACCTGTCGCGCTTCACCGAACTGTACAAGGCGGGCGTAATCAGCCAGCAGCAGTACAACACGCAGCAGTCGATGGTGGGGCAGTTGACGGGCGCGATCGGCGCGGACAACGCGGCGATCGAGAACGCGAAGCTGCAAATCACCTACTCCCACATCACGGCGCCCATCGGCGGGCGCATCGGGCTGAGGCTGGTGGACATTGGCAACATGGTGCACGCGACGGACCAGAACGGGCTGGTGGTGATTACGCAGATGCATCCCATCGCGGTGCTGTTCACGCTGCCGGAGGATTACATCCCGCAGGTGTTGCAGCACATGCGCAAGGGGCCGCTGAGCGTGGAAGCCTACAGCCGCGACGACAAAACTAAACTGGCGAGCGGCAAGCTGCTCACGCTGAACAACGAGATTGATCCGACCACGGGAACGAACAAGTACAAAGCCGTCTTCCAGAACGAAGACCGCGCGCTGTGGCCCAACCAGTTCGTCAACGTGCGGCTGCTGCTGGAGACGATGCCGAACGCGCTGACGGTGCCGGTGGCCGCGATCCAGCGCGGAAGCCAAGGGATATATACCTACGTGGTGAAGCCCGACTACACGGTGGAAGCGCGGGTGGTGAAGGTGGGCGTCACGGAAGGGAACGTGGCATCGATTGAGGCGGGGCTGAAAGCGGGAGAGTTGGTGGTTACCGACGGCCAGGACAAGCTGCAGCCGGGGGCGAAGGTGGAAGTGCAGCAGCGCGGCAACCGCGGCAACGGAGCCGCGAACGCGAGCGGAGCGCCGGGGTCATGAATCCGTCGCGGCTCTTCATTCTGCGGCCGGTGGCGACGTCGTTGCTGACCGTCGGCCTGCTGTTGGTGGGCCTGGTGGCGTACCGGCAACTGCCGGTCTCGGCGCTGCCGCAGGTGGATTACCCGACGATTCAGATTCTGACCTTTTATCCGGGCGCGGGCCCGGAGGTGATGGCGTCGTCGGTGACCACGCCGCTGGAGCGGCAGTTCGGGCAACTGCCGGGGCTGAACCAGATGACCTCGACGAGCTCGTTCGGCAGCTCGATCGTGGTGTTGCAATTCAATCTCAACGAAAGCATCGACGTTGCCGAGCAGGAAGTTCAGGCGGCAATTAACGCGGCGTCCACCTACTTGCCGCGCGATTTGCCTAACCCACCGATCTACACCAAAACGAATCCGGCCGATGCGCCGGTGCTCACCCTGGCGCTGACCTCGGACACGCTGCCGCTGTCGAAAGTAGAAGACCTGGCGGACACCACCCTGGCGCAGAAGATTTCGCAGATACCGGGAGTCGGGATGGTCTCGATCAGCGGCGGGCAGAAGCCTGCCGTCCGGGTGCAGGCCAACCCGACGGCGCTGGCGTCCTACGGGCTGGGTTTGGAAGACCTGCGCACCGCCCTGTCGCAGGCCAACGTGGATCAGGCGAAGGGCAGCATCGAGGGGCCGCGGCTGTCCTACACCATCGGCGCCAACGATCAGCTCACCACGGGCGAGGGCTACCGCCCGGTGATCATCGCCTACCGCAACGGTTCGCCGGTGCGCGTGATGGATGTCGCCAACGTGGTGGACAGCGCCGAGAACGTAAAGCAGGCGGCGTGGGAAAACACGCACCCGGCGGTGATCATGAACATCCAGCGCCAGCCGGGCGCGAACATCATC
>JAIQFM010000172.1 GCA_020073285.1 Terriglobia bacterium | reverse complement strand
AGGATCGCTAAGGGAAAAAGCCATAGACCCCAAAGAATCTCGGCGGCAACGATTTCCTGGCGATGCAGGCGGAGGAACAGCATGGCCAGGGCGTCCCGCTGAGGTTTCTCGAATACCGACAAGAAATCGGCGCCGCGCACGAGCATCAGGGCAGCAGCGTCGTTCAGCACGTTGAGGAAGTCGATGGTGGCTGGCATCAGACCCCCCAGGATCACCATCAGCACAGCGTGGTTCTGGTCCACTCCCTTGAGCAACCGGTAAAGAGCCAGCACGAGGAAGATCAAGATAGTCCCGCAGAGCAGGTCGCTGACCATGCCGAGACGGAAGAGCAACTCGTGCGCGGCGATGTTGTTGGCCGTCGCGCTCGCGTTCCCGCGCACGAACAGAGTGCTGGGAATATAGATGAGGCGGAAGGGGGCGAGGACGACAAGGAGCAGGTACAGGAATCCGGCGACTCTCCCTGGGTTGTGGGTCGAGCTCATGTTCCCTCCCTGGCGATAACTCTTATCACTAGATTGGCCCGAATATGTTCCAAAAGTCGGATACCAGCTCCTACTGCCTGATCCGCGGATTGAACGCGGAATACAGCAAGTCCGTCACGAAGTTCACCGCAACATACGTCAATCCAATCGCCAGAATGCAGCCCTGCACCAGGTAGTAGTCGCGGTTGGAAATTGCCTGAATTGTCAGGCGGCCGATGCCGGGCCAGGAGAAGATGGTCTCGGTGACAATTGCGCCGGCCAGCAGCGCTCCGAATTGCAGCCCAATCACGGTGAGGACGGGAATCATGGCGTTACGCAGCGCGTGGCGGTAAACCACCGTGCGCTCGGGCAGGCCCTTGGCGCGCGCGGTCCGGATGTAGTCCTGGCCCAGCTCCTCCAGCATCGAGGTGCGCACCATGCGCGTTAGGATGGCCGCCAGCGCTCCGCCCATGGTGATCGCCGGGAGCACCAGGTGCGCCACCGTCCCGCTGCCGGAGACCGGCAAGACTCCCAGCTTGACGGCGAAAAACAAGATCAGTACCGGCCCGAGGGCGAAGTTGGGGAACGACAGCCCGAGCAGGCTGACGAAGCTGATCGCGCGTTCGTCCCAGCGGTTGCGACGCCGCGCCGAGCGCACGCCGGCCGGAATGGAGAGCGCCAGGGCAACAAAAAGCGAGGCCAGCGTCAACTCGAGCGTGAAGGGGTAGCGCTCGGCGATGAGGCGTCCGACGTTTTCATTGAAGCGCAGTGACTGGCCAAGATCGCCGTGCAGGACTCCCTTGCAATATTTCAGGTACTGCTGCCCGATTGGCAGGTCGAGACCATAGGCGTGGCGCGCAGCCTGGATGTCGGCGGCCGCCGCGCCCTCGCCAAGCATTTGCTGGATGGGATCGCCGGGGACGAGGTGGATCAACAGGAAGACGACCGACACCACCAGCCAAAGCACCGGCAGCGTGTAGAGCGCGCGGATTGCGATGAAGCGAATCAGGCTGCAGGCTCCAGGCTTCAGGCTCTCATTTGGTAATTTCGTAAGTTGGTAATTTGGTAATTGGAAGAAGTAAGAAGTCAGAAGTCAGAAGTCAGAAGTAAATTATCCGCATTGCACAGCTCTGGTTTCCGTCCGAGAACGCTGATTCTGACTCTGTGCTTCCGACTTCTGACTTCTTAGTTCTGACCTCTGACTTTCGTTATCTTTCGTTCTCAAATTACCAAATTACTAAATTACGAAATTGCAAATTCTTTGGTCCGTAGTCCGTAGCGTTCCGTGGTCCTGAAATTACCAAATTACTCAATTACCAAATTACCCGATCAGTTCAGTCACCTGCTCGCTGCGCGGCCTCGGGCTTGAGGGTTTCGATCAGCACGCGGGCGATGCGGCGGTTCTCCATCTCCAGCACGGTGAAGCGGCGGCCGTCGAATTCGAACGAGTCGCCCGGTTTCGGGATGCGCTGGAAGTTTGCCAGCAGAAAGCCCGCCAGCGTTTCGAAGCCCTGGTCGGAAGGCAGATTCACGCGGTACTGGGTTTCGAGGTCGCGGATATTGACCGCGCCCTCCAACACCATCCGGGCGGCGCCGGCGGGCAGCGGTTGCAGCGCGATGTCGAACTCGTCCTCGATTTCGCCCACGATCTGCTCCAGCACATCTTCCACGGTGACCACCCCCGAGGTGGAGCCAAATTCGTCCACCACGACGGCGAGGTGGCGCTTGCGGCGGCGGAACTCGGCCAGCAAATCGGTGAGCGGCTTGGTCTCGGGTACCACCAGCACGTCGTGCATGATGTCGCGCACCACCATGTGAGCGAGAAGCGCCGCGGCGGGATCTGATGCCGGCTTGGTATAGCGCAGAAGCATCCAGCGCGCGAGGTCCTTGCTGTAGAGCAGCCCGATGATGTGTTCGGGGCTGCCCTGCGCATCGTACACCGGAACGCGCGAGTGCTGCTCCTCGACCACGCGGGCCAGCGCCTGTTCCAGCGGCATGTCGGAGGGCAACGAGAAAATTCGCTGCCGCGGCACCATGACCTGGCGCACGGTGATGTCGCCGAGTTCGAGCGCGCGCAGGATCATTCCCTCCTCCAGCACCCCCACGATGCCAAAACGGCGCGAGGCGGTGACGATCAGCTTCAGCTCCTCGGGTGAATGGATTCCGGCGGAACGGATCTCATGCGCTCCGAAGCGGCGCAGCACGAATCGCGCCGAGCTGCTCATCACGCGCAGGAAAGGGCGCGCCACGGTCATGAAGAAGTCCATCGGGGCGGCGACGGCCAGCGCAACCCGATCGGCTCGCTGCAGCGCCACCGACTTCGGCACCACTTCACCGAGGACGACGTGGAAGTACGTGATCAGGATGAAGGCCGTCACCGCCGCGATGGTGTGGGCGTACGTGGTGGCGCGGGAGACGCCGGAAATGGCCGCCAGGATGACCGCGGCCAAGGTTGCCTCGCCGACCCAACCCAACCCCAGGCTGGCCACGGTCACGCCGAGTTGGACCGCGCTGAGCAGCTCGTCCATGCGCTCATGCAGTTTGCGAACGGTTCGGGCGCCGACCCTATGTGCCTCAATGAGCTGCTGGATGCGGGTGTCGCGGACGCTGACCAGCGCGAATTCCGCCGCCACGAAAAAGGCGTTCGCCGCCACCAGCAGCACGACGGCAAACACCCGCAGAAGCACGTATCCGGCCATTGGCGGAGATTTTAGCAGGCTCCAGGCTCCAGGCTTCGAGCTCCAGGCACGTAGAACCTAGTCCACCTTCGGCGCTAGAGACGAGATTTGAATAGGCTTCAGGCGAGAAACAATTGTAGGTTGCCCCACCCTTATTTCGCCCGGGTTTGGCGAAATAGGGTGGGGTTTTCCCTCGCGTCCTGCCCTTGCACCTGCGGCCTGAAGCCCGTAGCCTGGAGCCTGGCTTTGCTTTCCTTTTTCCCCCTGCGGTGTCTAAGACAAGGGGGCGACGTGCACGGCCTGGGGCGCGTCCCGAATCGGTCCAGAAAATAGCGGTCAGCGTTATTGCGGAACCAAATCCGCAGCCGATGCGTACACAAGGTCAGGGAGACGTTGTACCCCTGCACGACACCAGCACCGTGGCAGCGATACCAGCCGGCGGCTGAGGCGAGGAGGGCGTAATGGCAAACGGCAATGGTAAGAAAAAGAAGAGACGCTGGCTGTACATCAGTGGCTCGATTGTAGGCGTGCTGGCAATCGTATTCGGCGTGGTGGCTGCCACCCGCGGCGGGACCAAGATAGACGCATCCAAGCTGGCGAAAGTTGACCGCGGCGACCTGGCCAAGAGCGTGGTCGCAACCGGCAAAATCGAGCCCATCACCAAGGTGGAAATCAAGTCCAAGGCCAGCGGCATCGTCAAGAAGTGGAACGCCGACGCCGGGCAGATGGTGAAGGCCGGCCAGGTGCTGGTCGAACTCGATAAAGTGGAAATCGAGGCGCAGGTGCGGCAGGCGAAGGCGCAACTGGAGGCAGCCGAGGCCAGCGAGCGAGCCTCGACCGCGGACTACGAACGCGCCAAGGTGGATGCCCTCAGCCCCGATGTCCCGCTGCTAAAGCGCGCCTACGAGCGCGCCGTCAGCATGGCGAAGGACGGCGTGATGTCGGAGTCGCAACTCGACGACGCACAGAGGAATTATGAGCTGGCACTCAACAAGCAGCAGGTGGCGCAGGCCAATCTCGGCGTCTTGAAGGCAAGAGAAAAGCAGGCGCACGCACAAGTGGCGCAGGCCAGCGCGACCCTGGCCCAGTTGCAGGAACAATACACGTACTACACGATCGTCGCGCCCATGGACGGCATCATCCTCTCGCGCGACGTGGAAATCGGCAACGCGGTCAGCTCCATCCTGGTGATGGGCTCGTCCTCGACGCTGGTCATGACCGAAGGCGACACCAGCGAGGTGTACGTCAAGGGCAAGGTGGATGAGAGCGATATCGGAAAGGTCTATCTTGGCCAGCCGGCGCGCATCAAGGTGGAGTCGTTCAAGGACAAGACCTTCACCGGCAAAGTAACCAAGATTTCGCCCATGGGGGTGGAGAAGGACAACGTAACCACCTTCGAGGTGCGCGCTTCCATCAACAATCCGGGCGGTGAGCTGAAGGCCGCCATGACCGCCAACGCGGAAATTATCCTGGAAGAACACAAGAACGTGCTGCGGATACCGGAAGGCGCCGTCGTGTATGACAAAGACAAGAAGGCGTCGGTGGAAGTCCCCAGCCCGAACGCCAAGGACGGCAAGAAGAAAGTCGCCGTGAAGCTTGGGATCTCCAACGGAGCCAAGGCCGAAGTGCTCGAGGGACTCAAGGAAGGCGACCAGGTCGTGCTGCAGTAACTTGCGTGCGGCACTACGGGGACCCCTCAGGACCCTCCAGCTTGGGCGGTCCCCAGAATTAGGCGTCAGGCTTAAGGCTGCAGGCGTCAGGCGGAAGCGCACACGCACGCAAGTGGTGGCCTGAAGCCTGCAGCCTGAAGCCTGGAACGAGGTAACCATGAAAAAATTGGCGCGTGTCGGTCTGCTCCTGGCGGTAGCGTTGTGCACCCTGCCGTTGCTGGCGGAAGAGGCTACGTTCGATCGCACATTGAACGTCAGCGGACCGGTGGACCTGGAACTCGTAACCGGGTCGGGCAACATCACGGTGCGAAGCGGCGCCCCCGGAACGATTCATGTCCATGGCACGGTTCGTGCCGGCTTCTGCTTCGGCTTTTGCGGCGGTGACGATCCCGCGGCGGCGGTGAAGGCGATTGCGGCCAATCCGCCGATTGAGCAGAGCGGCAGCACGGTGCGCATCGGGCACCTCGGCGAATCGCAGCGCTACAATAATATTTCCATCAGCTACGACTTGGTGGTGCCCGCTGAGACCAAGTTGCTGTCGAAGACCGGGTCGGGAGCCCAGGAGATTTCCGGGATTGCTGGTCCGGCGGAGGTGAGCGCGGGTTCGGGCAACCTGCGGCTGGCCGATATTGCCGGCCAGGTGCGCGCGCGCACGGGTTCGGGCAGCATCACCATGAACAACCTGCACGCTTCGGTGCGCGCCCACACCGGCAGCGGTTCCATCAAGGGCGAAGGTGTGGGAAACCAAACGTCGGTTGAAGGTCGCGCCTCGAACCAGGGCAAGGATGTTCCCCAGGCGGCGGGGTCGCGCGCCCGTACCGGTATCGGCTATCTGGATAGTTCCGCCATGGGGTCGTCGGACGCGGACCTCGATTTCCAGACAGGATCCGGCAGCATCCGCGTGAACGAACTGCACGGCACCCTGCGCGCCCACACCGGCAGCGGCAGCATCGAGTTGCAGGGCCAGCCCACCGGCGACTGGAGCCTGACCACCGGATCCGGCGGCATCATCGTGCGCCTGCCGCCACAGGCAGCGTTTAATCTGAACGCGCACACCGGCTCAGGATCCGTCCATACCGACCGCCAGGTCACCGTGCAAGGCGCCCTCGATAAACACGAACTACGCGGCACGGTGAACGGTGGCGGATTTCATCTGGATCTTCATACCGGCTCGGGAACCATTCGGATTGAATAGCTTTTAGCTTTGAGCTTTGAGCTCCTGGCCCTTACGTGATCCGTTGCACTGCTTCAACGTCACTCCGCAACCAAGCGGGCAGCAGCCCCGCTGACATTGACAAGCTAAAGGCTAAGAGCTAAAAGCTAAGAGCTTCCTTTCATCGAATCGAGGCTCTCGTGGCCCAACGCCTGATCACTTTCACCACCGATTTCGGACTCAACGACCACTACGTCGGCACCATGAAGGGTGTCATTCTGAGCATCAACCCGACGGCGCAGATCGTGGACATCTGCAACGCGGTGCAGTCGTTCGATGTGCTCGACGGCGCGCTGACCATCGTGCAGGCCTATCACTACTTCCCGTCCGACACGGTGCATTTGGTGGTGGTGGATCCGGGGGTGGGCTCGACGCGGCGCCCGTTGTTGGTGATCACCGAAAAGCACATGTTCATCGCGCCTGACAACGGCGTGCTGTCGTTTGTGTACGACCGCGAGGAGCGCGTTTCGGTGCGCGACATCACCTCCACCCACTATTTCCTGCAGCCGGTGAGCGGCACGTTCCACGGACGCGACATCTTTAGCGCAGTTGCCGGCTGGCTGAGCAAGGGCGTCGAGGTAGCGAAGTTCGGCGACGAAATCACCGACTACACCCGCTTCGCCGCGCCCAAGCCTAAGCCGATCAGCGACAAGCTGCTGAAGGGCGTGGTCCTGAAGGTGGACAAGTTCGGCAACCTGATCACCAACATCACGCCCAATGATCTGCCGCAACTATTCACCCCCGAGCCGCCGCCGTTCAAAGTGCTGATCGGGAAGCACGAGATCGCCAAAATGACGCATTCCTACTCGGAGGGTACGCCCGGCGAAGTGTTTGTCGTGCTGAACTCCATGGGATTTCTGGAAATCGCCAGTCACCGCGGCTCGGCGGCGCATCTCGTGGGGGCGGGAAAGGGCTCCGATGTTGGCGTGTTGTTCGAGACCGCGCAGATTGGCGCGGGCACACCCTGATCTTAGCCACGGAGGACACAGAGTCATTAAGTAGTTGCTTGGTTTGCGGTTTTTCTCTGTGGCCTCTGTGGCTACGGATTCTTGGGTTTCGGCCTGGCGTAACGTTCCATCTCCGCCGTCCACTGCAGGAAGCGAAGCAGTTCGCCTCTTTCCTTCCACGTGAACTCGAAAAATTCCAGGAAGCCGATGTCCGTCATCTTGACGCCGGTGTAGGTCTCGATCCGCCAGCGCAGATAGGGACTGCGCCACGGGGTCAGGTGATGGCCGCGGGTGGCGTTCCATAGGAATCGGAGCAGGTACCACATGGTCTGCCAGTCTATCGGTCTGTCAGTCTATCGGTCCATCGGTCTGTCGGCCTATCGCTACGAAACTGAACGACCGAAAGACCGATCGACCGAGAGACTGACAGACTGACAGACTGACAGACCAATTGACTGATCGACCAAACGACTGACAGACTGTTTGCATGTCAGATTCGCGCCAGGCCGCCGAAGACCACTACTACCACGCGCTTGACCTCTATGCCGAAGGGCGCCACGAGGAAGCGGTGGCAGCCTACCAGAAGTCTATCGCTGCCGACCCCACTTTCACCGAAGCCATGCACGGCCTCTCGCGCGCCTACCAGGACATGAACCGTTTGGATGAAGCCGTCGAGATCGCCAACCGTATCGCCGAACTCGACCCCGACGACGTGCTCGCGCACACTTCCCTGTCCATCCTGTACCAGAGGAAGGGCATGGTTCCCGAGGCGGAAGCGGAAGGCAACAAGGCGCGCATCTTAGGCTGGAAACAGCAGTTGAAAGAGGGGAAGAAGTAGAATCAGTTTCAGTTTCAGTTGTGAGTGCCCGCCTCTAGTTTTTGGCCGACATTTCGGTGAGTGACTCCGCCAGCCCGTGGAGCATGCGCTTGATTTCGTCGCAATCCTGAAACGCCGGTGCGACCGCCGCCTTATCAACGTAGCCCAAGCGCTCCGCAATTATCAGCTGTGTTTCCACTTCCAACGCCGATCCTCGCGCTTGGCCAACGAAATGTCGAAATTCGCCGGTGGTCATGCGCCCCTGCCCTTCTGCGATGTTGCTGGCGATTCGACACCGCGGCGCGTCGGAGTTGGGCTGTCAATCCATACGCCTCATCGCGGGGAAAACATTTCGTCATACGGTATATCTTTTCAATAAGGTCGATGGAACATTGCCAAACGATGAGGTCCTTGTATGTGTGCGACATAAGAATGCCTCGCGCGCTTCAGACTGAAACAGAAACTGAAACTGAAACTGTTAAAGATCGTATTTCTTCAACAGATGCCGGAAAGACCTATAGGAAAGCTTTAGCATTTCGGCGGCCCGGGTCTGGACCCCGTTGCACTGACGCAGCGCCGACTGGATCAGCGCCCGCTCCAGGTCGGCGACGTAGCCTTCCATATCCATTCCATCCGGCGGAATGGGGACCGTGGCGGCGGCGCCACCGGCTCCGGCGGCGACGGCGCAAGCGCGTCCGCGCTCCACCGGCAGTTCCACCTCAAGTTCGTTCCCGGTGCAGAGGGCGACGGCGCGCTCGATGGTGTTCTCCAATTGCCGCACGTTGCCCGGCCATTCGTAACCAGCCAGCGCCTGCAAGGAAGCCGGGACCACCCGCAGGATGCTCTTGCCCGCCGCCGGCGCGTACTTCTTCAGAAAATGATTCGCCAGCATGGGAATGTCTTCGGGCCGCTCGCGCAGCGGCGGGACGTAGATGGGGATGACGCTCAGGCGATAGTAGAGGTCTTCGCGGAAATTGCCTTCCGCGGTGGTGCGTTCCA
>JAIQFM010000171.1 GCA_020073285.1 Terriglobia bacterium | reverse complement strand
ATTTACATCGCTTCGGGCATCCGGAGCATGGAGCGGGGCACGATCTCCACGGATCGGGACCAAAAGGGCAAGGAGGTCATGGCGGACATCGAATTGGCACGGCTGGCCGTCCCCCGCAGGGTATACACGGGAACGCAGATCGAATACGCAGTGGATCGGATCGACTGGCTCTACAAGCACCGCAACCTGGTCGGGGGACTCAAGTTTGTGGAGGAGCCGCCGGTCCTGAGGTTCTTCTTCGGCAAACTCAAGGCCTTGAACAACTGGGGAGGCAAGCTGGCTGCGGCGTATCGGAAAGACTTCGGGGACGTCGGTTAATCACGTCGTTTATCTCCTTCGGGCGGGAAATAAATATTCCCGCCCGAATCGTTTTCAGGGTTTCTGGTCAGGAGGGTCTTAAACTCTTGCATTTTATCCTCATTTATGATAAAATTAAAAGTTCTCATCAATCACTTTTTTGAGGAGGGGGCGTGGGTTTAGCGAGGCGTAACGTCGAGGAGATCAGGCCGTACGTTCCGGGGAAACCGGTGGAGGAGGTGCGCAGGGAGCTGGGCCTTTCGGGAACGATCAACAAGCTGGCGTCCACCGAGAACCCCCTGGGGCCTTCGCCCCTGGCCGTCAAGGCCATGCGCAAGGCGGTCAAGAACATGAACTTCTATCCCGAAGACGGGGCCTATTACCTGACCCAGGCCCTGGCCCGGAAGCACGGCGTGGGAGAGGACCAGATCCTCATCGCCAACGGGTCCGTGGAGGTGATGTATTACATCACCACAGCCTTCGCCAACCCCGGGGAGAGCGTCGTGATGAGCGATCAGGCATTCATCCTCTATAAGATCGTGACCAAGGTCGCGGATGCCAGGCAGATCGCCCCGCCCCTCAGAAACCATACCCATGACCTCGCGGCGATGGTCCTGTCCGTGGAGCCGGACACCAAGGTCGTGTTCATCGCCAACCCCAACAACCCCACGGGAACACTGCTCTCCCCGCCTGAACTTGATCGGTTCATGAGCAAGGTCCCGGAGCACGTGTGCGTGGTGCTGGACGAAGCGTACTGCGACTTCGCGGAATATTTCGCGCGGCAACGCGGCGTCGAGTACACGCACTCGCTGCCATACGTGCGCGAGGGGCGGAACGTCGTGGTGCTGCGGACTTTTTCCAAGGCGCATGGACTGGCGGGAGCGCGCATCGGGTACGGCATCGCCCCGGCGGAGCAGATCGCGTATTTCGCGCGCCTGAAGACCGTATTTTCCGTGACCGCCATGGCCGAGGCCGGCGCGATGGCCGCCATGCAGGACGAGCAGCACATTCGCAGGACTCTGGAGAACAATGCCGCGGGCGTGGAATACCTGTCGAAGAAAATCGGCGAGATGGGATTTCGCGCGCTGCCGACGTGTGCGAATTTCCTGTATGTCGAGGTCGGCGAAGACGCGGCCGAGGTGGGAAGGCGCATGCAGGACGAGGGCGTGATCATCCGTCCGCTGGCCGGCGGATGGGGCGCGCCGCAGGCCATCCGCGTCACCGTGGGCACGCCGGAACAGAACCGGAGGTGCGTGGCGGCGATGCGCAAGGTGCTGGAGAAAGTGGCGGTCGGCAGCCACTAAGCGATGTGGCGATTCGCCGATTTCTCGTCAGTCATCATCGGAAGGCGGGCGGCGCCGTACAGTCCGGCGTCGCTGCCCAGCAGCGCGCGCGTGATGACCGTCGCATGGCTGGTGGCCGGGGAGGTCGCATCCGCCGAGGCGCCGGTGGGCGGCGTCACCGCTTGCACCGGGGCGGTCGCACCATAAACCATGGAACGCTTGCGCAGCTCATCGAACATCGGCGGGCTGAAGACGCTCCACGCAGCCGAGACCCCGCCGCCGATCACGTACATGTTCAGGTTCAGCATGTTCACCAGGTCGGCGATCAGGATTCCCAAGGCCCAACCGACGCGTTTGAAAATGTCGCGCGCGGGCTGATCGCCCTGGATGGCGAGGTTGTAAACCAGCTTGGCGCTGAACTCGACGTCGGGCGCGTTGGCGGCCCGCGCCAGTTGCGGCGCACGCCCGCTGGCAATGGCATCGCGCGCCATGCGCATCACCGCCGTGGCCGAGGCGAATTGCTCGACGCAGCCGGTGTTGCCGCACTTGCAGGGCGGGCCGTCGGGATCAATGGTCATGTGACCGACCTCGCCCGCCATGCCGGTCATGCCATGCCAGATCTTACCGTCGAGCACGATGCCGCCACCAACGCCCGTGCCGAGCGTGATCATGCACATGGAGTCCGTGTCGCGCGCCGCGCCCAGCCAGGCTTCGCCCATGGCGGCGGCATTGGCGTCGTTCTCCAGGATCACGGGCGCACCCAGACGGCGTTCAATCTCGTCGCGCACCGGGTAGTTGTCCCAGCCGGGAAGGTTCGGCGATTCGCGCAACATGCTGGTGCGCTGGTCAATGATGCCGGGAACGCCGATACCGGCGCCGATCATGCGCCCAGCGCGGCTGCATTTCGCCGACAGCTCGCGGATGGCGTCGCACATTTCGGCGATGACGTAATCGCGCCCGCGCGCCACCTGCGTGCCGAGGGTTACTTTTTCCAGCAACGCGCCCTGCTCGTCCACGGCGGCGATGCGCAGGTTGGTTCCGCCCAGGTCCACTCCAATGGCGAAGGATGGCATGGCAGGTATTTTAGAACGTCGCGAGCGAGAAACGGTTGTGTGAGAGCTGTCAGCTATCGGCTCTCAGCTATCAGCCGTTCTTGCTGAGAGCTATTTTTGGCACTTCGGACAGTAATGGCTGCTGCGACCGGCGATGACCACGCGCTTGATGGGCTTGCCGCAGGTCAGGCATGGCTCGCCCTCGCGGCCGTACACGCGATGCTGGAACTGGAAGAATCCGGGCTCGCCCGCGGAATCCACGTAGTCGGAGACCGAAGAGCCGCCGGCGGCGATGGCATCGTTGAGCACCTGCTGCACCGATTGGTAAAGGCGGTGGAGGTCGGCGCGGGTGAGCCTGGCAGCGCGGCGGCGAGGACGGATGGCGGCGCGGGCGAGCGACTCGTCGGCGTAGATGTTGCCGATGCCGCGCAGCAGGTTCTGGTTGAGCAGCGCGCTCTTGATCGGCGTCTTGCGCTTGCGAAACAGGCCGGAAAAGAGTTCAAAACCGATGTCGAGCGGCTCCGTCCCGGCGGTTTCAAAGGGCTGGCGAACGACCGCCAGTTTACCGAACATGCGGGGATCCACGAAGCGCAGTTCCTTGCCCGACTTCAAGCGCGCGACCAGGTGCGTGTGCTTGGCCAAGGGCGCGTCGGGCGGGACCAGGAGCAGACGGCCGGTCATGCCGAGATGAACGATAAACTGAGGATCGGGCGATCTGGCGATCTGGTGATCGGGTGATCCACCTGCGATTTGTGATTTGCGATTTGTGATTTGCGATTTACTGCACGATCTGGCGATCGCGCGATTGGGCGTGCCCTTCTTGTTCGCGCTCGAGGGCGAGCGCGCTCCAACTTCTAGATCGATCACGATGTGCTTGCCCATGCGGCGCACGCCGACAATGCGCGCGCCGGTCAGCACCGAGGCGATCTCTTGGGGCGAGGATTTCAGCGGCTGCTTGCGACCGCTCAGCCAAACGTCCTCAATGACGTCGCCAACCACGGTTTGGCGCAGACCGCGGACGACGGTTTCGACTTCGGGGAGCTCCGGCATAAGGAGAGCTTAGCAGGAGCCCAAATTAGCACTTATCCCACAAGGGGCGAACGTGACAGAGTTTCCGAATAGATAAAAGGAACAGGGGTCGAAGGTTAGCCTCAGAATTGAGGCGACCAGAAAGGCGGTTTGTATGGCGTCTTCAAGAGTTGATGAAACTATCGCCTGCCTGTACTGCGGCAAGGCATATCATTCCGCGCTGTCCCTGGCGCATCATCTCGACCAACAGCATCAGGGCTGGTTGGAAAACGCTCTGAGGAAGATCGGAGTGGAAGTCCCGGAGATCTACCCCATCCCGGAGTACCGGCGCGCCATCGCGCAGCACTTTGCCGGAACCCATTCCCCCGCCCGGGTGGTATAGGCGTTCCCGCATTGCGGTAACCGAAGGGCAGAGGGTAAGATTCTCTGTACACTCCTTCGGCTGGCGAAATCCCCGTAATTTCAGGCCTGCAAGTCCGCGCCGCCGTCAGTGTGCGCATTCCGCCCGCACGCGAGGCAGAAGTTGAACCAACCAAACACAGCGGTGGTAGTCGGCGCCCAGTGGGGCGACGAAGGCAAGGGAAAGATCGTGGACGTGCTGTCGTCGCGCTTCAGCGTGGTGGCGCGATACGCCGGCGGGCACAACGCCGGGCACACGGTCACCATCAACGGCAAGCGCTTCGTGCTGCAACTGGTGCCTTGCGGCATTCTGCGCGAAGGCTGCCGCGCCGTCGTCGGCAATGGCGTGGTGCTGGATCCCTTCGCACTGCTGAAGGAAGTGGACGCGCTGCGCGCCGCCGGGGTGCGCGTGGCTGGCAACCTGTTCGTCAGCAACCGCGCGCAGGTGATTCTCCCCTACCATCGCATGATCGAGCTGGCGGCGGAGAACGCGCCCGGACGGGTGAAGATCGGCACCACTTCGCGCGGCATCGGGCCGGCGTACGAGGACAAGATGGGGCGGCGCGGGCTGCGCGTGGCCGACCTGCTCGACCTCTCGCTGCTGCAGACGCACATCGAAAACGCCTGCCGCGAGAAAAACATGATCGCGCACGCGCTGTTCAACTCCGAGCCGCTCGATCCCGAAGAGATGTTCCGCGAGTACGCCAAGGCCTCGCAACGGATCGCTCCGTTCGTGTGCGACACCGCCGCGCTGCTTAACCAGGCGATCGCGCGCGGCGAGGCCGTGATGTTCGAAGGGGCGCAAGGCACCATGCTCGATATCGACCACGGCACGTATCCGTTCGTGACCTCGTCGAGCGCGACCTCCGGCGGGGCGGTGATCGGAACCGGCGTGGGGCCGACGTCGATCGGCAGGGTAATCGGCGTCACCAAGGCGTACTGCACGCGCGTCGGGGAAGGCCCTTTTCCCACCGAACTGCACGATGCGACGGGCGAAGCGATCCGCAAGAAAGGCAACGAATACGGGGCCGTCACTGGGCGTCCGCGGCGCTGCGGCTGGCTCGACCTGCCGCTGTTGCGCTATTCGGTCATGATTAACGGCATCTCGTGGCTGGTGGTGACCAAACTCGACGTGTTGGACGAATTGGCCGAGATCCCGGTCTGCGTCGGCTACAAGATCAACGGCAAGAAGATGTCGGAGATTCCGGCGCAGGCGTGCGGATACGAAGAGATCGAGTGCGTGTACGAAACGCGGCCCGGATGGCGCAAATCCACCGAGGGCACCCCGTCGGTCGATAAACTGCCGACCAAGGCGCGCGAGTACCTGGCGTTTATCGAAAAAGAAAGCGGCGCGCGAGCCGGGATGATTTCCACCGGCCCGGGCCGCGAACAGACGATTATCACCGCGGACTTCGCGGCGGAACTGGACCGATTAGCTCTTAGCTCTTAGTCGCCCGACGAGCAGTTTCAGGAATGGTGTAGCCGAGAGAGGAAACACAGAGATTCCTCGACTCGGGTTTCCCGCGCACGACCACCCCAGTACGCAAAAGGCGGGCGTGCTGGGGACCCCGGTAACAACGCGCGGGAGCCCTCCCTCGCTCGGGATGACATCGGCTACGGAAAAGATGAAACGGCTCTCGAGTGCAAAATGGGCCCCTGCCACTCTGGGACGATCCGCCAAAAAGCGCCAAGCGATTGCCCAAACGAGCGCGAGAATTTAGAATCCCTCACCCGGGAGCCGCTCATGCTCGTTTTGCTGGTTCAGTTCACCGTCAAGCAGGGTGCGGAAGACCAGGCTCGGCACTTCATCCAGAAAATGCAGGAACACTCGCGGCGCGAGCCGGGTTGCCGCATGTACGTCGGTCACCAGTCATCGAGAGATCCGCGACGTTATTTCTTTTATGAGCACTACGACAATGCGGAGGCCCTCGACCTGCACCGTACGTCAGCTTACTTCCGCGACTACATCACCAACGGCCTGGAAAAGCTGCTGGAGAGCGTCACACGCGAACTCTACCAGCCGGTTTGATTAATAAAACTAACGACAGCAACGAAAGAACGGAGGATGTCAAATGGCAGACCCGATTCCGTGTGGAATGCACAGTATTACGCCGCACATCATCGTCAACGGGGCGGCGAAGGCAGTTGAGTTCTACAAGAAAGTCTTCGGCGCGGAGCAGGTTGGGCCGGTCAGCACCATGCCGGACGGAAAAGTCATGCACGCGCACTTGAAGATCGGCGATTCGCACCTGATGATGGCGGATGAATTCCCTCAGGGCAGTTGCCGCTCGCCGCAATCGCTGGGCGGCAGTCCGGTAGTGCTGACGCTGTACGTCACGGATGTGGACGCCACCTGGAAAAAGGCGACCGAGGCGGGAGCGAAGGTCGTGTTTCCGCTGTCGAACCAGTTCTGGGGAGATCGCTACGGGCAGGTCGCCGATCCCTTTGGCCACGTCTGGGCGCTGGCCACGCACATTGAGGACCTCACGCAGGCGGAGATTGAGGAGCGCGCGAAATCGGCCTTCGCGCATGCGGGACAGTAGAGGAGGAGTCGGGAGTCAGGGGTCAGGGGTCAGGAGCCAGGGGTCAGCCGCAAGGTATTGCTGACTCCTGACCGCTGACTCCTGAGCACCTGTTCTTATCCTTGTGCTGACTGCTGAGCGCTGACCCCTGACTACTTGTTTTGCTGACTGCTGACCACTGACTCCTGACTACTTGTTTTTGTCCAGCATGAGGACGCCGCCGCGGGCGTAGCTGTCGCGCTCGACATCCAGGAAGGTGACGACGATGCCGTCGCGCGGCGTCTTCGCCTCTTCCACCATGACGTCGGTGATACGCTCGGCGATCTTGCGTTTCTGCTCGGTGGTGCGGCCCTTGAGGAGCGTGATTTGGATGAGGGGCATGCAAGCTCTCAGCTCTCAGCCGTCAGCTCTCAGCAAGCCGGCTCGGCTGGCCGCTGAAAGCTGAGAACTGAGAGCTGTTTAGTGCACCAACTGGTATCCGGCAAAGAAGTACGACAACTCGAAGCGCGCGGTATCCTCGGCGTCGGAGCCGTGGGTGGCGTTGCGCTCGATGCTCGAGCCCCACTTTTTGCGGATGGTCCCTTCCGCCGCGCTGGCGGGGTTGGTCGGTCCCATCAGGTCGCGCCAGGCTTTAATCGCGTCGTCTTTCTCCAATGCCAGCACCACGACCATTCCGCTCGACATGAAGTCGGTCAGCGAGTCAAAGAACGGCTTGCCGGCATGCACGGCGTAGAACCCCTCCGCTTCATCCTTGGAGATGTGCAGCATCTTCATCCCAAGAATACGGAAACCGTTGGCCTCGATGGTGGCAAGAATATCGCCGGTGGCGTTGTTGGCGACCGCATCCGGCTTCACGATGGCAAGAGTACGTTGCAGTGTTTTCATTTCAGTCGTTGGTCGTTAGTCGTCGGTCGTTAGTCGTTAGCAGTTGGCGGTTGATCACAAGGAAGCGAGCGGACTTCGCCTGCGCGGACTCGCCCACGGAACTCGCAGCTCAAATTACGCCCGCGCCGTGGCGCCGATCACCGACATCACGGTGTCGCCGATATCGGCGGGCGACTTGGCGACCTTGATGCCGGCGGCTTCCAAGGCGCGAATTTTTTCCGCCGCCGTGCCGTGTCCGCCCGAAATGATGGCGCCGGCGTGGCCCATGCGGCGTCCCGGAGGCGCGGTCTGGCCGGCAATGAAGGAGACCACCGGCTTTTTCACGTGGGTCTGGATGTACTCCGCCGCGGTCTCTTCGGCATTGCCGCCGATTTCGCCGATCATGACGATGGCCTCGGTCTGCGGGTCGTGGTTGAACAGTTCGAGCGCGTCCACGAAATTGGTGCCGATAATGGGATCGCCGCCAATGCCGATGGCGGTGGACTGCCCGACGCCGCGCTGCGTGAGTTGGTACACCGCCTCGTAGGTCAGCGTCCCGGAGCGCGAGACGATGCCGATCGGCCCCTCGCGATGGATGTGTCCCGGCATGATCCCGATCTTGCATTTGCCAGGTGAGATGATGCCCGGGCAGTTGGGCCCGATCAGCCGGGCGCGCCGCGTCTGCAGGAACTCCCAGACGCGCACCATGTCGAGCGTGGGCACGCCCTCGGTGATGCAGACGATCAGATCGATCTCGGCATCGGCGGCTTCCATGATGGCGTCGGCCGCAAACGCCGGCGGAACGAAAATGACGGAGGCGTCGGCGCCGGTTTTGTCCACGGCTTCCTGCACGGTGTTGAAAATCGGCCAGCCTTCGTGCGTGGCGCCGCCTTTGCCGGGCGTGACCCCGCCGACGATCTTGGTGCCGTACTCGGCGCAAGCCTTGGCGTGGAACGTGCCTTCCTTGCCGGTCAGGCCCTGGACGAGAACTTTCGTTTTTTCGTTGATGAGTACGCTCATGATTAGCTCTCAGCTTTTAGCTCTTAGCCAAAGGCGTTGTCGGTTATCGGTCGTCGGTTTTCGGTAAACGAGCCAACCAAAAGCGTTGCTAGATCACCCGATCACCGGATCGCCCGATCGTCCGATCTAATGTCCTGCCGCGGCGACCACCTTCTCGGCCGCGTCCTTCATGGTTTGAGCAACGATGAAATTCAGGCCGCTTTCCTTCAGGATCTGCCTTCCCTGTTCGACGTTGGTGCCTTCGAGGCGCAGCACGATGGGAAGCTGGATGTTGGTCTTGCGCGCCGCTTGCACCACGCCGTTGGCGAGGGTGTCCACGCGCAGGATGCCGCCGAAAATATTGATCAGCACGGCGCGCACGTTCTTGTCGCTGAGCAGGATTTCGAAGGC
>JAIQFM010000005.1 GCA_020073285.1 Terriglobia bacterium | reverse complement strand
CTTGTCGAGTTGGGCCAGCAGTTGGCCCTTCTTCACGCGGTCGCCGTAATCGACCAGCAACTTTTTCACAATGCCGCTGGCCTTCGACTTCACTTCGACCTTTGTGATGGGCGTAACCTTGCCGGTTGCCGAAGAAATTCTGGATCTTCTGCGCGACCGCCTGTTGGCGCTCGGTGGCGTCGAGGAACAGGATGGTCTCCGGCTTGGCCTCCGACAGCAGTTGCCAGGTGCGCGAGGGTGTGGCCGCTTCCTTGCCTATGAGCCGTTTTGCCAGTTTGGCGGCATCGTCTTCCAGGTTGCGCCACGTTTCCAGGAAGTGCCGCCGCGGAATCAATTTCTGGATGTCGCGAATGTCGGCATCGCTGAGCCGGCGCGTCAGGAAGTACATGACGGCGGGGGCCATGTCCACGTTGTAGCCGAACTGCATCATCTGCTGCCGCGTCTTCAGCAACTGCGACAGACCCGCAGTGTCCACCTTGGCCACCGCCCAGCGCGAATTGAGCACCTCCAGCCAGCCTTCCTTCTCCAGCGCGCGCAGGATATGCAGCGGGTCTTCTTCATAGGTCAGCGCTTCGATTTCCTGCCCGATGGCGCGGTCGGTGATGTACTCGATGTAATTGCTTTCCTTGGCGGCGTCGTAGCGGGCCTGGGTGCGTTCCTCCAGCGGCCAGTGGAAGCGATGGGTGAAGCGGGTGGCGCGAATCAGCCGCGAGGGTTCTTCCAGAAAGGCGTAGCTGTGCAGGATGCGGATTACCTTGGCCTCGATGTCGGCCACGCCGTTGAAGGGATCCAGCAGCAGCCCGCGCGAGCCCGGGTTCAGCGACAGCGCCATGGCGTTGACGGTGAAGTCGCGGCGGCGCAGGTCTTCGGTAATGGTCGACGGGGCGACGCGCGGAGGTTTGCCCGGCTTCTCATACACCGCCGAGTAGGCCATACCAATTTCGCCGCGCACGTTTCCGGCGAACAGCACGTACAGCGTCTTGGTGTCGTCGTCCACGCCCTCGACGATGGCGCCGGCTTTCTCCAGGTCCTTCTGCAGCTTCAGGGCGTTGCCTTGAACGGTAAGGTCGAGATCGCGGATGGAAAAGCCGGAGATGATGTCGCGAATGGTCCCGCCGGTCAGGTAAACGTTGGTCTCCTGATTGCGGGCGACATCCTGCGCCAGGCTCACGGCACGCTGCTGCTCCGGCGTGAGCCGGGTCTCCATGGTGTAGATGTAGTCGGCCATCGTGCTTTGGAAGCGGTTGCGCGCGGGGAGCAAGCCGGGACCAGGTTTCGGCTGTAAGTGGCGCGTTACGTGACACTTACGAGCACAGCTAGACCGCCGCGAACCTGCGACAATAACACAAACGTTGACCCTTTGGCTACTTTCTGCTGTTAACTCGGTTTTCGACTCGGGAAAAGTGCGAGAATTAGCTTTGAGTTGATGCGTTGTAGTTTGCGCGTCACCGGCTGAAGGTATGCCTTCGACCCACAAGAAAGTCGTGGTCCGCAAGCTCAATCGCGACACCGTTAGCGGCTACGTGTCGCCCAACAACTTCATCACCGGCGGCAAGGTCGAGATCCTGAATACCTCCGGCAACGTTGTCGCTATAGATTTGAAGGACATCAAGGGAATCTACTTCGTGCGCGAATTCGGCGAGCCCGATTCGCTGCGCAAGACCTTCACCACGCGCCCGCGCACCGAGGGACTGTGGGTGCGCCTGCGCTTCCGCGACAACGAGGTTATGGAAGGCATGATGCCCAACGATCTCACCCTCGTTGGGCCGGACGGCTTCCTCATCAATCCGCCCGACACGCGCTCCAACACGCAGCGCATCTTCGTGCCGCGGAGTGCACTGTCGCAATTGACCGTGTTGGCGGTGATCGGTGCCGCCGCGGGACGCCGCCGTGCCGGCGCCGCCGACGTGCGCCAGGTGCCGATGTTCACCGAGTAAGCTCCTGCTCGCTTGCCGGCACCGGCTACTCAGTTCGTAAGCTACAATCTGGGCAACCATCCTATGAAACTTTTCAAGATCGCCGCCGCACTAGGCGCTCGTCTCGACGGTGACGACGTGGAAATCACCGGCGTGGCGGGTATCGAGGAAGCCGCTCCCGGACAACTCACCTTCGTCGCCAATCCCAAGTACGCGGCCGCCGCGCGAACCACGCGGGCGTCGGCGGTGATTGTCAGCGACGACTTCCCGGCCATCGCCGCCGCCACCCTGCGCTGCGCCAATCCGTACCTCGCATTTGCGCGCGCCATCGAGCTGTTTTATCACCCGCCGCGACATCCCATCGGGGTTCACTCCACGGCGGTGGTGCACCCGTCGGCGAAAATCGGCAGGCATGCCTCGATCGGGCCCTACGCCGTGGTCGAGGAAGATGTCGAGATCGGCAGTCACTGCGTGCTGTTGCCGCACGTGGTGATCTATCGCGGGGCGCGCATCGGCGACAACTTTCTCGCCCACGCCCATGCCGTGGTGCGCGAATACTGCCGCGTCGGCGACAACGTCATCCTGCAGAACGGCGCCATCATTGGCGCGGACGGATTCGGATTCGCCAAGAATGGCGATGGCCGGTGGCACAAGATCGTGCAGTCCGGGCCGGCGGTGCTGGAGGACGATGTCGAAGTGCAAGCCAACGCGTGCGTGGACCGCGCCAGCGTGGGCGAGACGCGCATCCGGCGCGGCGCCAAGATCGACAATTTAGTGCAGGTCGGCCATGCCTCCGAGGTCGGCGAGAACTCGCTGCTGTGCGCGCAGGCTGGACTGGCGGGATCCACGGTCGTCGGCAACAACGTCATCCTCGCCGGGCAGGTGGGCGTCGCCGGACATTGCAAGCTCGGCGACGGAGTGATCGCCACCGCGCAAAGCGGCATTCCCAACGACGTGGAGGCGGGCAAGACGGTCAGCGGCTACCCGGCCATCGACAACAGGCAGTGGCTGCGCTGCGTCGCCGTGTTCAATAAGCTGCCGGAACTCTCGAAAGCGGTCCGCGCCGTTCGCTCAGCAAAAGCCGCCTCGCCCATGGGTGAAACGAAGTAAGCCTTCACCTCGGGTGCGGCGCGTGTGCGCCGATCGCCTAATTCCTAGAGCCTTTCCGCCGCATCACGTATGATGTACGGCCTGAACTATGGCTGACGTCCCTACGGCGACCGGCAAGCCGAGCAGACCGATCCGCGTCCTCCTACTCGACGACCTGGAGGACAATCTTGTCCTGCGCTCGACCATTCTTCGGCAGAAGGGTTACAGCGTTGTCACGGCGTCTTCGATCGAGGAAGCCGAGCAAAAACTGGGCGACATTGACATCGCAGTGCTCGACTACCACCTGGGCGCGGGCAAGTTTGGCACCGACGTCGCCGATACGCTGCGCCAGAAGCGTCCCCAGGTTCCGATCATCATTTTGTCCGCCACCCTGGAGCGGAAATTCGGCGGGATTGCCGACATCCACCTGCTCAAGGGCCACAGCTCGGTGGATGACCTGCTGGGCGCGCTGCGCAGCTTTGAAGCCAAGCGCCGCGGCAAGCCCGTGGTGGTGGACGCGCGCGACTTCTACTACCGGCGCATCTCCGAGGCCATGGGGGACGACGTGGTGATGGAGGTCCTGGATCGCGACGGCAACTGGCTCTACGTCAACGATTATTTTGCCAAGCTGTTCGAGAAGAAGCTGCCGTACTTTGTCGGCAAGAACAAGTTCGAGGAGTTCCCCGAAGTGGGCGAGGACTGGCGCGAAATCGTCCAGACCGTCGCCGATACTCGCGAAACCTACATCGACCGCGGTTTTCGCGGGCTTCCCAACCTGCCGCGCAAGTCGGCCCGCTGGACTTGGAACGTGCTCGTTTTCCCCATCAAGCTGCACAACGACCGCGACGGCGTGGTGCTCACCGCCCGGCTGATTGAGAAAAAAGGGACGTGAGCGCGACCGTTCTTCATTCCGCAATTCGCCAATCGCAAATCACAAATGAACGACCTGGTGGTCGGGACAGTCGGATTGCGCAGCCTGGTAGAGCCTGTGCAGCAGCTCGCGGCCATGGCGTGCGAGCAAGGAAACGCCGGCGATTTCGCGCTCCTGGAGATTCTTGTTGGGGAACAACACCGAGCTTAGCCAGTCGGCATGGTGGCTGACCTCTTGATTGCGGCGCAGTTGTGCTTTACCGGCGCGGGCTTGCAGCCGGCGCAACTGATAGAGCATCTTCGATCCGGCGCGGCCCGCGGCTTCCACCAGCGTGGGGTCGAGCTTTTCCAGTGAGGCGCCAATCTTGCCCAGCGATGCCATCACCGCTTCTTCGGCCTCTTTGAAGTCGCCGCCGAGTTCGCCGGGGATGCCGCTCAGCGCCAGCAGCTCGCGAAAAACCTCCGGCCCATGGAACAGATCCGTCAGGCTGACGTGGTACTTGCCGAACAGGCGCTGCGCGCGCGCATCCAGCAGGGTGGCGCTGAAGCGCGGGAGGACGGGCGTGGAGCGGCCGAGCACTTCTTCGTACACCACCGCCGTCTGCGCGAAGTAGGCAACCTCGGCGGGACCCCCGGTATAAGCGATCGTCGGCAGCAGGTAATCCTGCACCACAGGCCGGAGCAGGACATTGGCGCTGAAGCGCTGCGGCTCGGCGGCGATCTGCGCCAGCAACTCTTCTTGCGAAACGCGGTCATGCCCGATGGCAAATCCCCCGTTACGCCGATGGATGACCTCGCGCGCGCCGCTGCGCTTCTCGAACAGCAGCGTCGTCGCGGGCGTGACCTTGACCTGCTCGTGATACCCGGCGGCCCGCAGTTCTTTGCCGCGCGCCAGCAGGGCATTGTCAATTTCCTCCGCTCCGACGACCGCGGCGCGGTACACCGGCTGCGCGATGGCGTGCAGCGCCGAATCGGAGGCGTCGAGCAGGATCACGCCGAATTCGCCGAATAATGCCGCAAACAACCTGGCGAAAGCGCTGCCCAGGGTTTCACCGGAACGATAGGCGGTTTTCAGCAGAACAGCGATGTCGTTATCGCCGAGCAATTCCGCGGCGCGCGCCACCACCGTTTCAATTTCCGGGCCCAAGCCGACATCGCTGATGGGAGCATTCGGCGTCCCATGTGACTCCGTTATCAGCTTCTCCAGCTTCCCTTCCGCCGTGAACAGCGTGGCGTGGTTGACCTCGGCCAGGTCATGGTCCTCCGTGGCGAGCCAGAACACCGGTACACAATCCACGCCCTGAGCGCGCGCTCGGTCGGCGATGCACACCGCCGTCAGCGCCTTCAACAAGGAAAACAAAGGCCCGCCGAACAACGCAACCTGTTGCCCGGTGACCGCAGCCGCAGCCCCGGTGCGCAGACGTTGAACGCTGGCCAGCGTCCGCTCGGAGGCGCCGAAGGTGCGGTTCTGCCGCTCCAGGATGGCTGCCACGGCGTCGCGCCGCCGCTGGTCATAGTGCAGCGAGCCGGCCACCCGTGGGAGCCAGTCGCGCTGCCGCGGATGGTAGGAATAGAAGCGCTGTACCCGCTCGAAGTCGTAGAGAAAGTCCCGGAAGAGCTGCGAAGTGTGCGGAATCGCGGTGAACGAGATACAGTCGGTCGGCACGTAGGTTGGATGAGCGGGCATGGGCTAGGGGTTCCGGGAAAATCCAACCGCAGATGGCCGATTGCCGCAGTCTGGGAGTTATGGTGCGCGAGGGCGGTTTATTTACCCGCTGGTAGCCGGGGCCTGCCCGGCTACCAGCTACTCCCCAGGAACGTTCTAATCGTCCACGATCACGTTGGGATCGAGATCCGGTTTGCCGGCCAGCTTCACGGTGTACTTGAAGATCCCGATCGTCGTGGCAGGGCCGGAGGGCGCGGTCGCGTTGTTGTTGATCGGTCCAAACGTGCTCTGGGCGAATGGACTGCTGCCGCCAAAATCGATTGTGACGCCGTCCATCCCAGTTTTGTTGTGCCACAGCACCTGGTCTTGGGCGTTCTTGCCGATGCCTGCACCCACTTTCAGATTGCCATGGGAATCCAGCACGATTCTCACTCTGCTGTTAGCCATCGATGCATCTCCTCTCATACGGAATTTGCTTACGGGCCGCCATGATGTGGACCGCGGATTGTCAGCGAATCATGTGCGCGTCAGTGCACTTGCACGGCTTCGGCCGATTTCATCAGTTGCTGGTAACGGGGGTCGGAGTTGAGGCTATCAAAGTTCGGCCAGCTCCGCACGTAGGCGGGGGAACCGCCGCCGGCAAAGAACTTTTCCAGTTGATCCATGGTCTGCGCGCGGTCGCCGAACTGGGCGTAGATGATGGCGGCATTGCGCGGCAGATCGCGGGCCTTGGGATCGACGGCCTGGGCCCGCGCCAGGTAGTCGAGCGCCGGTTGCTTCTCGCCGATCATGCCATGGTATTGCGCGACCGAGAGAAGCACATTGGTGTCCTTGGCATTCACCTGCAGCCGGGGCTGCGCGAGTTGAATCGCCTGGCGATACGATTCCATCGCCGCGCGGCGCTGGCTGGGCGCCCAGTACTGAGCGTCCGCCAAGTTTCCCCGAAGCTCGAAATCCTTGGCGTTGAGCTGCACCGCACGGGAAAAAACGCGCACAGCCTCGTCAAAGCGGCGCAGAAAAAAATACGCGCTGCCCAGGTTGGCGAAGCCGGAAGGATTCGGCCGGATAGCGACGCAGCGTTCCAGCAGCGGGATGGCCTCGGCGTACTTGCCCTGCATGATGTGCACGCCGGCGAGATTGTTGTAGCCGCGGTAATTGTCCGGGGCAATCTGAATCACCTGCTGGAAGACCTTGGCTGCTTCATCGTAGCGGCCGCGGCGCCAATAGAAAGCGCCGAGCAGGTTGTAGTTCGCCCAGTAGTGCGGACGCAACCGGATGGCCGCGCGAAACGTGTTTTCCGCTTCCGCGAAACGCTTTGCCTTCTCGAAGGCAACCCCCAGGCCGCGCACCGCGTCGTCGTTGGTGGACTCGCTGGCAACGGCCTGCCGGAACTGCTGAATCGCGTCGTCATACCTGCCCGTATTGGTGTAGGCAGTGCCGAGGCAAATGTGCGCCTGCGACAGCTTGGGATCGATCGCCAGCGCGCGTTCGCAGGCCAAGGTGGCATTGTTCACCTGGCTGGGGTCGCGCAGTTCCTGGAACCTGTGCCAATAGGTTTGCCCGAGACCGGCATAGGCGAGAGCGTAATTGGGATCGCGCTCGAGGGCGCTCTTAAAAGCGGCGACGGCGGCCTCCAGGTTTTCTTGCCGGGTATAATCCTGCAAATATCCGCGGCCCCGCAGGTAGTAGACGTACGCGGAACCTTCGCTCGTGCCGTAGGCGGAGCCGCGTTGGGGCTCCAGTCGGAGCGAACGCAGCAGGCTGGCCATGACCTGGTCTTCCAGGGCGAAAGGATCGCCGGCGGTGACGGTGACGGTATCGCCGCGCAACTGCCGGCGCGTGCGCGCATCCTCCAGAATGTAGCTGACGCGCACCAGGTTCCCCGATTCCCGCAAGCTGCCGGTGAGCACAAGGTCAACGCCGAACTGCTGCCGCGCCTTGTCCACCGAGTCCACCTTCTGGCTGCGGAGCTCGCCGGTCGGAACCACTTGGATGCTCTCATCGGCTCCGCCTCCCAGGCGCGCGCTGATCGCCTCGGTCAAACCGGCGGAGAAGGCTTGCGCACTGGCATCGCCTTCCGTCGAGGTAAACGGCAGCACCGCGAGCTGCTGCGGCTTGACGCCCATCATCCGGTTCACCCACCGGCGTACTTTTCCCGGAGCGCCGGTGACGGCCAGCAGGGCGATCACGACGACGAGCATGGCGCAGCCCGCGGCCAGCCATCGGGAGCGGAAAAACGAACGCGGCTGCCGGCGCAGTGTGCGGCGCGTACGAGCACGCTTGCTGGCCGCGGAGGCCGGGCCCGCGGGCGGGCGCGCGCTGCCGGTGGAAAGCATGATCGTCTCGTGTGGCGCCAGCTTCAAGTGCTCGATCAACTCGGCCGACTGGTGATAGCGCTCGTCAACATTCTTGGCGATCATCCGCTGCACGATGGCGGCAAGTTCCGGCGGTGTCTCGCCAACCTGGTCGAGCGGAACCGGATCGTCGTGCAGCACGCTTTCGCAGGTCTCGAAAAAGGTGCCGCGCAGGAAGGGATGAAAACCGGCAAGCGCTTCGTAGAACACCACGCCCAGGGAAAACAAGTCGGCGGTGGGGCCGGCCACCCGCTCGAGCACGACTTCCGGCGCCATGTAGCCGGCGGTGCCGCTCATGCCGGTGGTGGCGGCGGTGCTCAAGGCGGACTGCGAGACGCGACGCGCGACGCCAAAATCCAGAATCTTCACCGTGCCGGAGGTGGTGATCATGATGTTTTCCGGCTTAATGTCGCAGTGAACGATGCCGCGGGAGTGGGCCGCCGCCAGGCCCTGCACGCATTGCGTCGCAATACCGAGAAATTCCTCCAGGGACATGGGCTCGCGGAGTCGCTGGCGCAGGCTGCGGCCTTGCACCAGTTCCATGACGAGAAAAACGTCCTCGCCCTGTTCCAGGATGTCGTAAAGAGCGGCGATGTGCGGGTCGGTGAAGCGCGAAACGCGCTCCGCTTCCTTCAAAAACAGGTTTCGGTATTGGGGATCGGAGCGCAGATGTGGCGCCATGCGCTTGAGCGCCACCGACCGGCGAAGTTTGGTGTCCTCGGCGCGATAAACCTCCCCCATGCCGCCTTCGCCGAGGCGTTCACGGACGGCGAATCGGCCCACGATTGCGCCTTCGAGGGATTCCAGCGCCTCCCCGTGCGGAACTGGAACGTCAGCCATGGCTGGAGGACTCCGTGCATGTGTGAAGTTTCGATTGGGCTCATGGTACCAGTTCCTCGTCTCCGAACGACGATTTTGCGCTGGCGCGAAGTCCAGTCCCATTCCGGATCATCCCCTGAGTTGACTTCCAGCAGCTTGCTGCCATAATTACAAGTAGCTCTTTGACAGCAGAACCCTTGCGTATTCCTCTTTCGCCGGCCCCAGGGCCATCGTGGCGAATGGGAAAACAAGGGATCTGCCGCACATCACCGAGCACCCCATTGCGCGCAACAACCACGCGCGACGGGGACCCCGCTTGAATGGGGGCGTCACGGCTTCGACGGAGATGCTTGCGGCAGAGAGGCATACCGGGGTGCACACACCCGTAATCGCGTGCAAAACCAATAATTGCCAACCAAACACTGGCATACGCTGCTTAATTAGTTAAGTAGCCGTCCTCCGCGGCTTCGCCTACGGGCCGTGAAAGGGCGTCGCACAGTAGGCTGGCTTCCGCGTGCGGCCCGAGCGCGGGAGCGAGAACCAGGGCTAGCGGCCCGCGTTTCTTGTCGTGTTCTGAGCGTGGGCTGCGAACGTTTCCCTTGAGTGGGAAGCAGGAACGCGAATAAGTATGTAGGCTCTCTGCCAGTGACAGCTTCGGACGCGGGTTCAACTCCCGCCGCCTCCACCAATCTATATTTATGAATGAAATGACTTACAAGCGATAACGGCCGGGTTCCAGCACGCCGTTTTTCAATTTGTTTTGCACCAGGCGCTGCTACCCTGCTCGACAAGGCATCCGTTGCAACGGTTGGCCAAATGGCGTAAGATAAATAGCCAGGAGGCCAGATGGAGGCTGAAGCTATTGCAGAGGTTCTGGGCGGCCGAAAAGTGCTCGGCCGAGTGGTGAAGAACCCGGACGATCTGGCGCAACTTGTTCGCAAGGGGCTACCGGCGAATTCCCTTACCGCCCTTGCCGAGAGACTTCATGTCGGCAATATCGTTCTGTCGCGCAAGCTGGGAATTCCGCAGCGCACGCTGACTCGTCGTCTCAGTCAACATTCCCGCTTGACCGCTGCTGAATCGGACCGGACAGTCCGGCTGGCGCGTGTCTACGCAAATGCCATCGAGATGATCGGAAATGAAGAGAAGGCAGTCGAGTGGCTGCGCACCGCCAACCGGGCACTCGGCGGCGAACGGCCGCTGGACCAGCTCGACACCGATCTCGGCGCCCGAGCTGTGGAGGATGTTCTCGGCCGTATCGCTTATGGCGTTTATAGCTGATGCGGTTCTGGAGAATATGCCGCGAACGCTACGCCGCCGCTGCCGCCAGCGGTGAAGGAGCGCGGCTCTATGGCGGCCGTTGGAACAGCCGTGGCGTGCGAGTGGTGTACGCCTCAACCTCGCTCGCACTCGCAGCCGTCGAGACCTTCGTGAATCTCGAACCGAATCTCCTGCCGGCCGATCTCGGATTCATCGAAGGAGACATCCCCGATGCGCTCGGGATCGAACGGCTGGAATTCGACGAACTGCCGGAAGATTGGTACCGCACGAGAGACGAGTCTCTGCGCCGCTTCGGAGACAAGTGGATCCGACGTGGACAAACCGCCGGGCTACTCGTCCCTTCCGCAGCCGTTCGAGGCGACTGGAATTTTCTGCTGAATCCTGTCCACCCGAACTTCCCAAAAGTTAAGTTTCATGCGACGCAGCGATTTGAGTTCGACGCACGAATGTTCAGATAGCTCGGATGCTGGATAGCATTGAGGTGCGCTAATGTCTTTCCTCACAACTCACGATCAGCGTCACGGCACGGCATCATGAACGCGCCGCAGGTGCCCACCCCTTATTCCCTCGACGCCGTTTGGCACCTCGAAAAACCACCAAGTTACCTTGAATCAACAACCGAAATATTTCAACTCCCGCCGCTTCCACTTATATTTTTCGGTTCGAATTTCATTTCAGGTCAGTCCCAATAAAATCACCTCGACTCCTGCCTCAATTATGAAATCGCCGCTCACCTTTCCCGCATCAAAGGTGCACGCGCAAGGATCGCCGGCGCACCCATAATATTGGAGAACCAACCACGAATGCAGTCGGTAGCCACAGTCTTGGACGTCATCCAGGTAGCTCCCGCGGACCGCACCGCCATCATCATTCCTGAGAGCGGAGCCAGGGTCACCTACGGTTCGCTGCGCGAGCAGGTCCTTACCATGGCCGACACCCTAGCGGCGGCGGGAATTCGCCGCGGCGGACGCGTGGCCATTGCCCTGTCCAACGGGCTGCCGGCCATTGTGAGTTTCCTAGCAGCTTCCGTCGCCGGCACTGCCGCGCCCATGAATCCAACCTACAAGTATCAGGAATTCGCTTTCTACCTGGGGGACACCTCCGCGCGCGTGTTGATTTGCAGCCCGAAAGATGGCGAAGCGGGCCCGGCGGCCGCGGATCTCGGCATCCCGATCCTGCCGGTGGAACTCGACGCCCAGGGCACAGTCCGCCTGCGAGGCATTTCACCCAAGCCCTGGACCGTAGCGCCCACCGCGGACGACATCGCGCTGGTGCTGCACACCAGCGGAAGCACCGGCCGTCCCAAGCGCGTGCCGTTGCAGCATCGCAACCTGGCGCAGTCGACGAAGAGCATTGTCCAAACCTACGCTCTCTCGCCCGACGACGTTTCCCTCTGCTTCATGCCGCTGTTTCACGTGCATGGGATCGTCGCCTCGACGCTGGCGACGCTGCTTTCCGGTGGCACCGTGGTCGCGCCCAGCGGCGTAAATCCGCTGATGTTCTGGCGCCTGGTGCGGCAGTACCGGGTCACCTGGTACACCGCCGTGCCCACCATCCACCACGTGGTCGCAGGCCGGGCCCGCAGCAACGAGCGCCCCAGCGAGGGCGGTTCGCTGCGCTTCGTGCGCTCCGCCAGCGCGCCGCTGGCGCCCGAGATGATGCGCAAGATGGAAGAAGTTTTCGGCGTGCCCGTCCTGGAAGCCTATGGCATGACCGAAGCCGCCCACCAGATGGCGTCCAACCCTCTGCCTCCCGCGCCGCGCAAAGCCGGCTCCGTGGGCCTGCCCACCGGCCTGGAGATCAGCATCATGGATTCGCTGGGCAATCATCGCCCCCAAGGCGAACGCGGCGAGGTGGTCATCAAGGGTCCGAACGTCTTCAGCGGGTACGAGAGCAATCCGGCGGAGAACGAGCTGGCGTTCAGCGACGGCTGGTTCCGCACCGGCGACGAGGGCTGGCTCGATCCCGACGGCTACCTGCATATCTCCGGGCGCATCAAGGAACTCATCAACCGCGCCGGCGAAAAGATCGCCCCACGACATGTTGACGAGGTGCTGGCCGAACATCCCGCCGTGGCCGAGGCGGTCGCCTTCGGCATGCCCCATCCCTCGCTGGGCGAAGAGGTGGCCGCCGCCGTGGTCCTGCGCGAAGGCTACACCGAAGCCGACCTGCTGAAGTTCTGTCGCGAGCGCCTGGCGCACTTCGAATGTCCCAAGAAGATTTTCATCGTGGAGAGCATTCCGCGCACCGCGACCGGCAAGATTCAGCGCCGGATCGTCGCGCAGACGTTGTGCGGCAACAAGGAGCATGTGGCATGAAGTTCCTGATTGCCGGCGCCGGCGCGGTCGGAGCGTACATGGGCGCCCGGATGGCCCGCGCCGGGCTGGAGGTTACGCTCTTCGCACGCGGCCGGCATCTGCAGGCGATCCGGGAACGCGGCGTGCTCGTGCAAAGCGTGGACGGCGACTTTGAAGCGCGCCCCAACGTCACCGCCGATCTTGACCAGCTTGGTCCGGTAGATGTCCTGTTCCTGACCGTGAAAGCGCACAGCCTGCCGCAGCTTGTGCCGCAACTGAAGAGCGTCGTGGGGCCGGAGACCACCGTGGTCAGCACGCAAAACGGACTTCCGTGGTGGTACTTCCAGGGCGCCGGCGGCGAGTTGAAAGGAACCCGGCTGGAGAGAGTCGATCCGGGCGGCGCGCTCTCCGCCGCCATTCCCGCCCAGCAGGTAGTCGGCTCGATCGTCTATTTCGCGACCGAAGTCATCGAGCCCGGCATCATTCGCCACACCGAGGGCAACCGCATTTCGCTCGGCGAGCCCGACGGCACTCGCTCCGACCGTTGCCGCAAGATTGCCGAAGCGCTCATCGCCTGCGGGCTGCGCTGCCCCATCACCACTCACATCCGCCGGGAAATCTGGGTCAAGATTCTCGGCAACGTCGTGTTCAATCCCATCAGCGCCCTCACCGGCGCCACCCTGGTGCAGATGGCGCTTCATCCCGAGGTTTCGCGGATCGTCCGCGAGATCATGCGCGAGACCGAAGCCCTCGGCGCCAAGCTCGGCTTCGAATTGCCGATCACCATCGAACAGCGAATCGCCGGCGCCGCCAAGGTCGGCGAGCACAAAACATCGATGCTGCAGGACCTGGAAGCCGGACGCCCGCTTGAGCTGGATGCCATTGTCGCCGCGGTCGTCGAGCTCGGCGAGCGGCTCAAGGTGCCGATGCCGCACACGCGCGCCATCTACGCCTGCACCAAGCTGCTGGCTGAAGTCCGCAACGGCTGCGTCTCCAAAATGCCGGATATCGCGATGATTGCCGAGCAACCCAGGAAAGTGATGGCTGCCGATATCGAGTCCGTCGCAAGCGAACTCCTCTCCGCCCACCAAACCGGCCAGACGGTCGCGGTTCCACCCTCAGCGCGAGGCTTCGATCTCGACGCCTGTTATGCCGTCGAGTGGGAGATCAAGCGCCTGCGCGAACAGGCCGGGCACAAAGTTGCCGGACGCAAGGTCGGGTTCGCGAACAAGGCCATGTGGCGCATCCTCAAGCTGGAGACGCTGGTCTGGGCGCACATGTACGACGACACCGTGCACTATGCCAAGGCTAATTCCGCCGAGATCGCGCTGCCCCAGGCGCGCTCGTTGAAGATCGAACCGGAGATCATGTTTGGCCTGAAACGGCCGATCACGACGGAAGGTCTGGATGCCGCCGCCGCGCTGGATGCCTGCGAGTGGATCGCCTTCGGCTTCGAGATCATCGACTGCCCCTACCCCGACTGGAAGTTTCAGCCGGGAGATTTCGTCGCCTCGCTCGGCCTGCACGCGGCGCTGATTGTCGGCGAGCGCCAGTCGGTCACACCCGATCTCATCCCCACCCTCATCGAACAACTCCCCAAGTTCAAGGTGCGCATGTCGAGGAACGGCGAATTCGCGGAGGAGGGCTCGGGCAAGAATTCATTGCGCAGCCCGGCGCTCTGCCTGGCCGAACTCGCCGCGGCTATCCTGAAGCGTGGCCAGCCGCCGCTCGGCGCGGGCGAAATCGTTAGTTCGGGCACGCTCACTGCCGGTCACCTCATGGCGAAAGGCGACACGTGGACCGCCGCACTCGAAGGTCTTCCCCTTCCCAACCTTACCCTGCGTCTCATTCCTTAGGAGGGGATGCGTGGCAGTAGGATTTACGAACGGCCTAGGTGGTGGCGGACGTCCGCGCCTCGGACCCAGAAGATGACGTCCTCGGCAATGTTGGTGGCGTGGTCGCCGACGCGCTCCAGATTGCGCGCAATGATAATCGCATCCATCGCCTGCTCAGTCACTTGCGGAGATTTCTTAATCAGTTCGATCATGACGTCGGCGATATCATGATTCATCCGGTCCACGGTGTCGTCCATGGTGAGCACCTGCTCCGCCAAATCGGCATCGCCGAGCACGAATGATTCCAGGGCCATCCGGATCATCTTGCTGGCGGTCTCCGCCATCAGCGGAATGTCAATCGGCAACTCCACCGCGGGCACGGTGAGCAATTGCTCGACCCGCTCGGCGATGTTGACTGCCTGGTCGCCGACGCGCTCCAAATCGGCGTTGATCTTGATCACGGCGAGGATAAAGCGCAGGTCCACTGCCATCGGCTGCTGCAGGGCGAGCAGGTCGACCGCCAATTCGTCGATTTCGCGCTCGTCGGCGTTGATGGCGGCCTCGCTTGCGAACACCAGCTTGCACTGATCCCGGTCGCGCTCACGGTAAGCGTTGATGGCCCGTGTAATCGACTGCTCCGCCATGCCCGCCATCCGTAGCAGCCGGTCTTTCAGTTCGTCCAGGCCTTCATGGAAGCGAGTGCGCGTCATCCAAACCTGCCCGTAATGTAGTCCTCGGTGCGCTTGTCGCCGGGAGTGGTAAAGATCTTCTGCGTCTTGTCGAACTCGATCAGGTCGCCCATGAGGAAGAACCCCGTCCACTCCGCCACCCGGGCCGCCTGCTGCATGTTGTGGGTGACGATCACCACCGTAAAGCGTTCCTTCAGTTGATAGATCAGATCCTCGATCTTCGCCGTGGAGATCGGATCCAGCGCCGACGCCGGCTCATCCATCAACAGCACTTCCGGCTGCACCGCCAACGCGCGCGCAATGCATAACCGCTGCTGCTGTCCGCCGGAAAGGCTCGCCCCAGATTGTTTCTTGAGCCCGTCCTTGACCTCGTCCCAGAGTGCGGCCATGTGCAGCGACCGCTCCACGGTTTCATCCAGTTCGCGACGGTTGCGAAATCCGTTGAGCTTGAGTCCCGCCGCCACGTTGTCATAGATCGTCATGGTCGGAAAAGGATTCGGTTTTTGGAAAACCATCCCCACGCGCCGTCGCACTTCCACCGCCGGGGTGCCGTTCCCGTACACGTCGGTGCTACCGATTCTTACCTCGCCTTCCACGCGCGCCCCGGGAATGGTCTCATGCATGCGGTTCAGGCAACGCACGAAAGTGGACTTCCCGCAGCCGGACGGGCCAATAATGGCGGTCACGGTGTTGGGTCGCATCTCCACACTGATGCCGTGCAGGGCCTCGGAGGCGCCGAACCAGGCGCGCAGCCCGCGAACCTCGATTCCGACCCCCACTCTAGGCTGCTCCCTTCAACATGCCGCGGCTGGCGATAATGCGCACCACCGAAATCGTCCCCATGATCATCACGATCAACACCAGCGCCCCCGCCCACGCCATCCGGTGCCAGTCCTCGTACGGCGAGATCGCGTAGGTGTAGACCTGCAGGGACAAGGCGGCGGTCGGCTGGTTGAGTTTGAGGTTCCAGAACTGGTTTCCAAAAGCCGTGAACAGCAGCGGCGCCGTTTCACCGGCCACGCGCGCAAACGCCAGCATGATACCGGTAATCACTCCCGAGGACGCGGTGCGCAAGGTTACGGACAATGTGGTCCGCCACTGCGGAATGCCCAGGCCGAGCGCCGCCTCGCGGATGGTCTGCGGCACCATGAGCAGCATCTCCTCCGTCGCCCGCACGATGATCGGGATCATCATGATGCCCAAGGCGATGCCGCCGGCAAACGCGGAAAAGTGCCCTTGCGTGACCACCACCAGGCCGTACACCGCCATGCCAGTGACAATCGAGGGCACGCCGTTGAGTACGTCGGCGGTGAAGCGGATGGCGTTGCCGAACCTATTGCGGCCGTATTCGGAGAGGTAAATTCCCCCGGCGATTCCCCACGGCACGCCAATCAGGCTGGCGATGCCGAGGATCATAAACGTGCCCACGATGGCATTCGCCATTCCGCCGCCCAGTTCCCCTACCGGTACCGGCGTGTGGGTCAGAAATGCCCAGTTCACCGAGCCGATTCCCTTGGCCCCCAAGAATCCGAGAATCAGGAACAGAGGGATCAGCACCAGCAAGGCAGCCACGCCGGTGGCGGCCATCACGGCGCGATTCACCAGCCGCCGGCGCAAGCTCAATCGGACCGGCATCCCGGATTGCAGCGCCTCAGCCATACACCCTCGAGGGCGAGCCCCGCGTCGTCATCCACACCAGCAGCCGGGCCAAGCCGTTCACCACCAGCGTCAGCAGGAACAACGCCAGCCCAATCTCAACAATCGCGCTGAGATAAAGCTGGCTGGTGGCCTCGGAGAATTCGTTGGCGATCATGCTGGCCATCGTGTATCCGGGCGCGAACAGCGATTTCGCGATTTCCGGGCGGTTCCCGATGACCATCGTCACGGCCATGGTCTCGCCGAGCGCCCGACCAAGGCCAAGAATGATGCCGCCGGTAATTCCTACGCGCGCGTTGCGCAGGATTCCGGTGCGAATCATCTCCCACTGCGTCGCGCCCAGCGCCAGCACACCTTCCCGCTGGTTCTGTGGCACCGTCAGCATTACCTCGCGCGTAATGGAGGAAATGAACGGCACCACCATGATGGAAAGGATCACTCCCGCCGCCAGCATCCCAATTCCGTAGATCGGGCCGGTGAACAGGCCGGTCCAGCCGAGGTTTGCCTTCAGGAGCGGGTCCACGTGTACGCGGAGGAACGGTACCAGCACGAAAATGCCCCACAATCCGTAAATCACGCTCGGAATCGCGGCCAGCAGTTCCACGGTGAACGACAAAAGCGTGCGCAGCCGGCGCGGGCACATTTCATTGATAAAAATCGCCACCCCGATTCCAAGCGGCACGGCGATGATCAGCGCGATCAGCGATGACACCAGGGTACCGTAGATGAACGGAAGCGCTCCAAACTCGCCGCTTACCGGGTCCCAGTCGCTGCCCGCGAAGAAACCGAATCCGAACTTCGAGATCGCCAGCCGGGAGTGCCAGACCAGTTCGAAAACGATGAGCAGCACTACCGCGACAACCGACAGCGCTGCCGTCACCGTTAAGTACTTGAAAATCTTGTCGGGGGCGGTGCTGGCGTGGGGACGCCTCATCTGCGGCGCCGGTTCAGGGGTCGTGCTCGCCACAACCTCCAGCTTCGAGACATTCGGCTGTGGGTCGGCCAAGTGCAACTCCGGTCTTTTTTGCGTATTCAATTCGCAAGCCAAGCTAACAGACATTTGTTACAGGATTGTTAACTTCCCGCGAAATGAGAGTGCGGACCGGTACTTCCGATTTGTGCTTGCCGAAATCGCAAGGCAGAACAGACAGAGCAAAACAAAAGGCGCCGGCTGCTTCACCGTCGCCCTTGCGTTCTTACCTCACCGCCAATTCGACTAGCGGATCTCCTTGATCTTTGCCCGCTCCATCTCCGCCACCTGCTTGGGCAGGGGGGCGTAATCGAGCGCGGTCACCATGGGCTCACCGTGATCGAGCATCCAGGTGAGGAACTTCACCATGGCATCTTTCTTGCCTTGGTTCTGCCATTGCGTTGGCACCAGCAGATACGTGAAGCTGGATACTGGATACGCGTCCTTGCCGGAAGCATTGGTGATGGATACGCGGAAATCCGGGGGTACTTTCGTGCCCGCGGCTGCCTTGGTGGTCGTATCCAGGCTAGCTTTCACGAAGGTCCCCGATGCATTCTTGACCGGACCAAACGGAATTTTGTTCTGGAGCGCGTAAATCAGTTCCACGTACCCGAGTGCGCCCGGCTGCTGCGAGATGACTCCCGCCACGCCTTCGTTTCCCTTGCCCCCGAGTCCCACCGGCCACTTCACCGAGGTGTTGGATCCAACCGTCGATTTCCACTCCGGGCTGACCTTGCAGAGATAGTCGGTCCAGACAAATGTCGTTCCGCTGCCGTCGGAGCGGTGGACGACCACGATGTCCTGATCGGGCAGTTTCAATCCCGGATTCGCACTGGTCAGCGCTTTGTCATTCCACTTGGTGATCTTCCCCAGGTAAATCCCGGCCAGCGCCTCGGGCGTAAACTTGATCTCGCCCGTCACGCCTTGCACGCTGTACGCCGGCACCACGCTGCCGAGCACGGTCGGAAACTGAATGATCGACTTGCCCAGGTCCTTGAGCTGTTGGTCATTCAGCGGCATGTCGCTGGCGCCGAAATCCACCGTGCCGGAGTGCAACTGTTGGATGCCGCCGCCGCTGCCGATGGACTGGTAGTTGATCTGCACGCCGTTCGATTTAGCGAACTCGTTGAACCACTTGGAATAGATGGGGTACGGGAAGGTCGCACCCGCGGCGTTCAGACTTGTTTGTGCCAAGCTCGCGGCCGTAAAGTTCGTCAGGAAAAGGACCGCGCAAACCAGCATTTTTCGTATCACAGTTGGATTCCTCCTGTAATGGTCCTTTCTAGCGGCGAATTGTTACAACTGCGTTACAGAGGGATGAATTTCCGGTGAACGGAACTTCCGCCCGCGATTTCCTGCCGTTGTAATCGTCCTGTAACAAGCCGGCGCTAGGCTAATCTTGTTGGTGGAGGACTCACCTTCCCGCGCCGCCCTAGTGCGAAAAGCACACTCCCGGCTAAACTATTGGTAAAGTGAAACAGCAAATCTTTCTGGTCGAGGACGACGCCGACATCACCCGCTTGGTGCGCCATCATCTCGACGCCGCGGGCTACGTCGTGCGTTCCTACGCTTCGCTCGCCGGCGTCCTGACCGACGCTGTCAAGCAACACCCCGCGCTCTTTCTTCTCGATATCATGGTTCCGGGCGGCAGCGGCCTGGCGCTGTGCGAGCAGATTCGCCAATCGGAAACGCTGGCCGCCACGCCCATCATTTTTCTCACCGCCAAAGCCGCCGAATCCGACCGCGTGCTCGGCTTCGAACTGGGCGCCGACGACTACATCACCAAGCCCTTCAGCCCGCGCGAACTGGTGGCGCGCGTCAGAGCCGTGCTGCGCCGCTTCGAACCGCCGCTGCTCGCCTCCGTCCGCGAACTCGGCGACCTGCGCATTGACACCGGCGCCATGACGCTCACGGTCCGCGGAAACACGGTCGCCACCACGGCCACCGAGTTCCGCCTGCTCGACTATTTCGCCCGCCACGCTGGCCGTGTCTTCACCCGCGACCAGTTGCTGGACGCCGTCTGGCGCGACACCGCCTTCGTCACCCCGCGTTCGGTGGATGTCTACGTGCGCCGCCTGCGCGAGAAGATCGAAAGTAATCCCGAAGATCCGCGTTATCTGAAGACCGTCCGCGGCACTGGCTACCGCTTCGAGGCGCCGCGATGACCAACCGCATCTTCTTCAAGCTGCTCGGCGCATTCGTGCTGGTGATCGCCGTCGCCACCCTCACCCTCGACTTCCCCGTCCGCAAGGCGTGGGAAGAATCGCTCTACAACGAAATCCGCACCGCGCTAGAGCAGAAAGCCGCGATGTTCGCGCAGGCCGTACAGCAGGACCGCGACCGTCGCAGCCTGCAAGCCATCGCCGACGACGTCTCCCGCGCCGCCGACGCCCGCGCCACCATCATCGCAACCGACGGAAGTGTCCTGGCCGACACCCGCGCCAATCCCGCCGAGATGGAAAACCACGCCACCCGGCCGGAGTTCATCGCCGCGCTTGGCGGCAGCGTCGGCAGCTCCACCCGCACCAGTCATACCGTCGGCATTCCGTTTCTCTATGTCGCCGCTCCCATCTCAGGCGGCGCCGTGCGCCTCGCTTATCCGCTTTCCTCCATCCAGCAGATGACGCGCCGCGTGCGCCTGTACCTGCTCTGGGCGTCGCTGGCTGGGCTCATCCTCGCCACCATCATCTCCGCCGTGGTGGCGCGCCTGATTTCGCGCCGACTGCAGCGCATCGTCTCCTTTGCCGATCGCATCGCCGCCGGCGACCTCAGCGCGCGCATCGAGGAGTCCTCCGCCGACGAGATCGCGCATGTCGCCTCCGCTCTCGACCGCACGGCGCGCCAGTTGGAACAAAGCTTCGCCGCCGTAGAGACCGGGCGCAAGCAACTGGAAGCGCTGCTCAACAGCATGCAGGAGGCCGTGCTCGCCATTTCGCGCGACCGCCGCATCCAGTGGTCGAACGGCCCGATGAACGCCATCGCGCGTATCTCCATCGGCTCGCCCCTGGTCGGCGCCGTCCGCGACCCGGATGTCCTCGCCGCCATCGAAGGCGCGCTGGCGACAAAGGAAGTGCGCACCGCGCGCGCCGCCGCGCTCGTTCCCGGCCGAACTTTCAGCGTAACCGCCGCTCCCCTGCCCGGCGGCGGCGCCGTCGCCGTGCTTCACGACATGACCAGCATCGAGCGCGTGGAGAAAACCCGGCGCGATTTCATCGCCAACGTCTCCCACGAATTGCGCACGCCGCTCACCTCCATTCAAGGTTTCGCCGAAACGCTGCTTGACCTGGAAGCATCCGACAGCGCCGATCCCGCCACCAAGCGCGACTTTCTGGAAGTCATCATCAAGAACGCCGCTCGCATGGGGCGGCTCACCGAAGACCTGCTGGTGCTGGCGCGGGTGGAATCCGGCGAGCGTGCCTTCAACTTGCGCCCCACTACTCCCGCCAGCCTCCTCGACGATGCGGTGGAAACATTCCTCGAAACCGCCAAGGCCGGCGGCATCGCAATCCAGCTCGAAAATTCCGCCACGCAGATGGTGCAGGCCGACAAGGACGCCATCCATCAGGTGTTCACCAACTTGATTGACAACGCCATCAAGTACGCCGCCTCGGGCGCGCGCATCGAGGTGGGCGCGCGCGACAACGAAAACGGCGTTGAGTTCTACGTCCGCGACTACGGTCCCGGCATCGCCTCCGAACACCTGCCGCGCCTTTTCGAGCGCTTCTACCGCGTGGACAAGGCGCGCTCCCGCGAATCCGGCGGCACCGGACTGGGCCTCGCCATCGCCAAGCACATCGTTCGCGCCCACGGCGGCGCCGTCCGCGTCTCCAGCGAACTGAGCCGCGGCTCGACCTTCTCGTTTGTCCTTCAGACGGCGACCGTTGCCGCAGCGAAATGAGGACGCATGAGTCGCCGGTGACGCTGCTTTTGGCTGCCACAATCGGAAATCACAAATCGGAGATCGTTACACGGAGCACCAAGCGCCAATCACAAGTGCCTTCTGGACCAGCCCCAAACTGGAACCGACCGTTTACGCCTTGGCGCTTTCTGGCGTGCCCGTTTTGTTGACTTCCGCTCCGCCGGTTCTAAGCTGCCTACACCACGGTCTTTGCCAGCGCGCCCAACCCGCGTGCTGGTTCCGTCCGCCCGACGCCCGCGTGCCGCGCAGCTGCGGCGCAAGGGGTGCTCGCGAGTGCCGTGTGGATGGATCGCCCCGTGGCGGGGAACACGACCGCCACGGGGCCCAATTTTTGCCACCTCAGCCTGTCGTAGCGACGCCGCCTCTTGATCTAGCGACGAGCCGGCTTCAACAATTCCCGGAGCTCCTTCTTTTTCTTCACCGGTAACGTTCTCAACGCACTCCTCGCCAGCGCCGCATACGCATCGCGCGCCTCCGGCACCGCTCGCAGCACTGCCAAATGCCGCCGTACCGTCTCCACGTCCCCGCGCACCAGCGGTCCGCTGAATGCGCCCGCCTTGCCGCGCTCCAGATAATTGCGTACTGTCTGCTGCAGGATCGGTCCAATCGCCGCCCGCGCCGACGCCTCGCTCAATCCCGCCTTGCGTGCTACCCGCTCCGCCGCCGCCACCGTCGCCACGATCAGCGGCGACGTGAACGCCCCGAACGCGTGGTACATGGGCTTTCGCCGCGCCGCAATCACGACCACGCGCCCTCCCAGGTCCTGCGCCACGCGCCGAGCCGCCCGCACCGCCCGCGGATCACCCTCAATCGCAAACGTCACTCCGCGCAACTCCGGCCGGACGTTGCGTACAAATGTCATCATCGGATGAATCGAGCCGACGGCAGCTCCGCGCTGCTTCAGGCTCTTCAACTCCCAGCTGCTCAGCGCGCCGCTGCAGTGCAGCGCGATCTTCCCCGCCCACTTCCCTGTTTTCGCCAACTCGCCCGCGCACGCGCCAATCGCGCCATCGCTCACGCAGATCCAAACCATGTCGGCGGAGAATTTCGCGTCCTCCAACTCGACCGCGCGTGTTCCCACGGCGCGCGCCAGCGTCCTTGCGCGTCTCCCCGATGCGCCCCCGCGATGCACGATCTCCTCCACGCGATATCCCGCGGCGTGCAGCGCGCGCGCCATGGCGCTGCCCAAATTACCCGGCCCGACAATCGCGATGGTTGGCTTGCGCATAAAGTGGCGGAAGCATAACAGTTGTCAATCTGCCCTCGCCAGCCGTTCACAATTCACCAATCACAGATCGCAGACCCGTTTTCCTCGCGTATATTGACGGCATGTCCCGCTCCCCCACGCCCAAGCAGGCTAAGCTCCTCACTTCCCGCGTGGTCTATCGCGGGCCGGTGTTTTACGTCACCACCGACCATGTCCAGGAACCCGGCAACATCGTCGCCCGCCGCGACGTCGTACGCCACACCGGCTCCATCGTCATCATGGCCGTGGACGACACCCGCTCCGAGCCTCGCGTCCTGCTCGCTCGCCAGTACCGCCATCCGGCCGGCGATCATCTCTGGGAGTTCCCCGCCGGACGCATCGATCCCGGAGAAACCGAACTGGCCGGCGCCAAGCGCGAACTGGTGGAGGAAACCGGCTACGCCGCCACTCACTGGCAGCGCGCGCTGCACTTCTACGCCAGCCCCGGATTCCTCGACGAAACCATGGCTGTCTATCTCGCGTCCGGCCTGAAGCGCGGCAAAGCCCAACCCGAGGAAGACGAGGTCATCCAGAAGCGCATGTTCCCGCTCTCCCAGCTCGTCCGCATGGTGATGAGCGGCGGTATCCGCGACGGCAAGACCATCTGCGGCGTGTTGTGGCTCGCCGAAAAACTCCAACCTGGCCGAAGAGCTGCAACGACATTCTCTTCGTTCTCTTCGATCGCGGGGCGTTGAGACGCTGCGCCTCAGATGCCGACTTCACCCGCCGCCGGCTACCGTACCTGTATACTCTCTTGACAACACATCCCAACGGCAGGAAAATGACATCCAATAACCGTAAGGTTTTCTGCTCAGCCATGGCGTGGCGCCAGCAACCCGTTTCGTCGCGATTAGCCGTGGTTTGATGGGCTTCTAACCGCGCCCGTGGGGGAGCGCGGCGCAGGAATCGTACGGAGGAAGAGAAAGGTGGCTCGTATTAAAGGCAAAGTAAAGTGGTTTAATAACGCCAAGGGATTCGGCTTCATCGGTCGCGACGATGGTCCGGACGTCTTTGTCCACTACAGCGCCATCACCTCGGAAGGCTACAAAAGCCTGCAGGAAGGCGACGACGTGGAGTTCGAGATCGTTCAAGGCCAGAAGGGGCCTCAGGCCAACAACGTCACCAAGTTGTCCGCCTAGCAACACCAAATTCAACCGCTCCGCTAGCCCAGCCACTGAGGCTGGGCTTTGTTGTGTGGCCATTCTCAACCGCCAACCGCCGATAGCCGACAGCCTGTTCGCGGGCATAAAATCCTTACTCGTATGCCCGAACCGCGCCCGCTCGACAACCAGGCTATCGCCTCCATCCTCTACGAAACCGCCAGCCTGATGGAGATCAACGGCGACGACTCCTTTCGCGTCCGCTCCTATCGCCGCGCCGCGGAGGCCATCGAAGCGCTCGACCAGCCCATCTGGGCCCTGATTCCGGAACCCAGGAAGCTGCTGGAAATTCCCGGCATCGGCAAGGGCATGAGCGCGCACCTGCAGGAGCTTTATGAGACCGGCCGGATCGGACTGCACGCGCAGCTCCTGGAGAAATACCATCCCTCGATGCTCGAGCTGCTCAAAATCCAAGGCCTTGGTCCCAAAACCATCGCGCTGCTGTGGAGCGCGCACCAGGTCTGCGATGTGGACGGTGTCGAGAAGTTAGCGCGCACCGGCAAGCTCCGCGAGTTGCCGCGCATGGGCGAGAAGCAGGAGCAGAAAATCCTCAAGGCAATCGAGGATTATCGCCGCATCTCCGGCCGCTTTTGCCTTGACGACGCCGACGCCATCGCGCAGAAGCTCAGCGATCATCTTGCGCATATGCCCGGCGTGGAGAAGATTACGCCCGCGGGCTCGCTGCGCCGCGGCCGCGAAACCGTCGGCGACCTCGATATGCTCATCACCGGCAAGTTTTGTGCGCACGAGCAGCAGCGCAACGACGTGATCGAGCAGATCGTGCGCTTCCCCGGCATCCTCGACGTCATCGCACGCGGCGAAAACAAGGTCAGCTTCAAGCTGCGCAGCGGCATGCAGGTGGACGTACGCCTGCTTCCGCCGGAGTCCTTCGGCGCCGCCATGCAGTATTTCACCGGCTCCAAGTCGCACAACGTCGCCTTGCGCCAGCGCGCGCTCAAGCTCGGCTTCACGCTCAACGAATACGGGCTGGCGAAGCTCGACACCGACAAGCGCGTCGCCGGCAGGACGGAAGAAGAAATCTACGCCAAGCTCGGGATGGACTGCCCGCCTCCTGAGCTGCGCGAAAACTGTGGCGAAATCGAAGCGGCCATCGAACACCGATTGCCCAAGCTGATCGAGCAGCGCGATCTCCAGGGCGACGTCCACATGCACACCGTCGAAACCGACGGCAAGTGCACCATCGAGGAGATGGCCGAAGCGGCGCGCGCCCGCGGCTATCAGTACATGGCGATCACCGACCACTCCAAGAATCTGGCCATGGCCAACGGCCTCGACGACAGGCGCGCTCTCGCCCACATCGAGAAGATCCGCAAGGCCGGAGAAAAGCTCGAAGGCATCCGCATCTTCGCCGGCATCGAGGTGGACATTCTCGCCGACGGCTCGCTCGACCTCTCCGATTCGGTGCTGGAGGAAATGGACATCGCCATCGCCAGCGTGCACTCCGCCTTCAACCAGGAGCCGCAGCAGATGACGGGGCGCCTGCTGAAGGCGATTGAGAACAAAAACGTCTCGGTCATCGGCCATCCCACGGGGCGCATCCTGCTGCGCCGCGACGCCTACCAGTTCGACATGGAGGCCGTGCTCGCCGCCGCCGCGCGCAACGCGGTCGCAATGGAGTTGAACGCGTATCCGGATCGCCTCGATTTGTGCGATCGCCATCTGCGCATGGCCAAAGAACGCGGCGTGAAAATCGTTATCAACACCGACTCGCACCATACATCGCACATGGAGAAGATGAAGTATGGCGTGTTGCAGGCGCGCCGTGCGTGGCTGACAAAAGACGACGTACTCAACACCTTGCCCGCGGAAAAATTCGCCAAAGCGATGAAGAAGCAGTGGCCAGTGGCTAGCGGTGAATGTACGAACGGCATCTCACCAGCGAGCAGCGCCCGAGGGCGCAGAACGGAATTCCGCCATGCCGGAGAACAACGCAAAACTCAGTCCGACACCGAACCCTAATCCCAGCACGACGCCGGCAAAACCGCAGGTCGTCAACAAGGACGCCGACAACTACGATCGCGCGCACGTCCCCATGGGAGAAGAGTTCGACAAGGCGAAATGGACTCTTCCACCCTGGCAACCTGTCGTCATCGCGCTGGCCGTCGTGGCTGTGGTGGTCGCGATCCTGTCGTGGGTCACCAAGGCCAAGCCGCAAGGCAAGGCGACCATCGACAACGTGAACGTCGTCCAGATCCAGGGCGACAACGTGCTGGTCGCGGTCAACGTCAGTTTGAACAACTCCGGCCGGAAGCCGCTCTGGATCCACGACATCAAGGCGCAATTGAAGACCGACAAGGGCGATTTTTCCGACGAGGCCGCGCCCGCCGTCGATGTCGAGCGTTACTACCAGGCCTTCCCTGACCTGAAGCAGAACACGTTGCCGGCGTTGTTGCCGGAGGCCAAAGTCGCGCCCGGCGGCGAGCAGAAGGGGACAATCGTCTTCAGCTTCCCCGTGACCAAGGACCAGTTCGAGAAGCGTAAGACGTTGACGGTGACCATTCAGCCGTATGAGCAGAAACCTGTGGTGCTGACGAAATAGTGGCCGGCGATCAGAGATCAGTGGCCAGTGAACCGATCCGGGGTTACGACAGGCTCGGTATTGCGCTGATTGCCCCAAGCGATTTGGGAGTTTGACTCCCGGCAAGCGGCAGCTTAGGATGCCCGCACAAGCCAGCCTGTTTCTCACGGAGAACCGAGTGTCCCGCCTGACAGGAAAAGACCTCAAAACCTTGCTCGCATGGATCGTAATCGGCATCGTGGGCGCCGTTGTCGCGGTCCGCTACTTCCACGCCGCGTTTCCGGAAGCCGCGCTCAACCTCAAGGTCTCCAAGGTTGAGGCGCTGGAAACGGCGCGCAATTTCCTAGCCGAGAACGGCATGACGGTGGATGGCTACGAATCGAGCATCGTGTTCCACGTTGACGAGAACGCGAAGACTTACCTGGAGCGCGAGGTCGGCCTGGAGCAGGCCAACAAGCTCATGGCCGGGCCGGTGGTGGTCTGGGCCTGGAACGTGCGCTTTTTCCGGCCACAGCAGCAGGAGGAGTTTAGCGTCAGCGTAAGCCCAGCGGGACGAGTGGTTGGGTTCTCGCACACCATCGAGGAAGCGCGGGCCGGGGCAAAGCTGGAGCGCGATAGGGCGCTGGCAATCGCGGAAAAGTTCGCCGGAGCACAGTACGCGGAATTCGCCTCCTATGATTTTCTGCCGGCGGAGGCCAACTCCGACGACCGTCCCAACCGCCGCGACTGGAGTTTTACCTGGGAACGGCACGGGTTCAAAGCGCCGCCGCGTGAAGACGGCGCGCCTTACCGGTTGCGCGTCGGCGTGCAGGGCGACAAGCCCGGCGCTTCCAGCGAATTCCTGAAAGTGCCGGAAGCCTGGCAGCGCAGCTACCAGAAACTGCGCTCCAGCAACACCTTCTACGGCACCATCGCGGTGATTCCCTACCTGTTCCTCAACGGCGCGATGCTGTGGGTACTGTTCGGTCTTGGCCGCCGCGGCATCGTCCGCTGGAGCGGCGCGCTGAAGCTGGGATTCGTGCTCGCCATCCTGTTCTTCGCCATGACGGCGAACAACTGGCCGATGACGCGCGCCGGCTACGACACGAATTCGTCGTACCCGTCGTTCGTGGTGCAACACCTGGCGCTGGCGATCGTCGGGAGCCTGGCGCTTGGACTGATGGTGGCGTTGACGGTAGCAGCCGGCGAGCCACTCTACCGCTGGTCGCAGCCGGAGCAGTTGCGGCTGAACGTGGCGTGGACGCTGCCGGGAATCCGCACCAAGGAGTTTTTCCGCTCGTGCGTTGTCGGCCTGGGCATGGCGGCGGGACACATTGGCTTCGTAGTGCTTTTCTATTTCTTGGGCAGCAAAGTCGGAGTATGGGCGCCGCAGGACATTCCGTACACCGACGTGCTGAGCACCAAGTTCCCGTGGCTGTTTCCGCTGACCATCGGCGCATACGCGGCGACGAGCGAGGAATTCCTCTTCCGGCTATTCGCGATTCCTTTCCTGATGCGCGTGACCAACTCGCGCGTCCTGGCGGTGGTGCTGCCGGCGTTTTTCTGGGGGTTCCTGCACTCGACGTATCCGCAGCAGCCTGGCTACATCCGCGGAATCGAAGTCGGATTGATAGGAATCGTGGCGGGCGTGGTGATGCTGCGCTACGGCATCCTGGCAACGCTGGTGTGGCACTACACGGTGGACGCGGCGCTGATCAGCCTGTTCCTGCTGCGCTCGGGCAATTTGTACTTCCGCGCGTCGGGCGCCCTGGTGGCAGCGGGCGCGCTGATTCCGCTGCTGATCTCCGGCGGATTCTACCTGGCGAGGCGACGATTCGAGCCCGACGAAGCGCTTCTGAACCGTGCGGAAGTGCTGACGGAGAAGCCCGTACCCGAGGCCATGCCGGTGGAACGCGAAACAGCGCCGGTGGAAGCGCTGAGCGCCTGGAACATCAAGTTCGTGGTGAGCTGCGGCGTCCTGGGACTGTTGCTGGTGAGCATGATCAAGCCGCAACAGATCGGCGATTTCCTGCGCTTCCAGATCGACGCGCAGCAGGCAGCGGAGCGCGCCGACAGCGTACTGCGCGCGCGCGGAGTTAAGCCGGAACGCTATCACCGCGTCACCACGCTGGCGAACCGCTCCGATGCTTACGTGAATGAATTCCTGCGGCGGAAGATCGGCATTGCGGGCGCGAACCGCGTTTTCCAGGACAAAGTGCCGCTGGCACTGTGGCGCGTGCGCTACTTCCGCGACGGCGAGACAGAGGAGTACGCAGTGGTGCTGCGCCCGGACGGCGCGCTACATTCCGTGCACCACACCATCGAAGAGAAGACGCCGGGCGCGAAGCTCGCGCGCGAGGAGGCGCAGGTGAAGGCGGAGACGTATCTCCGCGATGAAAAGCAGCTTGACCTGCAACAGTGGAGGTTGGTTGACTCCAGCGCGGAGGCGCGGCCGGCGCGCACCGATCATCATTTCGTCTGGGAGGAAAAGCGGGCCGCGACGGGATCGGGAACGGACGCGGCGCACGTGCGCGCCGAGTTAAACGTGTTGGGCGACGAAGTTTCCGGCTACCGCGTGTTTGTCAAAATCCCGGAGCAATGGGAGCGCGATCAACAGAAGCGGACGCTGCCGCGCGTGCTGCGCACGGTGTGGACAGTGGTACTTTTCGCCGGACTGGGCGTGGCCGCGCTGGTGTTGTTCTTCAAGAACCTGCGACAGCAGGCGGTCCCCTGGAAGCGCATCGCGAAATGGGCGCTGGTGGCGCTGGCGGGTTCGGCGATCACCACGTTCAACAATCTGCCGAGCGTGATGTCCAATTACCCGACGGCGGTGCCGCTGGGAACGTTCAGGGCAATCATGAGCGTATCGCTGTTCATCGCGGTGCTGTTCGGCTTCGTTGCGGCGGCGTACCTGCTGGGGCTGGCATGGTTCTACCTGGCGCGCGCCTTCGGCGAGCAGAAGCTGCCGGGATGGAGCGGACAACCCGCCAGCTACTACCGCGACGCGCTGATCGTCGGCGTGAGCGGGACGGCGGCGCTGGCAGGACTGGGACGATTATCGTATCTGGCGTCGCAGGCAGTGCCGACCATGATGCGCTCGCTGGAGGCAGCCGTACCGTCGGGTTTGGACGCCTATCTGCCGGGGGCGGAGGCGATCGGTCATGCGCTCAGCACCGGCATCATGGCGACGGCGCTGGTCGGCTTGGCGGCTGGGTTCATAGCCTGTTACTTGCCTCAGCGCTGGATGCAGTGGGCGTTGCTGTTCGGCGCGGCGCTGGCGCTGGCGGGCGATTGGGGCAGTGCGGCGGATTTCGCCAAGCACCTAGTGATTCGGCTGGTGGCGCTGGTGGCGATCTGGGTCGTGGTGCGGCGGATCGTGCGCTTCAATGCGATGGCGTATTTCCTCATCGGCGGATTGTTGGGATTGGTTTCCGCGGCCGCGGTCCTGCTAAAACAGCCGAATGCCTTTCTGCGGATGAATGGGTGGGTGGCGGTGGGCGCGGCGGTGGTGCTGGTGGCGTGGCCGCTGGTGGCATGGCGCGCGGCATCGCAAACGGGCGCGGTAAAGACGACGGGCGCAGTGGGCTCGTAATCATCGCGGACAGCCGACCTTTGCAACGGGTTTGATATCATTCCACCGCCTCGCAACCGCGGTGTGGCTTCGGCCTGTCGTATAACGATATTTCCAATCTGGAGCGCGTCATGACACCTGCTCGCGGCCGCTGCGCCGCCCTGCTGGCCGCTTGTTTGCTGTTCACGCTAGCCACTTCATCGGCCGAGAAACGTCCGATCACGGAAAGAGATCTGTTCCAGTTCACCTGGATTGCCGATCCGCAGGTCTCGCCCGACGGCACGCAGGTGGCGTTCGTGCGAGTCGTGGTCAACGATAAGAAGGACGATTACGACACCTCGATCTGGACGGTTTCGACTCGCGGAGGCGAGCCGCGGATGCTGACCTCGGGGACGCGGGACACGTCGCCGCAGTGGTCGCCCGAGGGCACGCGCCTGGCGTTCGCACGTAGCGTAGAGAAAGACGGCAAGCACCAGCCGCCGCAGATATACATCCTTCCCCTCACCGGCGGCGAAGCGTGGCAGGTGACCAAGTTGCCCAAGGGTGCGTCGCGGCCAACGTGGTCTCCCGACGGGCGCACGATCGCCTTCAACAGCGCAACCAATGCCGACGATCTCGCGAAGGAGGCGTGCAAGGGCGGCAAGGACAAGGATAAAGATGGCGATAAGGAGAATGGCGGCGACACAGATAAGGGGAAGTGCGCCAAGCCGGAGCACGAATCCGACGTACACGTGATCAGCCGCGCCATCTATCGGCTGAACGGCGCCGGATACCTGGATTTCACTCATCGCAACCACATCTGGAGTGTTGCGGTCGGCGGCGGCGTCGATGAGAGAATCAAGCCGAAGCAACTTACATCGGGCGAATTCTCCGAGCAGGAGATCACGTGGGCGCCGGACGGTTCGAAGATTTATTTCGTGTCCAACCGGTCGCTGGAGCCTTATTACGAGCTGCCGCAGAACGCGGTCTACGAGGTGCCCGCCGGTGGCGGCGAGAGCAAAGAAGTAACGCGCCTTGAGGGCGGCGCGCTGTCCTCGATTTCGGTAAGCCGAGACGGCAAGCGCATGGCGTTCTTGGGCGCGCCCAATCAGCCGGTGCGCTCTTATACCCAGGAGGACCTGTGGGTCGTAGACCTGGCGCCGGGCGCCAAGCCGCGCAATTTGACCGCGAACTTTGACTGGGACGTAGGCTCGGCTGTGTTCGGCGACCAGGGATCGCCGCGTGCCTCAGGCGGATCGCGTCCGCTGTGGAGCGCTGACGGAAACTCCCTGGTGGTCCTGGTCGGGCGTGAGGGACGCGGCAACCTGGAGCGCTTCGATGTCGCTACCGGGAAGAACTCGGTGGTAACTCGCGGTGACCAGGCCGTCGGCTCGTATGTTGAGAAGCCCGACGGAACCATGCTGGTGGTGCGTGTCTCCACGCCGACCAACATCGGAGACCTGTTTGTCGTGCTGCCGAACGGCTCGCTGCAGCGGCTGACGGACATCAATCACAAGCTGTTTTCGCAACTCAACCTGACGGAGCCGGAGGAGATCACCTACACCAGCTTCGACGGCAAGAAAATCCAGGCGTGGGCGCAGAAGCCGCCGGACTTCGATCCGAAAAAGAAGTACCCGCTCATTCTGAACATCCACGGCGGGCCGCACGGCGCGTACGGATACATTTTCGAACACGAGTTCCAGTGGATGGCCGCCAAGGGATACGTCGTGCTCTATCCCAATCCGCGCGGCAGCACGACCTATGGGCAGGAGTTTGGCAACATCATCCAGTACCACTATCCCGGAGACGACTTCAAAGACCTGATGGCGGGCGTGGATGAATTGATCCGGCGCGGGTACATTGACGAAAAACGTCTGGGCGTCACCGGCGGCAGCGGCGGCGGGCTGCTAACCGACTGGGTGGTTGGGCACACCACGCGCTTTGCCGCGGCGGTGGCGCAGCGCGATATCGCGAGCTGGGCGGCGTGGTGGTACTCGGCCGACTTCACTCTGTTCCAGCCCAACTGGTTCCGCAAGCCCCCGTTCGAGGATCCGCAGGATTACGTGGAGCGCTCGCCGATCACCTACATCAACGAGGTGAAAACGCCGCTGATGCTGATCCTGGGCGATGCCGACTGGCGCACGCCGGAAGGCGCCGGCGGCGAGGAGATGTTTCGCGCGTTGAAGTATCGCAAGGTGCCGACCGCGATGGTGCGCTTTCCCGGCGAGTCGCACGAATTGTCGCGCTCCGGCCAGCCGTGGCACCGCATCGAGCGGCTGGAGCACATCGTCAACTGGTTCGAGATTTACCTGCAAGGGAAGAAGATTCCGGGGTATGTGCCGGGGGAGGAAGGGGCGTGGAAGTAATTTGTAATTGTTTGTAATTTGTGATTTGCGATCTAATCGGTTAGACCGCCTGTGCAACCATCTTCGGATTTGGCTTGTTGGCCCGCTGATACTTGTCCTGCTCGTTATGTCGCAACTGCTGAATTTGGCGCAGGGTTTTAACGATGGTTGGATCGCAGTCAAGCAGCCGGAGTATATTGTCCTGACCCCTGCCTTGAATGACTTTTCCGCTTTCCCATCGCACAACTACTTTAGGCCCCGTCCCTAACAGCTGTTCCAGTTCGTCTTGGGTCAACTCAAGCTTCTTGCGAATTGCTACGATTTTCTCGGGCGGCAGCAGCCCGTATCTCTTCCTGATCTCGTTTTTCACCGATCGAATGTGTGCACTCATTTGGGCTGGACTAAAGAATTCCTCTTGGCATTCTTCACAACGCAGGAATTCGCTCTCCACCTCGACGGTTTCATCACGGTAACGGCCCAATCTCTTTTCGGCGACCTGACTGACCGCTCCTCCGCATACTGCACAATTCATGGTTCTACCCCCTACTGCTCTTTGAAAGAAATCACAACTGCTTCAACCCGTACCTGCAATTTCACGTATAGTCGTGCCCCTCCATACGTGATGTGATAAACATCCTGCATACAAGATGCCTTCTTTTCAGAAGGCATCGTCTTGTAGAAGTGCGTTTCGGAGAGATGATTGACCACACAATCGTAGACGTCGTCCTCGTCGAAGCCGAGCTCTCCCGCCGTGTCCACTGCCTCGCTAGTAATAATCCAACTGCCATCTCGCATCAGTCCCTTAACCTGGCCCAAGGGATATGTTGGATGCTTCATCACCAAGAAAGGTAGCACCGTGCTACCAAGGATGTCAAGATTACCGTGCTGGAAACCTGTCACGGCAGCCCATCGCATCCCACATTTTACTTAGTGTTGGACATGAATCACGATTTACCTCGCTGGGCTCAAGTCATTCCCTCCGCCCTTCAGCGCCTGCTGCATCATGTCGACAACGTCCTTCTTCATCTTCGCCAGCGAGGTGGCCTGGATGTAGACCATGTGGCCGGCGGGATACTGCGCGGTCGAGATGTTGTTGCGCATGGGGGCGTCCAGGCCCATGTGGCTGAGGGTGTACTCGATGCCGTTGATGGGGGTGGCGTTGTCATACCAGCCTTCGGCCACCAGCACGCGCATGTAGGGATTCTTGACGAAGGCGCGGCGCAGGGCGTCGGCGGTTTCGGGAAATCCGCCGCGGGCGCCCGTGCCCATGTCCCACTGCGCGCCAATGCCGCCGCCGAGGATGTAGTAGATCAGGTCGGTCTTATAGTCGAGCTCGGAGCGAACGTACTCGTTAAAGACGGTGGTGAAGGGTGGACGGATGGCGGCTTCGCTGGGGTCGTTGGCAAACGGCCCATCACCCGGCGAGGATGGTCCAACGAAGCGGCTGTCGAGACGTCCGACCACGAGTTTGCGGTCGCGCAGCAGTTCGCGGCCGAAGGTTTGCTGGTCGATGCGCAGGTCGTGCTCGTCAATGATGGCGGGGCTCAAGCCGGTGTAACGCGCGAGGCGTTCGATCACAGCGCGACGCTCGTCCGCGCTAAGGCGGTCGCCCTTCTGCAATGCTTCGGTGTAGCCGGTGTTGGCCCACTGCAGGACTTCGGCCAGCAATTTTGCCCCGTCCATCGCCTGCACATCGGGCGGCAGTTTCTTGTGGTATTGCGCCGTCATGGCGTAGGTGGGAAGGTAGGCGATGTAGGGCAGATCGTTGCCGCGCGCGAAGCCCAGGGTTTCAAAGTGCAGCACGGATGAAATCAGGGTGATGCCGTTCAGCGGAATGCCGCGGTCGATCAGGTAGCCGGACAATCCGGCGGCGCGCGTGGTGCCGTAGCTTTCACCGGCGAGGAACAGCGGCGAGGTCCAGCGCTGGGAGCGGGTCAGGTACATGCGGATGAATTCGCCGACGGAGGCGATGTCGCCCTGGAGGCTCCAGAATTTCTTGCCCAACTCCGGCGTGAGGGCGCGGCTGTAGCCGGTACCGACCGGATCGATGAAAACCAGGTCGGTGGCGTCGAGCCAGGTGTATTGGTTGTCCTCAACCTGGAAGGGGGGCGCGGGCATGCCGCCCTCGGGGAGCATCTTGACGCGCTTAGGGCCGATGGCGCCCATGTGCAGCCACACCGACGAGGAACCCGGCCCGCCGTTGAAGGCGAAGGTCAGGGGGCGTCCCGATGGCGGATTGTCCAGCGTGTAGGCGACATAGAACATGTGCGCTTCGACTTTGTTGGTCTGCTCGTTCTTGATCGGCATCATGCCGACGGTGGCGGTATAGCGCAAGGTCTTGCCGCCGACGGCGATCTGGTGATGCGTGATGACCGGCTTTTCCTCCGGCGCATCTTTTTCCTTTTCCTTGTCGGCGACAGGGGGCTTGGGGGCTTCGTCGGATTTGGCCTCGGCAGGATGCTCGGAGGGCGCCGCGCCGCGTCGTCCCTGCGCCGCTGCGAACATGGAAAGCAATGTAAGAAGGACCAGGAAGGCAAGATTGCGCATTTCAACTCCCTACGGCTGGTGTCGTGAACCGGGCATTGTACGACACGGCTGGGGATTGCGTTTCGTGTGTGCGTGAGAACTTCAGATGCGCCCGCCGCTGAAGCGGCGGGCTACTGTCAATCGCCCCGCTGGGGCTACCCGGTCGCGGCTTTCACGCCACCGGCAATCATGCCAGAACTGGCTCTCACGCAGACTGGCACTGTTGAAATCCGCTAAACGGAATGCGCAGTCTGATGTTCTTTCGCCCGCTAAAGCGGGCTTGTTCGCGTTTGGCCATTGTCCCCCGGCTCACGCCGGGGGCTACGTTCTTTCGCGCGCTTCGCGCGCTTGACCTTGCGTTCCGGGCAGACACTAAAGACCTGCGCCACCCAAGGCAGCGACGCAGAAAATCCTAGACTGCCCTAGAAAGACAGACGGGCGGAAAACTGCATCGCGCGCGCGGGCAGTTGCGCCGTAATGCCGACCAGCGGTTGCCCGAAACCGGCCGCGGGAGTGGCGCCATTGCCCCAAGTCCCGTTGTAGCCGATGAAGTTGGCGTGATTGAGGACGTTGAAAGCTTCGGCGCGTAGTTTCAGTTGAACGCGCTCGCCGAGTGCGAACGGCCGCTCCACAAAGGGCGACACATCGTAGGTGGCCTTCCCACGTCCGGCATTGTGGGAAAGCACAACGCCGTTGACCACCGGACGGTCGGTGGTCCCGCCGGTGTCACCGCTGTTGGTGCTCCCGGTCACGATATTGAAGGGCACGCCGCTGGCCAGGGTCGAGACGCCGCCGATGGTGATCTTCAGGGGCGCCACGTACGACCCGCTCAGAACGAAGCGGTGCCGCTGGTCGAATATGGCGTTGCCTTTCTCCGCCGCGCCGGTAAAATTCGGATCGTTGGGATTCTGGCCCGGGATGTCGGGATCCACGTTGTCGGTCGCGTGTGACCAGGTGTAGCTGGCCAGCACGCTCAAGCGCTCGCTGAAGCGGTGGCTCAGGTTGACGTCGAGCGCGTTGTAGTGCGCGAACCCGTTGTTCACATCGGTCTGGATGAGTCGGTAGGGAGGCTGCGGGTTAGTGGCTGCGTTGGGGTTGCAGGTGAGACTGTGTTGCGCGTACCACAATACCCATAGCGGGCGCGTGCAGTTCGCGGCCTGCGCACTGCGAATCTGCCCCGTCAAGGTGCGCACGAAGGGCGCGGGTGGATTCACGTCGAGCGGACGATTGATCTTCAGCGTGTGCGCGCCGACGTAGTCCACCGACAGCACCCAGTTCGACGCAACCTGCCGCTCCAACCCGAACGTCCACTGCTCCGTGTAGGGGTTCAACAACCGATTGGGATATCCGATGAGGGTGGAAGTGGGAAAGAACTGGTCCAGGAAAGCGCTTTGACCCGGACGGATGTAGAGATCCCGCACCGGCTGCACGGCGTTGGCGGGAAAGGCGGGCAGGGGCGCGGCGGCGACGCTGGCCGGGAAACCGACCTGGCCGGGGCCAGCCGTGAAATTGAAAACGCCGTTGGGCCCGCCGAGCGCGTAGTTGGCGGCGGCGTTGTCCACGATTTGCGAGTAATAAATGCCAAATCCGCCGCGGATCACGGTCTTGCCGTCGCCGCGCCAGTTGTAGGCAAACCCAACTCGCGGGGCGAAATTTTTGGCGGCGTCGGTGAACGTCTGACGCTCATACCGGAGACCCAGGTTCAGGGTCAGGTTGGGAACCACGCGGAAGTCATCCTGCACGAACAGCGACCACATGGTATCGCCGACCACGTAGTTCGCATTGCCGTAGCTCTGGGTGTAGCTCCTGACATTGGCCAGGTTGTTCAGGTAGGCGGCGCTCTCGCAGGTCGCAACCGGCTGTGTGCACAGATTGTAGGTAAAGGAGCCAAGGAAGATCGGCCCGCCGAATTCCTTGCTGTTACCGCCGTTGCGCGCGTGGAGAACGTCGGCCCCGAATTTCAACGTGTGCCGTCCGCGGACCACCGACAGCGTGTCGCCGACCTGGTACTGGCGATTCAGCAGCTTGGCGGATTGCGACGTGCCGGAAGTAAATGTCGCCGCGCCGGCGATGGGCACAACGAACTGCGTGCCGAACACTACCGGGTCAAAGGCTGTGATCGGCGATGCCAGTTGAAACTGCAGGCGCAGGTTGTTGAGCAACGACGGGCCCAGTACGGCGGTCTCGCCACCTTCCACGGCATAAGTACGCCGCCGGAAAATGCGATCGACGCTGGGCAGGTTGTTGCCGCCCACAGTGCCGTTGGGATTGCTATCGCGAAAGCTGTCCACGTCGCCGCGCAAGAAGAGGTTGTGCTTGTTGTTGATCTGGTGATCGAGGCGCGCGAATCCCAGCCATCCACGGTAATGCCCGACAAAGATGCCGGGCGCGAGGGGCGAAATGATTGGCGACCCGCGGTTCTGCCAGTTGTATTCGCCGGCGGCATAGAAATGGGTGCGCCCGCTGCTGCCGATCGGTCCGGAGAAAGCCGCCGCTGCCTGTCGCAGGGTGTCGGTTACCAGGGCGTTCCCGGTGGCGCTCGACGAGGTGGCGGTGAATCCGGAAAGACTCGCGGCCGTGTCGGCGGGACGCCACATGCCCAGCACGTCGCCGTGGAAGCGTTCGCCTCCGCTGCGGGTCACGATGTTGACCACCGTGCCCGCGGTGAAACCGTATTCGGCGGAGAACGCGTTGGTCAGGATGGTCATCTCCTGCACGGCGTCCTCGGGAACGTTGGTGAAAATTGTCTGCCGGCCCCAGGCATCCGACCCGGAGCTGCCGTCAATCACGAACAGCGTCTGGCGTCGCCCGGTGCCGTTGGTGTTGAACAGGTTTTCGTTCATGAAAATGTCGCCCTGATTGATAGCCGGGCGGTTGGCAGAGTTCAACAGGGGCAGGTAGGTGATGCGGCGATTGAGCAGCGGTGTTTCCTGGATTTGGGCCGACGAAAGATAATTGCCGAGTTGGGGCTGGTCGGCGCGTACTTCACCGGCGGCCCCGGTCACGGTGACTTCCGACGGCACGCCCGCCGCGGTGAGAGTGATCTCCAGCTTTGCCGATCTGCCTCCAACTAGCCCGACTTCATTCAGCGTCACGTCCGCGAACCCTTGCTTGACGGCGGTGATCCTGTACTCACCGGCGACGGGAAGGCCGCCTAGGGAGAACAAGCCGGAGTCGCCGGTGGTCGCACTACGCTGCAAACCGGTCAGGGCATTCGTTGCGGTGATGAGCACGCCGGGAACGGCAGCACGAGTTTGATCCAGAATTTGTCCGTGAATGGTGGCTGTGTCCGGCGTCTGAGCCGCACACACCACCCCCAAAACCAGCACCGCGATCAGTACCAGCACCCGTCTCATTCGACTCTCCTCCGGCCATGGCGGCGACGCGGGGGAACCTATCGCCACGCGCCCGGGGTGAAATGATAACCGGCTATTTGGAATTTGACGAATCTTGGCCGGGTCGGCGCTGCAAAATAGCTGAGGCGAGCCGAACCGGCGGCTTCCCGTTTCCGTATATCCCAGTTGAAACACGAGGTCGCTTACTTTCCTGCCAGCGTTGCGTCTAAGCCAGCAGCCGCTGCCAGACGGCGTTCAGGGAGCACTCGGTGAATCTCCGTGAAATAGCCCGCCAGACGCTGGGCTCGATGCGCGCCCACAAGATGCGCAGCTTCCTGACCATGTTCGGGATCATCTGGGGCATTACTTCGGTGGTGTTGCTGGTGGGGCTGGGGCGCGGCTTCAATCGCGACCAGAAACGCCGCTTGCGCACCATCGGCGTGGACCTGGTGATCGTATGGGGCGGACGCACCAGCACGGACGCGGGAGGCTACGCCGCCGGACGCCCGATCCGGTTGCACGTGGACGACGCGCGGGCTATCCAGCGAGAGTGTTACCTGATCAAGACGGTGAGCCCGGAAATGATCCGGCCGGTGGCGGAGGTGAGCGCATTCAACGCCGCCAATCGCCCGGTGCGCGGCGTGTGGCCGGAATACCAGGGATTCCGCTCTCTCACCGCCGCCGAAGGACGGCTGATGACGACGGAAGACGAAGCGCAGGGGCGACGCGTGGTGGTGCTGGGAGACGAAGCGCGACAGCAACTTTTCCGCGGCAAGCCGGCGGTCGGGGCGACGCTGGTGATGGCGGGCTATCCCTACCAGGTCATCGGCGTGCTCGACAGGAAAAAACAAAACGGCAGCTACGGTTCTGGGCCGGACAACACCCAACTGTTCGTTCCCTACTCCGCCATGGCGCGCGATTATCCGCCGCCCAGCACCCCGGAGCGCCCATGGATCGACCGTGGCTACATCAACAACCTGGTATTCGAGGTTGCCGATCCGGAGCAGCACGAAGAAGCAATCGCGCAGGTGTACCGCACGCTGGGCCGCATTCACCACTTCGATCCGCAGGACAAATACGCGCTCTTCACCTGGGACACGATGTACGGCGCCAAGCTGTCGGAGAGAATCTTCGCGGTGATGACGATGTTTTTCGGCGCGGTGGCGCTGATGACGCTGTCGCTGGGGGGAATCGGCGTGATGAACATCATGCTGGTGTCGGTGACCGAACGCACGCGCGAAATCGGCGTGCGCAAGGCGCTGGGCGCCACCGCCGCCGACATTCAGCGGCAGTTCTTCGCCGAATCGGCCGCGCTCACGACGTTGAGCGGAGCAATCGGCCTCGCGCTGGGCCTGGGTGTGTGCGGCGCGCTGCAAAGAGCCGCGCTGCCGGACTTCATTCCGGCGCCCGTCATCGTTCCCGGCGCAATCCTGGCGTCCATTGCGACGTTGTCGCTGATCACCATCACGGCGGGAATGTATCCGGCGCGGCGGGCCGCTTCCCTATCGCCCATCGAGTGCCTGCGCTACGAGTAAACCAGCATGTGGCTGAAGGAAATTATTGTCGAGAGCTGGCAATCGCTGACGCGCCACCGCCTGCGCAGCACGTTGACCATGCTCGGCATCACCTGGGGACTGGTCACGGTAGTGCTGCTGCTTGGTTATGGCCAGGGTGTCGGCGAGAGCGTGCTCAATGCGTTCCTCGGCATCGGCAATAACGTCATCCTCTCTTGGGGCGGGCAGACCAGCATGCAGGCGGGCGGCGAGCGCGCCGGACGCCGTATCCATTTCAAGTACGAGGATATCCAGGCGATTCGCGATGAGGTGCCGCTGCTCAAGGGGGTCAGCGCCGAGGACGACAGCGGCCTCCCGTGCAAGTACGAGAACCGCGTCATCACCATCTCCAGCAAGGCGGTGCAGTTCCCCTACGGCGCGATTCGCAAGCTCAACGTCGAGGAGGGGCGGTATTTCGAAGAAGCGGATTTCATCGAGCACCGGCGCGTCGTCATCTTTGGCCCGCTGGCGGCCAAGAGGATTTTCGGCGGGATCAATCCCGTCGGGCAATACGTCAGCGTTCGCGGGCAGGACTTCCTGATCATCGGCGTGCTGAAGCTGAAGATCCAGGATTCCTCCAATAACGGCCCCGACAACGAGAATGTCTTCCTGCCGTTCGAAACCTATCGCGATGTCATGGATGTGCGCGATCCTGGGATGATCGTTTATGCGCCGCTTACTCCTTCCCTCCACCTCAAGGCTCGGGAAGCCGTGCGCGCCGTTCTGGCCCGCCGCCACCACTTTGATCCCAGAGATGACAAGGCGACGCAGGACTGGGATACGGTGGAGGATGCGCAGGAAATTCAGCAGTTCTCCATCGCGTTGCAAGTCATACTGGGCCTCATCGGCGCGCTCACGCTGGGCGTGGGCGGGGTTGGGGTGATGAACATCATGCTGGTTTCGGTGACGGAGCGCACGCGGGAAATCGGCTTGCGCAAGGCGGTAGGTGCGCGCAAGTTCGATATCCTCGGGCAGTTCCTGGTGGAAGCGCTAGTCCTCACCTTCATCGGCGGAGTGCTCGGCATGGTTCTGGCCGGGGTGATCGCGCACACGGTGCCGCCCATGCCGCTTTACGCCGAGGAGTTCCACACGGCCAACCACGAGGGCGATATTTTCCTGCGCACCTCACCGGTGGTGTTGCTGGCATCGTTCTTCATCCTGTCTGCAGTTGGCGTGGTGTCGGGCTTCTGGCCGGCGCTGAAAGCCGCGCGGATGGAACCGGTGGAAGCGCTTCGGTACGAGTGAGGCAGTTTCAGAATTGGTGTAGCCGAGAGAGGAAAAACAGAGATTCCTCGACTCGGGTTTCCAGCGCTGGTAAGAACGCGCGGGAGCCCTCCCTCGCTCGGGATGACAATGGCCACATAAAGGATGACATCCGCTACACAAAGGATGAGACGGATCCAGGTGCGGCACTACATGACTTCGAAGATGGCATAGGCAATCGTTCCCGCAATCTTGCGGAGACTTGCAAACTGCGCCACCACCCGCTCCGACACCGGGTTCTGATAGGCCACGAAAACCGGCCGAGACGTTTCCCTCCTGGACCGCTCTATCATCGTCATGACATCGCCCAGAATGTCGTCGGGAAATGGATTGAAGAGAAAAATAACCAGCGGTTCGGGTGGGAGTTGAAAGCGACGCGCATCGGCGCAGTGCAATTCGATGTCGCGGCACTGCTGTCGGTCACTGGAGTACAGGCGCACGTTTTGCTGCGCGATGTCATGCAGCTCCGGCAGCAGCTCCACGCCAATGATTCGCCGGAACGGATAATCGGACGCCATCAGCAGCGCGCGTCCCTTGCCCGAGCCCAGGTCAACGAAGGTGAACTGGCGGAAATCGATCGGGAGCTGCGCCATCACTTGGTGGAAGGTCAGCGGATCGCTGGGCTGGTAGGCGCGTCCGACAAACACTTCGCGGATGCGCGTCCGCAACGGAAGGTTGGACCAGGTGGTATCGACGCGGTAGTCCCAGTCGAAATCCAGGTCACCGAAACGCATGCGCCGCCGAGATGGCAGAGAGTCGCGCGCAATCTCGAATGCGCCCTCCGCCAGCGCGGCCGTCGTCCGCAGCACACCGCGCCGCTTCACCGACTCCCGCAGCCACGCGCGATAGGAGAAACCTTGGCGGTTCACTGCGCTTCATTGTAATCAGCCCTGGTAGTGTGCTCGGCGGCAAAAGCAGTTTCAGAATTGGTGGCGCCAATGAAGGCAACACAGAGATCCCTCGACTCGGGTTTCCCGCTCTGGCAAAAACGCGCGGGAGCCCTCCCTCGGTCGGGATGACATCGGCTAGAGAAACGCGACCTTGTTCAGCTTCGGGAAACTGCGGGAGGCGATAGCAAGGCTGATAGACTGCACTCGTATGCCCGATGCGTTCTCGCATTTGCGCGGCCGCAAGTACATTGACCTGGTCACGTTCCGCAAAAGCGGCGTGCCGGTGCACACGCCGGTGTGGTTCGCCGATGAGAATGGCAAGCTGTACATTTTCAGCCGAGCTCACGCCGGCAAGATGAAACGCATTCGCAACAATCCGCGGGTGGAGATTGCGCCATCCACCATTCGCGGCCGCGCGCTCGGCCCCTACGTTGCCGCCACCGCCCGCGTGGCCGCCGATCAGAACGCCGCGCGCCAGGCGATCCGTGGAAAGTATTGGCTGGCCCGCATACCGTGGCTGTGGAGCAAAGACAACGTTTACGTGGAGCTGTCGCCCGCCTGATGTTTTACTTCATCTCGCCGGGAATCTGAATCAGTGGCAGATTTGCCGAAGCCAGTTTCTCGTTCAGCGCACGCAGCTCGCGGGCCTTAGCGTCGTTCCATTTTGCGAGCAGCATCGGCAGCGCCTTCTCCAGTTCGCCAAAGGTCGCCATCGCCTGCGATGTCGGCGGCGCGTCCGCGCTGTCCACCATTTCGTACACGGTCGCCAGGCTGCCGTTCAGCGCCGCGAAGCTGTCGCTGCGGGCGCGCACGCCATATCCGCCGGCGGTTCCTTCCAGTGCGCTGAGACTTTTCTCCAGAACCGCAATGTCGTCAGCCATCGCCCCCGGCAGCGACTGCGCACGCGACGCCAGGTTCTTCAACTGCTGTCGAACTGCGCGCACCTGCTGGAGGGCGTCGTAGTCCTGCCGCAGCGCATCGGCAATCTTGATCTCCATCTCGAACTGCTGTTGCAGGCCGCTGGCCGGAGTCGTGACGCGGGGATCCATCTTCACCGTCAGCGGCTGCGAAAATGTTTGTCCGCCGGCCGTCAGTTTGACGGTGTACTCCCCCGCCAAGGCGCGCGGACCCTGCGGCGAGAGTGGCGTGTCGTGCGCGATCGCCGAAATCGGATACTCGCGGCGCAGCACCGCCGGCGGCGGATAATGCAGGTCCCACGCCCAGCGGTGCATGCCCGCCGAAACCGGCAGCACGCGCGGCGGCCTGACCCAGTAGGTGGGGATGCTCAGCTCTTTGGGATTGATCTCCTCCGGTTTGTCGGTGTTGGCGTAGCGGCGCACCAGCTTGCCAGCAGCGTCAAACACTTCTAGAGCAATCTGTTGGCTTCCACCCTTCAAGTAATAGTCGAGCATCGAGCCGTCGGGCGGATTCTGTCCTGCCGGTTCTTCCGGCGGCAGCGGTGTGTCCGTGTTGGTGCTGCGCCGCACGCGATGCGCCACCTGCGGCCGGAACAAGTACGCCTGGGCCTGTGCCACCTCCCCCGACATCTGCCGCAACGGGGTGATGTCATCCAGGATCCAAAACGAGCGCCCGTGCGTGCCCACTACGATGTCGTCGCCATGGACGACGAGGTCGCGCATCGATGTGGCCGGCAGGTTTAGTTGCAGCGACTGCCAGTGGTCACCGTCGTCGAAGGAGACCCAGATGCTTGTTTCTGTCCCGGCGAAGAGCAAACCCTTGCGCTCCGGGTCTTCACGGACGGTATTGACGGCAGCATCATCGGGCAAGCCGTTGGTGATCTTCTGCCAGGTCTCGCCGCCGTCGTGGGTGCGGTAGACGTAGGCGTGTAGATCGTCGAGACGAAACCGGTTCACTGCCGCGTAGCAGGTGTTGATGTCGAAGTGCCCAGCCTCGATCTGCGCCACCTTGCTCCACGGCGCCAACTCCGCCGGCGTGACGTTCTGCCACGTCTTGCCGCCGTCGCGCGTGACGTGAATGAGCCCATCATCGCTGCCCACCCAGATCAGGTTCGCGTCCTTGAACGACGGCCCGATGCTGTAGATCACGCCACGATGTTCAGTCTTCTCGCCGACCGCGAAGTTGCCCAGGTTGGGCGGCACCCCGGGATGGTCGCGCGTCAAATCCGGGCTGACGATCTGCCAGCTCTGCCCGCCGTTGGTGGTCTTGAACAGCACGTTCGATCCGAGAAACAGCGCGTGCTTATCCACGGACGAAAAAATCAGCGGCGCGGTCCGGTTGAAGCGATATTTGCCGGTTCGCAGCACGACGGGCGAAACGTCCTGCGCCTGGGTGGTGGTCTGGTCGTAACGCGAGACTTTGCCACCATAAATGATGTTGGGATTCAGCGGATCGGGCGCAACGTAGCCGTACTCCTCCGTGCCCACGGTGTGCCAATCGCGAAACGTGATCTCGCCGTAATCGCCGCGGCTGGCGATACCGATGGACCCGCTCTCCTGTTGTCCGCCGTACACCCAGTACGGAAACTGGTTGTCGGTGACCACGTGATAGAACTGCGCCGTCGGCTGGTTGTACCAGGAACTCCAAGTCGCCCCGCCGTTCACGGTCAAGGTTGCGCCCTGGTCGACACCCAGCAGGATAATGTCCGGATTTTCCGGGTTGATCCAGATGCGGTGATAGTCGTCCCCACCCGGCGCACCCTTGATGGCGGTGAAATTCTGCCCGCCATCCATGGAACGATAAAACGCGATGTTGGCGACGTACACTTCATCCGGATTGCGCGGGTCCACCTTGACCTCGGCGAAGTCGGAACCGCGTCCCCACAGGCGATTTTCGCCGTTGACGCGGGTCCAGGTCTGACCGGCGTTGTCGGAGCGATACAAGCCGCCTTGCTCCGGATTCGCGTCCACCAGCGCGTATATGCGGTTGGGATTGCTGGGCGCGATGGCGATCCCGATTCTGCCCAGCCCGTCCGTCCAGGTTGGCAGTCCCTGAGTCAGCGGCTGCCACGTGTTGCCGCCGTCGGTGGATTTGAACATCCCGCTGCCCGGACCGTTGAACGTATTGCCGGTGGTCCACGGCGGACGCCGCGCCGACCATAGGCACGCATAGAGGGTCTGCGAATTCTTGGGATCGAAGGCCAGCTCAACAGCACCGGTGTTCTCATCCTTGTAGAGAATCTTCTGCCAGGACTTGCCGCCATCGGTGGAGCGGAATAAGCCGCGCTCCGGGTTGGGGCCGTAGGGATGTCCGAGCACCGCGGCAAACACGCGGTTGGGATCGCGCGGGTCTACCAGCACAACCGGAATCTGCCAGCCGTCGCGCAGGCCAAGGTGCTGCCAGGTCTTGCCGGCGTCGGTGGACTTGTAAATTCCGTCGCCGGTCGAAAGGTCCGGCCGCTGCAGGCCCTCGCCGCTGCCGATGTAAATGATGTCGGGATTCGACGGCGCCACCGCCAGCGCACCAATCGAGCCGGTCGGCTGGCCGTCGAAGATGGGATGCCAGGTGTGCCCGAAGTCGGTGCTCTTCCAGGCGCCGCCGTTGTTGACTCCGACGTAAAACACATTCTGCTTGCCGGGAATCCCCGTCGCCGCCACGGTTCGCCCGCCGCGAAACGGGCCAATCATTCGCCACCGCATCTCCTGATACAGCGACGGACTGAACTGCTGCCCGACCAGCGGCGCCCCAAAGCACAACATCACCAACAGCCAGCGCAAACGCCCCATTCTTTTCACCCCGTGCGATCTATCGCGAAGCGACGATTGTACGCCTCGGCGAAATTCTGGCGGCGTGCGCGCTAGTGCTGGTAGTGGGTTACTTTGACATCACCCTCTAAATTTGGACTTTCGCGCACGGAGATGCTCTAATGGCTTACCTAACATACCGAATCTGATCAACTTTAGGTCCCCTGGAAACTCAGGCTGGAATCATGGAAAGATTCAGTTTTCAGACTACCTTGCATGGCTCTGGCGGATTTGCAAAGGTCATCAGGGGCAGAGATAATACCCTCGACCGCGACATTGCGGTAAAGGTCTTAAGCCCCTTACTGACGGAGTTCAGTGAGCCGGATCAAGAGCGATTCAAGCGCGAGGCGCGGATTCTCGCCAAGCTCTCCCATCCCAATATCCCAGCAATTTACGATGTCGATTTTGACGATGGAAAATTCTTAATCATCTTCCAGTTCATAGAGGGACAAACTCTTCGCGACATCATAAACGAGTCCGGGGCCGTACCGATAAACCAAGCTCGCGTGTGGTTTCATCAGTTGGCATCGGCGTTGGACTATGCTCACAAACTCGGGATTATTCACAGGGACGTAAAGCCAGAAAATGTAATCGTCACGCCCAATAAAGAGTCGGCGTACTTGGTGGATTTCGGCATTGCGATTTCGGCAGAAGACGGGAAAAAGCTGACCAAGTCAGGATTTGTCGTCGGCACGCCTGGTTATATGTCGCCAGAACAGCACGCCGGTGAACCTGTTGATGAGCGAACGGATGTCTATTCTCTCGGCGTCACGTTATACGAAACGCTTGCAGGACACGCGCTGCGGCACGGTGCTTACGAACCGCTTTCAAATCTGAATGAGACAATTCCGCCGCAAATAGATGACCTCATTTCAGAATGCATAGATGACAAGCCCAGGAGGTTAGAAACCGTTCGACTTTTCAGTTCGCAACTGTCCGGAGCCTTGCAACTTCCGTCCCGGCCATTATCGGAGGTTCTGACACACGGAAAGCTGCACGAGATCGCCCTCTATTTGGAATCATTGTCGGCAGCTGACGTGGCCAATTTGCCTGCTGGGCAACGAGATGTACTAATCTCAAAAATAACGGATGTCGTAGGCTCGAATGAGCCGAACCTAGAATTTCCGTCCGAGAGATTTTTGCAACTGATGCTCACACGCGGGGTTTTCCTCCCAAGGGATGATTACCGAGATATTGTTGCGCCCGGAATTGAATGGGCGTTTGAGCGATATTTTGGCAGCCGCCTCGGAAAGGTAACTCTGCGTGACGCCATAGAAGAGGCCGCATTCATCTCTCGCGGAGATGCCCACAAAGTTCTCATGGAAGAGTTTACGAAGAGCTTCGAGCGAAGTCAGCTAGACACCAAAGAAGGCTGGTTTCTACATGCCGTTCGCGAAGTCATCATTGCTCTAATGGCAAATCCTTCTTGCACCGAAAGCTCCCCTGTGCTGAAAGACGGACTTAAACAAGTAAACAGACTGCAACGTGCCCGCGAGTAGTTACGCCGCTCTTTCCACCCTATGCTCGTAAGGCTCCCAATGGGCAACTTCAAGTCTGTCACGCCCCGAATGCAAACCCAGCGATTCACCTGGGCGCTAATGCTTGTCGAGGGGCGATTTCCGGTTTGAGGACGACACCGGAGTTCGTGGCCGTTCAGGGATATTCAATCGACTTTGTTGCTTCGTATCTCGACGGCTTGCAGCAATTCGCGCTTTGCCTTCTGTGCGAAGAGAACGGACCTAACAAAACGCGAGAGTCCCGGTCCGAGGAAGCCAATAGACTGCTCGGTCACAGTTGCCTGCGCTAGCGACAGGCCGAAATGATCTCCGGCAAGAGCGATCCCAGAAGCGATGAGGTGCCACCTCAAAGAGCTGCCGGATGGCACGAGCTTCTTGGCGGCATTCTCCACGAATGCTTCGACCAAGTGCTCATAGGCTATCCAGAAACTTCTTTCTGATATTTCCGGCCGCCCAATCCCCGCCCACGTATCTTGGAAGTCGCGGAATGCAGGGTGGTCCCTTGTGGCAGCGAGGATTTCAGCAATCCCTGGTACGGCAGATATCAGGAGCTTGCGCTTGGTGCGCCTTGGCACTATCTGGATATTCACGTAAGAGTCCGCTGCCACCTCATCCTGATCAGGCGAGCCGTATGAGTGGGGAATTTCCCACAACAGCCGACCGCCATATCGTCCCTCGGTCTTTTCCCTCGAACACTCGCACCACGCATATACGGATTGGATGAGGTTGCGCAGCGCCCGCTCGGACGCCGGAAATTCCTTCGCGCATTGATACGCTGCCGTTCGGTAGAAACCTTGGCCTTCGCCGACTATCGCCTTCTTTCCTGCGCCTCTGAGTAAAAAGGATTCCCAAAGAGAATCATCCGCGCATAGTTCAATGAACTTGTTTCTGGCGTCATCACGGATGTCCTTAAACCAGGAAACACACCTTACTGGTTCGCCGCTCAGCTGCTTGCCAAGGAGGGGTGCGAAATCATTGCGGTCGGGAAATGGGGCTTGGTATCTGAAGGGAATCTTGTAGAGAGCCGCATCCAATCTTAGGCACAGGTCCTGCTGCCACGCCTCGGGCTGCCATTTCTCGCCCATGTGAGAGCGAGACGCGCTATGCCGTTCCGACCTCGCGGTGAAAGGTGCAATGAGCGGATCTGTTTGCATGCCTTTGTAGCTTTCGGGGCGGAGGGTGAGAATCTCGATGCAGCCATTCCGCACAAGTTCGACGAGGATCTGAAAATCCGTGTCAGAGATTACCAGATGGCGACCGATGGACAGGTTTTGAAATATGTCCACATCCCTGACGACAACGTGGCCGAATAGCAGCGAATACAGGACCAGTTCCTGCAACCACGGGGTCGCAACCTGGGGTACGTAAATGTCGGGGTCCCAGTGCGTCAGCAAAATACTGCTTTGGCTTGTCGTCATTGGTGTGCCAATTTATTATAGTATTTTTCACGCAACACCGAATCACGCCCGACTCGGAATTGACCCACTCCCCTGCTCCTTCCACACTTGGCGAAATTCCTGCGCCGGTGGTAGTTTGATAAATTCCCGTACGGGAAGACGAGCCTCATGCTGAAGCTCGCTATCTGTTAGAACGGTGAGTGTTAGTTCAGGAGGAGCCATGATCGACTGCAACCAGGATGACCGCGGAACCAGCCACTCTAGTCCGTTTTCACGCCGGAGTTTTCTCGCCAAGACGTCGTGTTTCGGTGCGCTGTATGCCGTGGCCAAGCTGATTCCCCTGCCCGCCCTGGGGGCGGAGTTGGAGAGCGATTCACGGGTGTCCCAAACGCCGATTGTGGCCAAGGATTTTGCGTCGGTGCGCAAGGTGGGAAATGGATTGTACGCAACGATTTCCGATCCGTCGAAAGGCAATACGACGCTGTGCAACGGCGGCTTCCTGGTGGGAAAAGACGGGGCGCTGCTGATCGAGGGATTCGCCACGCCGGCGGGCGCGTCGTTTCAAATGGATGCTTTGCGCCTGGTGAGCCCGGTGCCGGTAAAGGGCGCGCTGGACACGCACTATCATTTCGACCATTCGATGGGCAATTCGTTTTATGGAGCGAACGGAATACCGCTCTGGGCACATGCGACGGCGGCGAAGCGGATTCTCGAGAGTTATTCGCCGCTGCAGGGCGCAGACAAGGCGGCGGTGCTTGGTCCCTTCGAGAAGCGCGTACAGGACGCCAAGTCGGAGACGGAGAAAGCGCACGCGCAGAGCGACCTGAATGCGATCACGGGAGTCTTCGCGATTGCCAGCGCGACCGTCCTGGCGCTGCCCAATCACCCGCTCGACAATGACGTCCAGCCTGCCGATCTTGAGGCCAATTCTGTCGACCGTTCCGTGGGCCGGCCGCCCGAGCGCAGGACTGGAAATCGTCGCGCGCTGGCCGATACGCACGCGCCCAATGTCCGACTCGTACACCTCTGCGATGGTGTACATTTGGTCAGTCTTGGCGAGCTCCAGGATCCCC